>NZ_LZXX01000090.1:0-533403 GCF_001729305.1 Burkholderia sp. A2 | reverse complement strand
GGGGTGGCGGCCGGCGCTGCCGGGTGCGGTTGCTACCGGCGATCGCTACAGCGGGCTGGTAGCGGTGGCCTGACGGCGGTATGCCAGCGGAAAGTCGTCAAGCGGTTGCGAGGCGGAACACGCCGGCCATCTGATCCATATCGGAGGATGTAAATATTTTGGCGATTTAGCACGAAATTCGCCGGAATATTTACATCGTATGCCGCAGGGCCAGCAGTGCAGCGGCATACGGAGAGGCACAGGCGTGCGCATGCCCGCAGCACCGACAGCCAACCCGCATGAGGTGCGGAATACCCGCCTTACACCACCCTAAACCGCCCGAATTCCTCCGCCAGAAAATCGACGAACGCGCGAATCCGCGTGGACATCTGGTGACGCTGCGCATACACCGCGTAGATGTCGGCGCTCGGCGTTTCGTGCTCGGGCAGCACGACGACCAGCCTGCCGTCGGCGAGATAGTCGCGCAGATCCCATTCCGCGCGCATCAGGATCCCGTGCCCGTCGAGCGCCCACTTCACCGCGATCTCGCCGTCGTTCGTCGTCAGGTTGCCGTTGATTCGCACGGCTTCCGTGTGGCGGGCCGCGCCGCGTCCGCTCGTCAGGCGCCACACGCCGTAGCCCTCGTCGCCTTGCCGGATGCCGATGCAGTTGTGCCGCGTCAGGTCGTGCGGCGTGCCGGGCGTCCCGTGGCGCGCGAGATACGCGGGCGCCGCGCACAGCAGCCGGCGGTTCGGCGCGAGCCGCCGCGCGACGACGCGCGTGTCGGGCGGTTCGCCGAAGCGGATGCACACGTCGAACGCGTCGTCGGTGAGCGGCGGCGGCATCACCGACAACTGCAGCTGCACCGACACCTCCGGATAGCGTGCGATGAAGCTCGAGATCGCCGGACCGACGTGGCTGCGCCCGAAACCGAGCGTCGCGTTCACGCGCAGCAGGCCTTTCGGCCGCTGCTTCGCGCTGCCGAGCAGCTCGCCGAGTTCGTCCATCTGGTCGAGGATCCGCCGCGCGTAGTCGAGATACACGTCGCCTTCCGGCGTCAGCATCATCCGCCGCGTCGTGCGATTGACGAGCGTCACGCCCGCGCGCCGCTCCATCTGCGTGAGCCGCTTGCTGACGGCCGCCGCGGTCAGCCCGAGTTCGCGCGCGGCCGCGCTCAGGCTGCCCGACGCGGCCAGCGTCGAAAAGAAGCCGAGATCGGCCGGCTGGACGGTATCCGCCATGACGGGATTCATGAATTTAAGTTAAAGATGCTTTGAGTATAGCCCCGGTTTCCGTACTTCCGGTTCGGTAAAGTGCGTTCACGCTCATGATCAACCGAGGATGTCCCCATGAAGACCTACCGTATCGCAACGATTCCCGGCGACGGCATCGGCAAGGAAGTGGTGCCTGCCGGCAAGCAGCTGCTGGAAGCGCTGGCCCGCGGCAGCGACCGCTTTGCGTTCGACTTCGAGGATTTCGACTGGGGCGCCGATTACTACCGCCGGCACGGCGCGATGATGCCGGCCGACGGCCTCGACGCGCTGCGCGGCAAGGACGCGATCCTGTTCGGCTCCGCGGGCGACCCGGACGTGCCCGACCACGTGACGCTGTGGGGCCTGCGCCTGAAGATCTGCCAGGGCTTCGACCAGTACGCGAACGTGCGCCCGACGCGCATCCTGCCCGGCATCGACGCGCCGCTGAAGCGTTGCGGGCCGGACGACCTGAACTGGGTGATCGTCCGTGAGAACTCCGAAGGCGAATACGCGGGCGTCGGCGGCCGCGTGCACCAGGGCCATCCGATCGAGGCCGCGACCGACGTGTCGATTCTCACGCGCGCCGGCGTCGAACGGATCATGCGCTTCGCGTTCCGGCTCGCGCAGTCGCGGCCGCGCAAGCTGCTGACCGTGATCACGAAGAGCAACGCGCAGCGGCACGCGATGGTGATGTGGGACGAGATCGCGAAACAGGTCGCGCAGGAGTTTCCCGACGTGACGTGGGACAAGGAGCTCGTCGACGCGGCGACCGCGCGCATGGTCAACCGCCCGGCGTCGCTTGACACGATCGTCGCGACCAACCTGCACGCGGACATCCTCAGCGATCTCGCCGCCGCGCTCGCGGGCAGCCTCGGCATCGCGCCGACCGGCAACATCGATCCCGAGCGCCGCTATCCGTCGATGTTCGAGCCGATCCACGGTTCCGCGTTCGACATCACGGGCAAGGGGCTCGCGAATCCGGTCGGCACGTTCTGGTCGGTCGTGATGCTGCTCGAACATCTCGGCGAGACGGACGCCGCCGCGCGCGTGATGCAGGCGATCGAGGCCGTGACGACCGACCCGTCGCTGCATACGCGCGACCTCGGCGGCAGCGCGACGACCGTGCAAGTGACGGCGGCCGTCTGCGAGCGCGTCGCGAACGCGGCGGTCGCGGCCTGACGGCGGCGACGCGGTGACGGCCGCGCGTGCGCGCAGCCGAGCGCCGCCCGCTCGCTTCACTCACGCATTTTCAGCCCGCGACTCGCGCATGCGACGCGAGCCGGGCGCCGGCCGACGCGCGAGGTCCATCGACCGACGGCGCACGGCCCGACCTCGAAGGAGGAGACACATGCAGGCGGATCTGGAAACCCGCGTCGCGCGGAAACTGATGTGGCGCATCATTCCGTTCGTGATGCTGCTTTACTTCGTCAGCTTTCTCGATCGCGTCAACGTCGGCTTCGCGGCGATGACGATGAACAAGGCGATCGGCCTGTCGCCGACCGCGTTCGGCTTCGGCGGCGGCCTGTTCTTCATCGGCTACTTTCTATTCGAAGTGCCAAGCAACCTGATTCTCCATCGCGTCGGCGCGCGCATCTGGATCGCGCGCGTGATGATCACGTGGGGGATCGTGTCGGCGGTGTCGGCGTTCGCGGCCGGGCCGACGAGCTTCTACGTGCTGCGCTTCCTGCTCGGCATGGCCGAAGCCGGTTTCTTCCCCGGCATCATCCTGTACCTGAGCCTGTGGTTTCCCGCGAAGCAGCGCGCGGTGGCCGCCGCGTGGTTCATGGCGGCCGCACCGATCTCGACCGCGATCGGTTCGCCGCTGTCGGGCGCGATCATGCAGATGCCGCCGATGTTCGGGTTTGCCGACTGGCAGATGCTGTACATCGTCGAAGCGCTGCCGGCGGTCGTGCTCGGCTTCGTCGTGCTGAAGCGCCTGACCGATACGCCGTCGCAGGCCGCGTGGCTGCGCGCCGACGAGCGCGACTGGCTGATCGCGAAGCTGAAAGCGGAAGCGGATGCGCGCCACACGCATGCCGGGCATACGGCCGGCGCGTGGCAGGCGCTGCGCGACCCGCGCGTGCTGGCGCTCGCGCTGATCTACTTCGGCACGTCGGCGGGGCTCTATACGCTGGGCCTGTGGGCGCCGCTGATGGTCAAGCAGTTCGGTTTCACCGCGTTGCAGACGGGCCTGCTGACCGGCATTCCGAGCATCGCCGCCGTGGTCGCGATGATCGTGTGGGCGCGGCACTCGGATCGCACCGGCGAGCGCACGTGGCATGTTGTGATTCCGTGCGTGCTGGCCTGCATCGGCTTCGTGTTCGCGGGACAGGCGAGCACTGCGTTGCTGACCGTGCTCGCGCTGGTGGTCGTCAACATCGGGATCAGTGCCGCGAAGGCGCCGCTGTGGGCGATGCCGAGCGCGTTCCTGTCGGGAGCCGGCGCGGCGGCGGGGATCGCGATGATCAACTCGATCGGCAATCTCGGTGGGTTCGTCGGGCCGTTCGCGATCGGCTGGCTCAAGCATGTGACGGGCGGGTATGCGGCGGGGCTGTATGTGGTCGCGGGGACGCTCGCGGTGTCGGCGGTGGTGACGCTGATGTTGAGCCGGAAGGGGGCACGGGAGCAAGTCGTGTCGGGTGTACGGCAACATCATTGAGAGCGGCGCGCGTTCGCTTGCATGCGTCCGGACGCGCATGTGGTGCGCCGGCGACGGCGCACCACCGAAGCAGTCGCGTCAATGGGCGGGAAGGGCCACGCGGCGAGCGATCTCCGTCGCGCACCCCTCGGCCGATGCGCTCGACGTATCGATCACGCAATCGCTGAACGCGCGCGACGCATATCCTTCCCGATACATCTGCGCGATCCGTTGCCGCTCCCAGTCCGTCAACACACGCGCCCCCCGATTCGATCGCGCAACCGCTTCGGGCGGCGCCAGCGTGACGACGAACAATCGCGCATCGCGCGCGTCGCACGCCGCGCGCAGCCGCTCGAATTCCGCTTCGCCGATTGGATAGGCGATCACGAGGTGGCGTTCGCGCGCCAGCGCGATCTGCGTGACCAGACGCTCCAGTGCGATGGCCCATTGCACGTCGAACGGCGCATCTTCAGGGGCGTCGTGATCGTCGCCGTCGATGAAGCGCGCGTCGGGCAGCATGCGTGCGAGCGCGCGACCGATCGTCGTCTTGCCGCTGTTGATCGGACCGTTCAGATGGATGACGGTAAGCGGCGTGTTCGTCGATGTAAAGGACATGAGGAGCGGGATTGATGGGACGCCTTCATTGTGCCTCGACGTGAAATCGATTTGTAATGTCGACTCCGAAGCGATTAGAAAAATTATTCGATAAAGCACCCTAAAGAAAGGCGTGGCCCCGCCGTTACTCTTTCTCGGTATCTCAAAAAAAGTATGACGAAAGCAGTACAACCACACGACCAAAAAACCGAGGGCGCGCGGCCGGCGAAGCCGTGCGCGGGATCAGAATGGGATGCACCGATTCAATGGGGCGCGCAGGCAGCGGGGGCTGGCGCGCGCTGTGCCTTTGCCTTGCCGTAACGGGACTGCTGCCGCATTGCGCCGCGGCCGCGGGGATCGCCGCGGACGGCGGCACGCCGACGAGCGTGTCGGTCGGGCCGAATGGCCGGCAGCTCGTCAATCTTGCGCCGGCGGTCGCCGGCGTATCGAGCAACACGTATTCGTCGTTCAACGTGACGGCGGCCGGTGCGACGCTGAACAACGTCGGCATCAATGCGCGCACGATCGTCAACCAGGTGACGAGCACGAACCGCAGCCTGATCGAAGGCGAGATCGCCGTGGCGGGGCCGCGCGCGAACGTCGTGCTTGCGAACCCGAACGGCATCACCGTCAACGGCGGATCGTTCGTCAATACGGGGCACGTCGCGCTGTCGACCGGCAACGTGAGCTTCAACGACCTGCAGATCGCCCCCGGCGTGATCCAGCGCAACATCGTGCTCGATACGTCGACCGGCACGATCGTCGTCGGTCCGGGCGGCCTGGCCGGCGCGCTGATCGGGCTGGATCTGATCGCGAAGAACATCGTCGTGGACGGTGCGATCGACAACACGTTTTCGTCGGCGACGGCCGGCGTGCGCCTGCTGGCCGGACGCAGCCGTGTCGAGCTGAACACGGGGCTGTCGCCGAACGACAACGCCAACGACTGGCTCTCGCGTACCGCGACGACCCAGCCGGACACCGCATCGTCCTACGCGATCGACATCACGGCCGCGGGCAGCGTGACGAGCGGGCGCGTGCAGTTGATCGTCACGGACCGTGGCCCCGGCGTGCGCAGCGCCGGCGCGATGAATGCGTCGCTCGGGGATTTCACGCTGACGTCGAACGGCAACGTCGAGATGTCCAACGCGAAGATCGACGTCGCGCGAGACCTCGACGTCACCGTGCAGGGCGGCATGACGCTGACCGACACCGACCTGAAGTCGCGCGGCGGTCACGCGAATGTGTCGGCAGCCGATGCGATCGCGTTGACGGGCAGCAGCCTGATGGCGTCGGGCAGCGTCAAGCTGAGCGGCGCGGGCATCGCGCTGAATCCCGACGACGCGATGAAGGGCGCCACCGTGGCATCGTCGCAAAGCGGCGTGGTGCTCAAGAGCGCGGCGGACATCGTGAACGTCGGCTCGCTGGTGCAAGGGCAGACCGCGATCGACGCGGATCCGGATTCCGCGGGCGCGGTCACGCTGAACGCGGCGGGCCGCATCCTGAACCAGTCGCTGCCGCGGACGCGGATCGGCATCCTGTTCGGCGTTCAGGGCGACGTGTCGCTGACCGCGGGCGCCGAGGTCGTCAACCGGAATGCACGGATCCTGTCGAACCGGAACGTTTCGATCGACGCGGGCGGAGATCTGCAGAACATCGTCGACCACAGCACCGGCGTGCAGAACGGTGCGGTGGTCGGCTTCTCCGAGCAGGGCGGCCGCTTCCTGTTCTTCAAGCATCGTAGCGACGGTTTCACCGTCGACTATGGCGCGCTGGCCGACGCATCGAAACTCGCGTACATCACGGCCGATGCGGGCAACGTGACCATACGCGCCGCGAACGTGACGAATATCGGCGGATCGATCCTGTCGAATGGCGGCGCGATCGACATCGCCGCGCGCGAAAACATCCTCACGCAAGCTGTTTTCACCGGGCAGGCAGCGTACCGGCGCTCGTGTTTCGTGTTCTGCCGCGCGAGCGCATCGTCGAACGTGCAGGCGTTCGGCGGCGTGATCGAGGCCAACGCCGACATCCAGCTGAAAGCTGGTACGCAGATCACGAACACGGGCGGAACCGTGCTCGCGCTCGGCGCATTGACGCTCGACGCGCCGAAAACGCTTGCGCAGGGGGTGCCGGGCTATACGGTGATCAACCGCGACCACGACCTGAAAGCGTGGTTCGGCAATCGTTGGGCGGCGATCTATGCGGCCGACACCGGCGGTGTGTTTACCGGCGGAACCGGCAAGGTACGCCTGACCGGCGAGGCCGACATCGAAGGCGGCGCGTACAGCGCGCCCGAAGGTGTGCTCGCCGCGGGCGGCGTCGTGACGATCCGGCCGCCGCATCGCGATCTCGTGACGATCGGCAACCGCAATCACATGGGTCTCGTGTCGTGGTTCGGCCTGTGATGTCGCACAAGAATCACCGCATTGCCGCCGCGCTCGCGCTGACGATCGGCGCAATGTCGCCGTGCGCGCATGCACAGCTCGCGGGCGCGCCGCCGGCCGGCGCGCTTCCGGGCCTCGGCGCGCTCCCGGCCGGGCTTGCGGTGCCGCGTGCGGAACAGGATCCCGCGCAGCGTCTGCTGCAGGAGCAGCGCGACCGGCAGCGTCGCGACGAGATCGCGCAGCCGCCGGCGCAGATCGCGGTGCCCGAGCAGCCGGCGATGCCCGACCTGCCGCCGGGCGCCGACGTCGACACGCTGCCGGACGTCGCGCCGACGTTCCTGATCGAGCGGATCGAATTCACCGGCGACGCGATCCTCGGGCAGCACGAACTGGACCGTATCGCGGCGCCATTCATCGGCAGGCAACTCGGGCGCAACCGGATCAACCTGCTGCTGCGCCGGCTGACCGAAGCGTTCATTGCGCGCGGCTACATCACGACGCGTGCGTACCTCGGGCCGCAGAATCTCGCGTCCGGCACGCTGAAGATCAATCTCGTTCCCGGCCGCGTGGCCGCGTTGACGCTGAACGGCAAACCGCTGAGGCCGCGCGATCCCGACGAGAAGTGGTACGAAGTGCGCGGCGGCGGGTGGCTGACCGAAGCCGGCACCGCATGGGCGTTCGCGAGCACGCCGGGCGATGTGCTACGTCTGCACGATCTGGAGCAGGGCGTCGACCAGATCAACCGGTTGCGGCGCAATCAGGCCGAAATCCGGATTCTCCCCGGCGAAGCGCCGGGCGATTCGATCGTCGCGATCTCGAACCGCTACGGCGACCGTCTTCATTACGATTTCGGCATCGACAACTACGGCAGCGCGCAGACCGGCAAGACGCGCTATCGCGCCGGTGTCGAAGCCGACAACGTGATCGGACTGCAGGAATCGCTGTCGTTCAGCTACGTCGGGACGACCGACACGAATGCGGTCGTGTTGTCGGCGGCGGTGCCGTACGGCTATCAAACGTTCAGCTACACGGCGTCGATGTCCGAGTACCAGCAGGCGATTGGCGACGTCGCGCTGATTGCAGGGCGCACGTTCAGCCAGATGCTCGGCTGGAACGACGTGCTGATGCGTTCGCCGCGCGGACGCATGAGTATCGACGTGACGCTCAACAAGCTGCGCACCGAGCGCGACCTCAACGGCATTCCGTTGTCGCCGCAGAACCTGACGGTGTTGCGTGTCGCGCTGAACGGGCTGTCCCGCTTCGTCATGCGCGATCAGGGTGCGGCCGCGACCTGGGATGTCGGCGTGTCGCAGGGTTTGCCTTGGCTGGCGGCCAGCCACGATGCATCGGACATTGGCATCGACGATGCGCACAGCCAGTTCACGAAGCTCGATGCCACCGGCACGCTGCAGTTCACGCTCGGCAATTTTGCCGGTTCCATCTGGGCGTATCGCGGCACGCTTCGCGCGCAGTACAGCCGCGTCGCGCTGTTCGGCAACGAGCAGATCTTTCTGGGCGGCATGGGCTCGGTGCGCGGGTTTACCGAAGGCGGGATCGCCGGTGACAGCGGCGCATTCGTGCGCAACGAGCTGGCCTGGCAGAACGTGCCGGCGTGGCACGACGCGCGCCTCGAACCGTACGTGTTTCTGGACGGCGGCAAGACGCACCTGAACGCGCAGGGCGGCTGGCCCTCGCTCGTCGGCACGGGTGTCGGCGCGCGCGCGCAATGGCGTTTGAAAGGCGGAACCCTGTCGACCGAAGTGCTGGTCGGGCAGGCGCTCGCGCAACCGGCCGCACTCGGCAAGAAGGCCAGCGTGTTGCTGGCAACACTCAACTGGACGGACTGATGGAGAACTTCATGAATCGCCTGTCGAACGGTCGCGAGATCGCGATGCAACCCAACCTGTCGACGCGTATTCGCAAGATCGGCGTCGCGCTCGTCGCGGCGATGCTTTGCGGCGCTATCGTCCCGCACGCGTACGCGGTCCCCAAGGCGGCGAAGAAACCGGCCGATGCAACCGCCGCGATGCCCGCCGATGCGATCGCGAGCGTGAACGGCGTGCCGATCCTGCAAGCGCAGGTCGACGAAGCCGTGCGCGCGTCGAAGGCGCCCGATACGCCGGCGCTGCGCGCGGCGCTGAAGAACCAGCTGATCGCACGCGAGCTGTTTCGACAGGCGGCGCTCAAGCAGCACTACGACACGAAGCCGCAGGTCGTTGCCGCCGTCGAGCAGGCGAAGGCGCTCGCGATGACGCAGGCGTACCTGCGCGATCAGGTCAAGCCGGCGCCCGTCACGGACGCGGACGTCAAGGCGCGCTACGACGCGGTTGTCGCGACGCTCGGCGAGAACGAATACAAGCCGAGCGTGATCGCGGTCAACGACGCGGACACCGCCAAGCAGATCCTCTCGCGGCTCAAGAAAGGCGAGGACTTCGGCGCGCTCGCGCGGCAGTTCAGCAAGGGGCCGGCCGCGGCGCAAGGTGGCGCGCTGAACTGGATCTCGTTCAAGACGCCGATCGAAGCAGGCCACACGCAGAACTGGCCGCAGCCGCTCGCCGAAGCGCTCGTGAAACTGCCGCAGGGCGGGCTGACGCGCGAACCCGTGCAGGTCGGCGATGCGTACTGGATCGTGCGCGCCGACGACAGGCGCCCGACGCAGGTGCCGCCGTTCGACCAGGCGAAAGACACGCTGCGGCAACAACTCGAGCAGGTCGCGATGGAGAAGGCGACCGCGCAGGTCGTTGCGGATCTGATCCGCAACGCGCGGATCCAGCAGTAGGCGGCAAGCAGTAGGTAGCAAGCATCAGCGTCGGGCAGCCGCCCGGCGAACACGCATGCGATGCCGGGCGGGGAAACCCGGCATCGCTCGGCGCCACGGTCGGCAGGCCGGTGGCGTACGGCGCGGGACCATGAAACGAAGCGAACAACAGAAGATGAACACGTCCAAGCGTAAGACCTTGCAGCAGCTTGCCGCCGCCGGTGCGGCGCGAATCGGTGCACGTGCGCGGTCGGCGGCAAGTGCGCCGCGATTCTTCGCGGTCGAGCAGGTCGCGGGATCGTACCGCTGGTGGCAGCGTGCGACGAGCGCGCTGCTCGCGCTGGCGATGTTCATCGGACCGATCACGGTCACCGTCGAGCAGGGTCGCGATGCAGCCGGCGTGCTCGGCGCGGGCAATCGCCGTATCGACGACGACGCATGGCAGCGGCTGCTCGATCTCGCGTCGCTGCATGTCCGATTCTCGATGCAGCTCGCGGCCGCCGCGCCCATCGCCGATCCCACGGCGCCGATCTCGTTTCAGCCTGCCATCACGCAGTCGACCGGCGCAGGCGGCGGCGTGCCGGTCGTCAATATCACCGCGCCGAACGCGGCCGGCATTTCGCTGAACCAGTATCAGCAATTCAACATCGATCCGGTCGGGCTGATTCTGAACAACAGCCTGATGTCGGGCACGTCGCTGACGGGCGGCAACGTGCAGGCCAACCCGAACCTGAACGGCCGCACGGCGAGCGTGATCGTCAACCAGGTCACGTCGACCGGCAATGCCTACGCGAGCTTGCTGAACGGTCCGCTCGAAGTGTTCGGCGCACCCGCGGCCGTCGTGATCGCGAATCCGAACGGGATCACGACACGCGGCGCCGGCTTCACCAATACGATCGGCGTGACGTTGTCGACCGGCGCGCCGCAGTTTCTCAGCGGCGTCGGCGGAAGCGCGAGCGCCTTCGCGAACGCGAAGGCGCTCGGCTACAACGTGACCGGCGGTCACCTGCAGATCGAAGGCAATGCCGGCGTCAACGGGCCCGGAGCAGGGATCGAGGGGACCGTGGGCACGATCGACCTGATCGGCGAGACGATCGGCATCAACGCGCCGCTCTACGCCGGCACGCGCATCAACGTGATCGCCGGGCGTCAGTTCGTGACACCGGCCGCCGTCGATACCTACGGCACCACGTACGGCACCGCGTCGAACGGCTCGGACAACTCCGCCGCGGCGATCAATGCCGCGAACGGCGGCGCGAATCGTTCGCTCGCGATCGACGCGACCGCGTTCGGCGCGATGACGGCCGGGCAGATCCAGGTGGTGAGCACCGCGGCGGGGATGGGTGTGCGATCCGACGCGCAGCTTGCCGCGAACGCGGGGGACTTGCTGCTGTCGGCGAACGGCGACGTCTCGGTCGCGGGCTCGGCCGCGCAGCAGCAGGCGACGGTCCACAGCGCCGGCAACGTGTCGATGACCGGTACGCACATCGGGGTCGGCGGTTACGCGATCGACGCGAATGGCGACGTGACGTCGACCGGATCGATCCAGTCCGGCGGCAAGCTTACCGTGGCGGCAGGCGGCAACGTGAACGTCGCGAATGCACAGGCGCACGGCGACATGACGGTCGCGGGCGGCACGAACGTCACGCTCGGCGACGTACAGGGCGGCGGTGCGTTGTCCGTTACCGCGCGCGGCGCCGACGGCACGGGCGACGTGAACCTGAACGGCACGTCGGTCGTGACCGGTGCAACGACCGTACAGGCGGCCCGCGACGTCAACGTGAACGGGCAGACGAACAGCGACACGCTGCGCGTAACCGCGCAACGCGATGCGACGATCAACGCGGCGCTGCAGACCTCCGGCGCGCTGGCGTTGACGGCGACGCAGGGCAGCGTCGCCACGCATGCGACGGTGAAGAGCGGGGGCGATCTTGCGCTGACGTCCGGACAGGACACCGTCGTCGCATCGCAGGCGACCGCGCAGAACGCGGTGAGCGTGCAGGCGGGGCGCGACCTGAGCGTGAGCGGGTCGCTCGCGAGCGGAACGACGTTCGCCGCCGATATCGCGCGCGACGCGTCGGTCGGCGGCTCGCTGATGGTCGGGACCGACGCGCGCGTGGATGCAGGGCGCAACGTCGATACGTCCGGTGTCGTGATCGTCCAGCGCAACGGGTTACTGAGCGCAGGCAACGACATCACCGGAAGCGGTTCGATCGCATTCGGCCAGAACGGCGCGTTGAACGCCGCGCATGACGTCGCGCTGACCGGCAAGCTGCTCGCCAATGGCCTGCAGGTCGACGCGGGCAACAGCGCGAATCTCGCGACGGTCCAGGCGGGCGGCGCATTCGGTGTGACGGCAAACGGCAACGCTGGCGGCGGCGACGTCGCGTTCAACGGCAATGCGGCTGCACTTGGCGCCGCCGACGTGCGCGCGTCGCGCGACGTCGTCGTGAACGGCACGCTGGCCGGTGGCGCGCAGGTCGCGCTTGCCGCGCAGCGCAACGTGATCGTCGGCGGCAGCGGCACCGTGCAGGCCGTCGGCGATCTGGCGATGACGGCGGCCAGCGGCAGCGTCGCGTCGGCCGGCACGTTGAACGGCGCGGGTGCGCTGACGGTGCAGGGCGCGCAGGATGTCTCGCTGACCGGCGCGACGACCGTAACGGGCGACGTGTCCGCCACGGCCGGCCGGGATCTCGTGATCGGCGGTGCGTTGGCCGGGCAGGGTGTCGCGACGCTCACGGCCGCGCGCGACATCGTCGCCGGCGGCACCAGCGGCTTCGTGCAGGACACGACGTTGAGCGCGGGGCGCGATATCGGCGTGACCGGTGCGTTCCAGGGGCGCGCCGTCTCGATGACGGCAGCCGGCTCGATCGCGCTGAACGACGTGCAGGCCAACGCGGGGCTTCGGCTCGCGACGCGCACGGGCGACGTTTCGATCGGCGGCAACGTGAACTCGCTGACGAACGGGACGATCGACGCGGCGCGCGACGTGATCATCAATGGCACGTTGCGCACGGCAAGCGGCCTGGTCATCGGTGGTGGCCGCAATACGTCGATCGGCGGGACGGTCCAGTCGAACGGCGATGTCGCGCTGACGAATGCGGCCGGCTCGCTGACGAGCACCGGCAATATCCAGTCGGGCGGCAATCTGTCGGTGAACGCCGCGCAGTCCGTGGATCTGGGCACGCACTCGACGTCGTCGCTCGGCGACCTGACCGTGGACGCGGGACGCGACCTGACGATGAACGGCTCCGTCGTCGCGCAGGGCAACGGCACGCTGAACGCCGGCGGCGCGATAGGCGGCGCGGCCGCCGTTGCGTTCGGGCTCGCGGCGAACCTCGGGTCCGGCGGCGATACGACTCTCACCGGTTCGCTGCGCGGCGGCAACGTGCGGACGACGGCCGGCGGATCGGCCACGCTGCACGACGTGCAGGCTGCGTCGGCGCTCGCGCTCAATGCGGCGAACGACCTGAGCGTGACCGGTGCGGTGACGGGCGGCGCGGACGTGGCGCTTGCTGCGGCGCGCAATATCGACATCAGCGGTTCGTTGCAGTCGGCCGGCAACACGTCGCTGCTGGCGACCGGCGGCAGTATCGGGTCGACCGGTGCGATCGCGAGCAATGGCGCGTTCGACGCGCAGGCAGGCAGCGACATCAACCTCGGCGGCAACACGACCGTGTCGCGCGACACGACGCTCGCGGCCGGACGCGACGTCAACGTAAGCGGATCGCTGGCCGGGCAGGGACAAGGCATCGTCAATGCGGCGCGCGACATTGTCGGCGCAGGCACGTTGACGTTCCGCCAGCAGGCCACGCTCGAAGCCGGGCGCGACGTCGCGCAGCGCGGGCTGATCCAGGGGCAGTCGGTCAGCGTGACGGCGGCCGGCAATGCGGCCGTGAACAACGTCGAATCGACCGGCACGATCGCGCTACGCGCGAACGGCACGACTACCGCAACGGGTGCAGGCGATCTGCGCATCGACGGTTCGGTCGCCGCCGCGGGCGCGATCACGGCGTTCGCGCAGAACGACGTTGCGATCGGCGGCAAGGCCGCGAGCGGGTCGACGGTCGGCGTGACCGCGCAGCGGGACATCGCCGTGAGCGGCGCGATCGAGTCGGTCGGCGATACGGCGCTCGCTGCGCGGCAAGGCAGCCTCAACGCGACCGGCGGCATCAACAGCGGCGGCAAGCTCGCTATCGCGACCGGCCTCGACCTGTCGCTCGGCGCGAGCACCAGCGCGATCGGCGACGCGACGCTGACGGCCGGCCGCGATGCCACGCTGAACGGCACGATGGTCGGACAGGCGAACGGCAAGGTCACGGCCGCACACGACATCAACGGCGGCGGCAAGCAGGCGTTTGCCGAGACCGCGACCTATGCGGCGCAGCACGACGTCGCGCTGACCGGCGGCATGCAGGCGGCCGCGATCACGGTGACGGGCGGGAACAACGCGACGCTGCACGATGCGTCGTCGTCGACCACGTTGACGCTGACGGCGAACGGCAATGCTGGCGAAGGCGATGCGGGCGTCACGGGTGCGGCGTCCGCGCAGGGGGCGGCGAACGTGACGGCGGCGCGGGACGTGTCGATCGGCGGCACCCTCGGCAGCGGCGATGCGCTCGCATTGACCGCGCAACGCAACGTGGCGGTTAGCGGCGGCGTGGAGTCGAACGGCGATCTGAATACGACCGCCGCGAACGGTAGCGTCATGCTCACGGGGTCGACCACGACGGCGGGCGCGTTCAACAGCCTTTCCGGGCTCGATACGCAGCTCGGCGGCCAGATCGCGGTGGCGAAGTCGACGAACGTGCAGGCCGGCCGCGATATCGCGTTGACGGGGACACTCGCGGGTCAACGCGACGGCACGCTGAGCGCGGGCCGCGACATCAACGGTGCGGGCGCCGCGGCATTCGCCCAGGCGGCGACACTCGATGCCGCGCACGACGTCGCGCTGACGGGTGCGCTGCAAGCTGCGGCCGTCAACGTGACGGGTGGCAACAATGCGGCGCTCGGCACGGTTCAGGCCGTCAACGGCAATCTCGACGTCACGGCGAAGGGCGGTGCCGGCGGCGGCGATGTGACGCTCGGCGGAGCGGCCACCGCATTCGGCGCGATGCAACTGCAAGCCGCACGAGACGTTTCCGTTGCGGGCGCAATCAACACCGGCGGCACGACGACGATCAATGCGGCGCGCAGTGTCGCGCTGTCGGCGGTGAATTCGGCGGGCGATCTCGCCGTGATCGCTTCGGGTGGCGACGCGCGTGCGACGAGCCTGACGACGCAGGGCAACCTGAGCGTTGGCGCCGCACAGGACATCGCGGTGACGGGGCAGAGTGTCGCGGGCGGCAATGCTTCGCTGAACGCGGGCCGCGACATGGCGCTCGCAGGCGTGGGCGCGCAGCAAAGCGGCACGCTGACGGCGGGTGGCTCGGTGACTGCCGACGCGATCGCGTTCGCGCACCAGGCGAGCGTCACCGCGGGCGGCAATATCGCGGTGACGGGCAACGTCGCGACCAACGGCGATCTCGCGATGACCGCCGGCAACGATTTGTCGGCCGGCTCGGTGCAGGCGGGCGGCGCGATCGGATTACGGGCGCAGGGCCGCAACGGCGCCGGCGACGTGATGGTGAACGGCGCGGTGACGTCGGGCAACGCGACGACGATCGTGGCCGCGCGCGATGCGGGTATCGGTGCCGCGTCCAGCGGCGGTGCGCTGAACGTGACGGCCGGACGCTCGCTCAGCGTCGCGGGCGCGATCAATGCGACCGGCGACGCGACGCTGACCGCGACGGCGGGCAATCTCGGCGTCGGCGGCGCGGTCATGTCGACCGGGAATGTGCGGGCCAATGCGGGCGGCGGACTCGCGCTGCTTTCCGGCGGGCTCGTGAACGGCGATACGACGTTGACGTCGGGCGGTGCGATGACGCTCGGCGGCGCGCTGTTCGGTCTCGGGGCCGCCAGTATCAACGCGGGCGGTGCGCTCGGCGGCGGCGCGGCACTGACGTACGGCAAGGACATCGCCGTCAATGCCGGAAACAGCATCACGCTCGGCGCGATTCAGGGCGCCGGCAAGTTGACGGCGGTGTCCGGCGGCGACATGTCGCTCGGTGCGACCACCGCGGTCGGCGACGTGTCGGCAAAGTCGACAGCCGGCAGCGTGTCGTTCGGCGGCTTGTTGCAGTCGGGCGGCAATGTCGCGGTTCAGGCCGCGAACAACGTGTCGCTCGCCGGCGGCGTGGGCTCGATGGGGACCGTCGACGTCAACGGCATCGGCGGCAACGTGTCGGTCGCGGGCGTGTCGGCGAACGGGGACGCGACGCTGCATGCCGGACAAACCGTCGCATTGACCGGCAACAGCATCGTTGCGGGGCAACTGGGCGTGTCGGGCGGCAACGTCACGCTGAGCGGTTCGGCCGTCGGATCGAAGAACGTGACCGTTTCCGCGCAGGGAACGGTCGATGCCGGCAATGCATCGCTCGTCGCATCGCAGAACCTGCAGGTGAACGGCGCGAACGTGACGCTCGGCAATGCGACGGTCGGCGGCGCGCTCACCGCGCAGGCATCGAACCAGCTCACGCTGGCGGGCGGCAAGGCGGTGAACGTCGTCGGCAACGCGACGCTGGCTTCGCAGAACGGCTTGTATAACGCCGCGAACGTGCTGGCCGGATCGCTCAACGTGTCAGCGCCGAACCTGACGAATGCGGCCGGTGCGTCGCTCGCGTCGATCGGCACGACGACGATCAATGCATCGAGCTTCGCGAACGCCGGGCTGGTGAACGGGACGACGACCAACGTCACCGTCGGCGGGGCGCTGACGAACGTGGGCGGCTCGCTGATGGCGGTGAACGCGCTCAACGTCAATACCGGGACGCTGAACAACCAGAACGGGATCGTTTTTGCCGGCAATCCGCAGGCGGCGACCGGTGCGACCGGCGACGTGTCGCTGACGATCAATGGCGGCAACGGCGCGTTCTACAACGCGGGCGGACAGCTGCTCGCGCAACGGAACATGGGGATCAGCGCAGTCAACATGGCGTTCGATCCGTCGCAGGGGACGATCAGCCAGGGCGGCAACCTGTTGATCACGGCCGGGTACGTGAATGTCGGCGGCACGTGGAATTACGGCGGGCAGAGCGTTTCGCTGACGGGGCTGAACGGGATCACGAACAACGGCACGATCACCGGGACGTCGCCGTTGACGCTGACGGCAGGCGGCAGTTTCGAGAATCACGGGCAGGTCACCGGGGCGGATGTGACGTTCAACGGCACGCTGAACAATGCGGCCGGGGCGGTGGTGCACGCGGATAACGCGTTGACGCTGAATGGCGATACGACGAACCGCGGGACGGTTGAAGCCGGCAGTGTGCTGACCGTGAACGGGGGGAATTACGACAACCAGGGTGCGACGACGCAGTCGAAGGGGGATGTCGTGTTTCGCTTGGGTGGGACGTTGCAGAACACGGGTGGGTCGATTGTTGCCGGGCGGAACGTCAGTATTTCTGCAGGAAGCGTGATCAACGACCAAACGGCGCCGTCGGGGGCGGTAACCACAAGATCCGTGGTTGAAGACCCAAACTTGCTATGGTCGGGCACCGTCGGCTCGGAATCGTTCCAATACTATGGCCCCGTCGCCAACGACAGCGGCAGTACGTTCTACGGCACCCTCAGCGGCAATCGGAATGTGACGTTTGGCGATCTGCTTGCGCCGACGGGTACCGTCAATGGTTACGACGTCGGGTATTTCGACGACAGCCCTTGCCCCCGGGATTGCACGTTCAATCCGAGCTCGCCGGTGGCCGGCTCAGGATATGTCACCTTTAATCAAGTCGTGACAGCGGTCAGCTACGGGAACTCCGGCAATGCATCTAGCCAGCCTATGTGGTATGTCGGAGCTGGCCCGCAGCCGGGTGCCGTCAAGACGGTTTCACTGAAGTTGCCGACGATATATCAGACTTCCACGAGTCAGCAGCCAGGTACTTCGGGTGTAATTTCGGCAGGCGGCTCGATTGACTTGTCTGCCAATGCGCTGTCGAACCGTGGGGGGCAAATTGCGGCCCAAGGTAACGTCTCGCTGAACATCCAGAATCTAAGCAATGGCGCCGTGGCGCCCACGGTAGTGAACCAGACGACCAGGCAAGTCGATCAGGATGAGTATTCTGCATTCCTATCGCAACTGAAATCGCTCGGAATCATCTCGGTCGCAAATTCGGGGAATATCAATTTCAACATTGCCCCCGCCCAAATCAACATTTCCACGGGAGCAACGGCGCCGTCGTCTACCGGGACGCTCAGTTCTTCGACGCCTACGGGCATGATCGCCGCAGGCAACAACCTGACGCTTGGTGGCGGCAATTTGACGAACGAAGGCCTGCTATTTGCCGGAAATAACGTTGCAATTGCCTCCGGCACGTTGACCAACCAAGGCGGCAACCAGCAGAACTATGCGAGCCAGGTCGGCTGCGCATCCGGCGTGCCGAACTCCGCGTGCGGCAACGCAGGCCAACCGCGCGGCAACAACCCGACCACGACGACGTTCGGCTACAGCCAGAACGACGCGACGATCTATGCGGGCCACGATCTCGTGATCGCGGCCGGCCAGATCAACAATACGTACGGCAACCTGCTCGCAGGCCACGACATCGTCATCGGCGGTGTCGGCACGACCGCAAGCTCGACCACGCCCGCACAGAGCCTGAACAACACGTCCGGCAACATCGTCGCGGGCAACGACATCAAGCTCAACGTATCGGGCGCGATCACCAACAATCTGCCGCCACCCGTACCGGTACACGAGAACTACGGCAAGCACGAGCAATACTCGGGCTGCATGACGGCCGGCGGCTACAAGGAAAGCTACTGCGAGGGCTATGTCGACCAGCAGTCGGGCAGTTCGTCGGTGATCAGCGCGGGCAACAACCTGCAGATCAATGCGGGCAGCCTGACGAACATCGGCAGCCTGATCGCGGCCGGCAATAACGCGACGATCGCCGTCGCAGGCCCCGTCGTGAACGAGGCGCAAGTGCTGAACGCCTACTGGCACTCGCATTGGGTGCAGGAAACCGGCATGTTCAGCAGCGACAAGCGTCACGACATCTGGGCGTGCGGTACGCCGGAGCAGTGCAAGGCCTTGTACGGAAGCGCATACACGAGCACGGGCGGCACCATCGATCCGCCGACGCCGGTCGGCAACATCGCGGCGACGATCCAGGCGCCGAACCTGTCGATCTCGTCGGGCGGGCAGATCCAGAACGTGGGCAACGTGATCGGCACGTATGTGTCGTTGACGGGCCAGAAGCTCATCAACGGGATCACGACCGCGAACACCTACACGCCGCGTGTCAATGCGCCGTCGCAGGTCATTTCGCTGAGCCCGGTGGACTTGCCGGGGCTGAACCTGTCGGTGCCTCGTGCCGTCGGCACCGGCAAGCTGCCGACACCGATCGCGGGCGCTGCGTCGTACGTCGACGCGTCGCTCGGCGGTTCCGTGCTGGGCTCGCTCGGGCCGCAGGACTTGCTGAACAATCTGCCGTCGGCGCTGCAGCCTTCGTCGACGCTGTTCTATTACAACCCGCAGGAAGAGGACCTGCTGTTGCAGCAGGCGGCGCTGAAGCAGACCGGCAAGTCGAGCTTCGTCGACGGGCTGACGTACGACAACGAGAAAAACCTGTCGGTGACGGCGCAGGAAAAGATGTACCTGTACCAGAACGCGGTCGATTACTCGAAGGCGCACGACCTGCAACTGGGCGCCGCGCTGACGCAGGAGCAGATCAACACGCTCGACAAGCCGATGCTGTGGTACGTCGAGCAGACGGTGCCGGACCCGACGTGCCATGCGACGGGAGCGGCGACGTGCCCGACGATTACCGCGCTGATGCCGCAGGTGTATCTGCCGCAGGACACGCAGGCGCTGTCGGCGGGGGGCAACATCTCCGGTCATGACGTCACGCTGAAGTTCAATCAGGACGGTAACGGCAGCATCCTCAATACGGGGAGCATTACTGCGTCGGGGACGCTGAGCGTCGACACGCACACGCTGACGAACCAGGCGAATCAGGTTGATGTCGGCGAGATCTGGCAGAAGGTTGATGGCGGGTATCTGAAGACGACCGGGACGGTGGTGCAGCCCGGTGGGTTCATGAGCGCGGCGAACATGGAGTTGAATGTTCAAGCGCTCAATCAGATCGGTGGGGCGCTGCAGAAGCTGGCGGCCGACGGAACGATCGATCAGAACGGGACCCAGCAAGCGCTTGCGGCGCTTCAACAGCAACTGGGCGGCAACTTCACGCAGACGGCACTGAGCGACAACCTTCATCAGGATTTCGTGAAGGAAGGCGGCTCGTTCGGGATGACGCAGATCTTCTCGATGGTCGTCGCTGTTGCCGCGGCGATCATGATGCAGCCGGAAATCTCGGCTGCGATTGCGTCGATGTCGGGGGCTGCCGAAGCGGCTACCACGGCGGCATTCATGGCGGCTCAGCAGGGGCTGACAGGTGCTGCTATTACAGCGGCGGCAAGTGCGGCAGGCGGTTCGCTGGCCGTTGGTGGGTTGGCCAACACGATGATTGCAGTCGGGCTGAGTTCGTTTGCATCGAGCGCGCTCGGCCAGGTGGTCGCTAGCGGCAAGATCGATTTCGGCGCGAGCCTGAAGAATGGCCTGATCGGAGCCGTGACTGCCGGGCTGACGAACGGCATCACGTTTGACAGCGGTTCGGGCTCGTTCGGGTTCAGCGCGAATGCTGCATTCGAGGGAAGTGCGCCGTCTCTTTCGGCGCTGGCCGGTGTGCAAACGACGGGTAATGCGTTGGTGCCGCAGGCTGGAGCGGCATCGGGATCGCTGTCGACCGCAGCGTTGGCACTGTCTGCCAATGCGGCGATTCAGGCCGGCACGCAGACGCTGATCGGCGGGGGAAGTTTCCTCGATAGTTTGCGAGACAGCTTCGTGAGGGATGCGGCGGCCGCTGCTGCGTACGCGATAGGGAATGCAAATGGAGCCAAGGTCTTTGGCGATGGGCTTTCAGGAGAGTTGAGTTATGTAGCGTCGCATGCTGCGCTCGGCTGTGTAGCAGCATCCGCAATAGGACAAGGGTGCGGAGGTGGTGCGATTGGCGCCGCCGCGAGCGCGGCCCTTTCGCCGGACTTTATTAAAGCTGTTGATCCGACTGGCGCGCCGTTGAATCCAGAGCAACTGGCGGCGCTTGCCGCGTTCGCAACGTTTGCCGGTGGCGGTTTAGCGGGATTGGCGGGCCAGAGTACGGTTGTTGGAGGCACCGCCGCGCAGAACGAAGCGCTCAACAATGATGCGGGCGATCCTGCTCATATAGCCCAGGCGGCCAAGGACGGCGGCTTTATCAATGCATTGCCGATTCCCGAAAAACTCGGCGTTTTGGCTCTCGCTGCGCTGCAAAACAATGTGACGGGCCCACTCGCAAACGCGATTCTTCATACCGGCACACCGCAGAATCCCCAAGATCCTAACCAGATCGACCCCAGTAGCAGCGGACCGCGCACCGGAGGGCCGAGCGCTCCGGCCATTGTCACGGCAGTATCGGCTCTGGCATGCGCGTTGTCGGGCGGCGAGGCTTGCGGTTTATTGAGTTTGCCAGTGGTTTCGCCGGGGGGGCCGAGCGCGCCGAGTAACGCCCTTTTGGCAAGTGGTAATAATTCCTCTAGCTCTGGAGGGACACAGAATTCGGGCGCCCTTAACGTGAGTGCTCAGAAGGCGCTTGACGCAGTATCGAGAACACCTCCGGCTGAAGCAACGAGCGGCGGTTATGTCAACAGCTCAAAAATCTGCCAAAGTAGTTGTAACGTTCAGGATCTGAATTCGGCGCAGCAGAGTACTCTGCAAAGTATTCTGCAAAATGGTGATCCGGGGGGGACTAAGACAGAGGCTCTTGTTGACTCAGTCAGTCAAAGCGCTGGTTATAATATTTTGTCTGGAAGTAAATATGGATCCAACAACGGGTTCGATCACGTACTGCAAGGGATCGATGGAAGCGTTACTATTGTGGTCGATTCTAAGCAAATCAATGGTGGGAGTGTAAGGCTTGGAGTGACTGAGGCTGGTACTCAGTTGAGTTCAAGTTGGATAAATGCTACCTTGGATAATTTGCCAACCAATTCGCCGGCGCGAATTGCTGTTACAAACGCTCGAAACAATGGGCAACTGTTCACAGCGGTCGCTGGTGTAAACAAGGTAACTGGAAACTTGGTGATTGTGCCTGTTAAAGTAAAGTGAAGGAGAGATTTGTGACGAAAATTCCAGCTACCGAGGAAGCGGCTAATCGGTTGAATCATGTCTTGAAGAGGCGTGCGTTCGATGTTTCGAGTGGAGTGCTGGATAATTGTATCGCCAATATAGAAGGTGATTTGGGTGATCCATCCGGATGTCTGCGCACGTTAATGAGTTATGCAGAGGCGTCGGCAATTTCGGTATGGTACGAGACTGGCGATGTTGCGACCTTCAAGCAATGGTTCTATGTCCGTGCGAAGCTGGAGTATATTCTCTCGCAGCCAAAATATAATGAGCCTATTGGTACATTGGCATATGAGCGCAGGGCGATTAATGGTATTTATTATTTGATTTCTGGTCATGAGGGGTTGCTTGATTGGTATGGTGGAATTGATTCTGAATTTGACGTAAAGAGAGTAAATAACCATAATTTATTTGATTTTTGGACGGAGCAGTTTTTTGTTGCGCTGCGTGGGGATTGGGACGTTTTGAGGGAGCGCTGCGAGCGAGTAATTTCAAATCCTCCGAGGGGCGGTAGGGAGAGGAAATTTCTGGTTGATCATAGATTTTATTTGGCACTTGCGGAGGGGGATGTTAATGGGATGGAGGTCGCGCTTGGTGAATTGGTTTCGCCGAAATCAATTTGCAAGCGTGCATCTCTGGACGGAGGGTTCTTTGCCGACTTAATTTGTGCTCCAGCGGTTATTTATAGCAAACTTGCTTGGCGAAATGGTTATAAGGTGGATGTTGATAGTGCATACGTGCCGAAGGAGTGGATGTCGGAAATTGGGCCGAAGGCATATTTCGATGAATTTGAGTTTATGTCGAAATATGTGATTTGAACGAGTTTTGTTTCATTGAGGGATTGTCTGATTTTCAAGAGGAATGTGAAACCCAGTTGATCTTTCAGCATTGTTGGTGCCGTTGGTCGCGGAGAGTCAAAACAAGCGATGCGCATTCCGCAACATTTGTCCAACGCATTATCGACGGCTGCGATATTGATTACGACAGAGGGTGAACTCCCGCCTGCCGTCCGGAAAGACCTTCTTCAATTGATCGAAGCTCTATCGGTGACCGAACACGCCGATGCGGGGGTACTTACGCTGCGCGCGATTGGCTGTGATCTGTGCGAGAGAGGTGCTAGACCGGCTGAGTCCGTATGCGAGCGTGTTGACGGCGGCCGAAGCGATCCTGGCGAGCGGCATCGACGCGTTATCGGGTCAATTCGATCTGCCCACCCTCGAAATAGCCAACGGCGAGTACCACACGAAGGTTATCGATCTGTTCGAACATGGCGAACCGGCCTTTGTCTCCGTTTATGCGGGCATGGCCGTCTTCTCGGCGATCAATACGATTTTGTACGACACGAACTTCGATGTGGTCGGCGAAAGCGAAAAGAGCGTACCTCCAGACGATTGGGGCGCCGACTATTACGCAGCGCTTGCGGTGTCGGGCAGTGCGATCTGGGAAGCCACGGGAGGCGCCGAACGCCGTCGATCATACTGGCTCTGGTACTTGCAAAACGCTGTTCCGCTAGCCTGGGACGTTCTTGTGCCGCTGCGTCGTGACTGAAGCGTTTTCCCGATCGACAGATTGAATTAAAAAAACGCGGTTTGACTTCATCGCCCGAGCCAACGGCCGAGCGAGAGGGCTTATGGAGCGCCGGAACAAAGCCCCCTAGAAAATTCCCTCGATAAACCCACCCTAAAGAAATCCCCACCACCGCCGTTACCTTCCTCGGCAGCTCAAAAAAGTATTATTAGAGCCGTAGAACCAAACCACACGACCAGATAACCGAGGGGGCGCGCGGCCGGCGAAGCCGTGCGCAGTATAGAAGATGGGATGCACCGATTCGATTGGGCGCGCAGGCACCGGGGGCTGGCGCGCGCTGCGCCTTTGCCTTGCCGCGGCATGCCTGCTGCTGCACGCGGTTCTCACCGCTGCGTACACGTTCCCGCACGACCACTCCTCCACGCTCGTCCCCGTCGTGCCGAATCTCCGACAACCGACGCCCCCCTCATCGCGCTTCCCCAACACATCACCCCAAGCACCCAACATCGCTCGAGGAGGCCCACGTAACCCACCAGAAAAGTAACGCGATTCGAATCTAGACCACTAAAAAAGCATCAAAAAAATCGAGGATTGAATTGAACAAGCATTCCCTTTGCCTGCTGGCAGCAGCCGCAATCTCGGTATTCGTTGTCGCCGGTTGCGGCGGCGGTGACGGCTCGTCGAACGCAAGCAGCGGCACGCCCGCCAACACCGGCGGCGCCAATAACGCAGCCAGCACACCGTCCGTCGCGTCCACACCGCTCGCAGCAGCCCCCGCAAGCGCCCCCGTCGCATCGTCACAGCCGGTGACGGTCGGCGAGGCACTGCCCAGCCTGACGACCCCGCAAACCGGTTCGACGGCCGCAACGGCAACCGGCCCGGTCGGGATCTGGTCGGCATCCGGCAACCTCGGCTACTCGACGATCGCCCTGATCGACCCGCACAACAACCTGAGCACGCTCAATCTGCTCGGATCGTTCGTGATGTCCGACGATTTCTCGACCCTGACCGTCAACGGTTCGACGTGGTCGCTCGCGCCGGGTATCAACTTTGCAGGAACGAGCGGCATCGTCACGAAGATCGATTCGGGCTCGGGCGCATACAGCCCGCAGCAGACGTTGTCCGGCACGATCAGCCGCAACGGTACGGCGTCGAATTTCGCGTGGACCTACAACGCCGCGAACGCACTGGCCGTCACGCAGGACAGCGTGGTGGGCACGTGGGCGACGACCAACGCGTCGTTCGCGATTGCATCGGGCGGTACGCTCACCGGCACGCTGAGCGGTTGCAACCTGAGCGGCACGCTGCTGCTTTCCACGCCCGGCTCGAACCAGAACATGTACGACATGACGGTGACCGCCTCCGCGTCGACGGGCTGCAAGCTGCCGGCCGGCGTTCCGCTGTCGGGCAGCGCCGCGATCATGTTCGTGCCGATCACGGGAACCAACGGCTTCAAGCGCTCGATCCTCTACGTGCTGCGCGCGGCTGATTACAGCTTCATCGCGTACGGTCAGGTGATCAAACAATAAACGCACGGCCGAGCCGCACACGGCGCGTCGACGCACCGCGTGCGGCGGCCCGATGAATACGTTCCGTCAACAACGAAAGCCACTCATCCAATGAAGAACTTCTCCAAAGCCACCCTGTTCGGTTGCGGCCTGCTCGTGACGCTGCTGTCCGGCTGCACCACGCTGCCGAATACCGACATGAAACCCGAGGCGCGTCAGAAGCTGCATTCGATCGCGATGCTCGACGTCACCGAGCCGAAGCGTGTCTCGGTCCTCAATCTCGGCGGCGCGGCGGGCGGGTTCGGCCTGATCGGCGCGCTCGCGCAAGTGGCCGTCAACGCGAGCCATACGAGCACGTACACGGATCACGTGGCGGCCGGCAAGATCGTGTTCGCACCGGACATCGCGGAAGGCGTGGCGGGCCGCCTCACCGGCAACGGCTATCAGGTCGTGAAGCTGGACGGCCAGAAGGTGAAGCTCTCCGATGACGGCAAGTCGGACGACTACTCGGCGATCCAGACCGACGCGGATGCGATCATGAACGTGTGGTTCACGTCGTTCGGCTATATCTCGCCGCCCCAGCAGCTCGACTACATTCCGTGGGTCGTCATCCGCGCGCGCATTCTCGACGCGAAGACGAAGCAGGACCTCTATTACAAGACGTTCGCGTGCGGCTACGACGTCAAGGCGAACAGCGTCCACATCGACAGCGATTTCGCATACACGTACGGCAGCTTCAGCGATCTCGAGAAGAATTTCGACAAGTCGGTGGAAGGGATCAAATCGTGCGAGAAGTCGGTCGCGGACATGATCGGTCGGGATCTGGCCCGTACGCCGGCGCCTGCCACTGCTGCCACGACGATGACGACGCCTGCAGCCGCTGCGACGTCCACTGCCACAGCCACAGCCACGGCGTCGAACAAACTTTGACGCGCCTGCAGGATCGTCGCGATATGCGCTGCGAATCCGGCAGTGCTTGAAGAAAAAGCGGGAAGGGAAGTACTGCATGCAGCCGGGCGGTTGTCACGCCGCCCGGCCGCTCGCGAAAGCGACTGGCTTACTTGTCGCTATCGCCCTTGATCTGCGGCAGCGCCGACGCTTCGCCCGGCGTCAGCAGCCCGACTTGCGAATACACACGCAGCTTGTCGCGCGTATCGGTGATGTCGAGATTGCGCATCGTCAGCTGGCCGATCCGGTCGCGCGGCGAGAACGTCGACGCCACCTTCTCCATCGACAGGCGTTCCGGCTGATACGTGAGGTTCGGCGACTTCGTGCTCAGGATCGAGTAGTCGTTGCCGCGGCGCAGTTCGATCTTCACTTCGCCGGTGATCGCGCGTGCGACCCAGCGTTGTGCCGTTTCGCGCAGCATGATCGCCTGCGGGTCGAACCAGCGGCCTTGATACAGCAGGCGGCCGAGGCGGCGACCGTTCTCGCGGTACTGCTCGATCGTGTCTTCGTTGTGGATGCCGGTGACGAGACGCTCGTACGCGATGTACAGCAGCGCGAGGCCCGGGGCTTCGTAGATGCCGCGGCTCTTCGCCTCGATGATGCGGTTCTCGATCTGGTCGCTCATGCCGAGGCCGTGGCGGCCGCCGATGCGGTTCGCTTCCAGCAGCAGCTCGACCTGATCCTTGAACTCGACGCCGTTCAGCGCGACCGGCTGGCCGGCTTCGAAGCGCACCGTCACTTCCTCGGCGGCGATCTTCACGTCGTCGCGCCAGAACGCGACGCCCATGATCGGGTTCACGATCTTGATGCCGCTTTCGAGGCTTTCGAGGTCCTTCGCTTCGTGCGTCGCGCCGAGCAGGTTCGAATCGGTCGAATACGCCTTCTCGGCCGACATCTTGTACGCGAAGCCGGCCTGGTTCATGAATTCGGACATTTCGGCGCGGCCGCCGAGCTCGTCGATGAACGTCTGGTCGAGCCACGGCTTGTAGATCTTCAGATCCGGGTTCACGAGCAGGCCGTAGCGGTAGAAGCGCTCGATGTCGTTGCCTTTGTACGTGCTGCCGTCGCCCCAGATGTTGACGCCGTCTTCCTTCATCGCGGCGACGAGCATCGTGCCCGTCACGGCGCGGCCGATCGGCGTCGTGTTGAAGTACGTGACGCCGGCGGTCGTGATGTGGAACGCGCCGCTTTGCAGCGCCGCGATGCCTTCGGCGACGAGCTGCGCGCGGCAGTCGATCAGGCGGGCGCCGGCTGCGCCGTATTCGATCGCGCGTTTCGGGATCGCGTCGTAATCGTCTTCGTCGGGCTGGCCGAGGTTCGCCGTGTATGCGTACGGGACGGCGCCCTTCAGTTTCATCCAGTGCAGCGCGGCGCTGGTGTCCAGGCCGCCGGAGAAGGCGATACCGACCTTCTGGCCGGTCGGGAGGCTTTCGAGAATCGTGCTCATAGGAATTACCGTGGATTGAAGCCGGTGGGATCGTATTTCGCGGAATATGCGAGTATCGGCTGTCCGCGAAGTTGGGGCAAGGGCTGATTTTGGTGCGGAACCGTCGTCGCGCCTGTCGCGGCGGGCCTGACAGGCGGTTAACCGGCTGGAGAACACCGGGCTGGACGGTGTTGCATCGCAGCCGAAACGTGCGCTGAAGGGCTGGGCCGCCGCCGAGTTTCCGGGGCCGGATCGGCGGTCAACCCGGCGTTCCCCGTCGCCAGCGCATCGCCTCGTTGCACAGAAAGGCATATGAAAGCATGGCGCGTGAAATCGGAACTCAGATATTCCACGACCGCGCGGTATCGAGCAGCCGCTCGCGCAACTGGTCGACTTCGCCGGCCAGCTTGGCCGTGATCGATACGTAGCCGGACAACTGCGGCGGCGGCGCGTCGGGCGGCGGCTCGGCCGGCCGGCGGCGCGCCGCGAGCCGGCTCGGCGTGCCGAACTTGAGCGCACGGCTCGCGCCGATCAGCGTGTCGCGGATGCGCCGGTTCACGCCCTTCATCTCGACGCGCACGTATTCGCGGGCCGCCACGTCGTCGGAGGCCGGCAGCGCGCTCGACAGGATCTCCAGATACCCGATGCACAGGCGCAGGCTGCGCTGGATCGCCTCGAGCTGCGCCATCGACGTCTCGCATTCCTTCGACACCGACGGCATCAGCGAGCGCAACTGCACGAGCAGCGCGCTCAGCGCGGCCATTTCCTTCAGGTGCGCGTCGTCGCTCACGTGGCGGTCGCCCGCGAGCCGCGCATGCACGGCCGCGCACGCGCGCAGCGCGTCGGCGAGCTTGTAGCGCCAGGAATAGGTCGCGTAGAGCGGCAGCGCGAACGAGAACGCCAGCGCGATCGCGATGCCGACCAGCACGTTCACCGCGCGCCACAGGCCGTCGACGATCTCGTTGTCGCCGTGTCCGGCGACGATCACCATCGTGATCGCCGACAGCAGCGCGATGTAGCCGGCCTTGCCGATCGCGTGATACGCGCAGACGCCGCACCCGACGGCCATCAGCAGGTAGATCGCGAACGGCGCATGCAGGAACGAGTAGAGGAGGATCAGCCCGAGGCCCGCCAGCGCGCCGATCGACGTGCCCAGCGCGCGTTCGGCCGCCTTCTTGCGGATGTTGCCGTGATGCTGCAGCCCGCCGACGACGATCAGCACGGTGATCGTCGACCATTCGCCATGCGGCACGTTCAGCCCGGTGGACAGCGCGATCGACACGAGAATCGCGAGCGCGACGCGCGCCGCGTGGATCAGCTTCGCGTGCCGGTAGCGGCGGTACGGGTCGAGCAGCGGGCGGAGCGCGTGGCGCACGAGCGGCGGCAGTCGGGTCGGGAGCGGGGCGGTCATGACGGAGCGGGAGTGGCGGGAACGCGCACGGCGGCGTGCGCGGGCCGGCGCCGCGCCGCATGCGCAGCTGACGTAACGCTAGCCGAACGCGCGCGGGCTGTCCACGGCGAGGCCGCCGGGCAGTGGCCGTGCGGCAGGTGGCCGCATCCGATCACGCGGCCCGCCGGATCGCATCGCCTTAGTGTGCTTCAAGCGTCGGCCGCGCTCGATTGCGCGTCCAGCACGCGGTTGCGGCCGCCGGATTTCGCGCGGTACAGCGCTTCGTCGGCACGCCGCAGCAGCGTCGCGGCGTTCATCCGGCCGTCGGCGGCGGTGGCCGTGCCGATGCTGGCCGTGACGCACCCGTACGGGCTCTTCACGTGTTCGATGTCGAGTTCCGCGATCGCGCGCCGGATGCCTTCGGCGACGGTTGCCGCGCCCGGCGCGTCGGTGTCGGGCAGCGTGACGACGAATTCCTCGCCGCCGTAGCGCGCGACGTGATCGCTGTCGCGGCGCAGGCTGCGCGTCAGCGATTGTGCGACCTGGCGCAGCACGTCGTCGCCGGCCGGGTGGCCGTAGTAGTCGTTGAATGCCTTGAAGTGGTCGACGTCGACGAACAGCACGGACAACGGGCGGCCGCTGCGCGACGCGCGCTGCGCCTCCTTCGCGAGCACCGTGTCGAACGTGCCGCGATTGTCGAGGCCGGTCAGCGAATCGGTGTGCGCGAGCCGGTACAGCTTCGATTCGGCGTCCTGCCGGCGCTTCAGCTCGCGCGACAGCGCGAGCGAGCCCCACGCGATGAACGCCGTGAACAGGCTCATCAGCACGACGGTCCAGATCGCGCGGTGGCGCCACGCCGCGTAGACGTCGATCTCGGCGGGCGCGACGTCGACGATCAGCGGCAGCCCGGCGAGATGCTTGTAAACATAGATGCGCCGCACGCCGTCGATGGCGCCGACACCGGTCAGCTCGCCGGCGCGGCCGCGCTGCGCGTCGATGAACAACGGCGAGTCGTGCAGGTCGAGACCGACCACCCGCGTGTCGTAAGGCAGGCGCGACACGAGCGTGCCGTTGTCCTCGACGATCGCGGCGCTGCCGTGCCGGCCGACCGCGAGGCCGTCGAGCAGCGCGCGGAAGTAGTCGATGCTGAGCGTGCCGACGACGATTCCGCCGAACGTGCCGTCGGGCCGGTTGATCCGGCGGCTCAGCGCGATCGTCAGCGCGCCGCCGCGCAGCCGCGACGCGTACGGCCGGCTGATGTAGAGGCCGGGGGCGAGCCGGTCGCGATGCACGGCGAAATAGTCGCGGTCGGCGAAATTGCCTTGCCGCGCGGGCGACGCGCTCGAATCGATCGCGATATTGCCGTGCGCATCCATCACGAAAATCGAGCCGAGATAGGCGCCGGTGGCCGCGCGGTCGAACAGCAGCCGGTGGCGCTGGCGCGGCGGCAAGGTCATCAGTTCCGGATCGGCCATGCCGTCGACGACGTTTTGCAGCGACAAATCGTAGAGTTCGATATTGCGCGCGATATCGCGTTCGATCAGCAGCATCAGGTTGCGCGCGTTTTCTACCGCATGGCCATATGCGTCGCGTCGCGCCTCGATTAATAGCGACGTGGAAAGTCCCCAACTGAACATCAGCAGGACGATGCCCGCCACGAGTACGCCGCGGGGCGACAGAATGCGTGCCACGATCGACGCGGTATGGCGGCGCAGCGTGGCGGGCAGCGGGAATGACTTCATCCTCGGGGGCAGCGGGCGGCGGCTACTCGCGTCGTTGGCGGTTCCGCGCGCGGATTATTTCGAATTAAGCGTCATTATCCCGCGAAATCCTGAAATTCGCGTGCACATGCAAAACATGCATGTGAACGGCGTCATTCGCAGCGGTGACGCATCATTACCGCATTGCACGCGGGAAACTTGATTTGAATCAATTGACAGTAGTGTCGGTCTTTTTGTCTGATTAATCGTGTAATCATCAGTCGATTTTGCCTATTGCCGCGGCATTTGGCGGATCGGGACAGGATTACAGGGTCTCGGAGGAATCGAAAATCGAATGACCCGATCGTCGTCGTGGTTTTGCAAGGGTGCGGGGAAATGGCGACGGCCGGCGCGGCCAACCCGTTGATTTCGCGAAATCCCGGCGTGGCGGCAGGCGGCGCGACCTCGGCTGCCCCTATCGAATCAGGTAGAATCCGCGCTTCGCCGCAGGCGCCCGCCGCGCAACGCGTATCGGGGCCGCATCGAATGCATCGCAGGACGCGCACCGCGCTCCGATTCCGCATGCGCCGGCTACGGATGCCGGCTCGCTCAACGTTCGTCTCGTTTATGTCCGCCATTCCGAATTCCGACCCACCCGGTTCGCCCGCGAACCCACCCAAGCTTCATCGCGCGCTGAAGGCGCGCCACCTAACGATGATCGCCATCGGCGGCTCGATCGGCACGGGCCTGTTCGTCGCGTCCGGCGCCTCCATCTCGCAGGCCGGCCCCGGCGGCGCGATGGTCGCGTACATGCTGATCGGCCTGATGGTCTACTTCCTGATGACGAGCCTCGGCGAGATGGCCGCGTTCATGCCGGTGTCCGGCTCGTTCGCGACCTACGGCGCGAAATACGTCGACGAAGGCTTCGGCTTCGCGCTCGGCTGGAACTACTGGTACAACTGGGCGGTGACGATCGCGGTGGAGCTCGTCGCCGCGCAGCTCGTGATGCATTACTGGTTTCCGGACGTGCCGGGCGTGTGGTGGAGCGCGGCGTTCCTCGCCGTGATGTTCCTGCTCAATGCGCTCACCGTGCGCGGCTTCGGGGAAGCCGAATACTGGTTCGCGCTGATCAAGGTCGTCACGGTGGTCGCGTTCATCGGCGTTGGCCTGCTGATGATCTTCGGCATTCTCAAGGGTGCGCCGGCGAATGGCTGGGGCAACCTGACGATCGGCGACGCGCCGTTCGCGGGCGGCCTGCCGGCGCTGATGGGCGTCGCGATGATCGCGGGCTTCTCGTTCCAGGGCACCGAGCTGATCGGCGTCGCGGCCGGCGAATCGGAGCATCCGCGCACGACGATCCCGCGCGCGGTGCGCCAGGTGTTCTGGCGGATCCTGCTGTTCTACGTGTTCGCGATTTTCGTGATCGGCGTGCTGATTCCGTATACCGACCCGAACCTGCTGAAGACGGACGTGACCGACATCGGCGTGAGCCCGTTCACGCTCGTGTTCCGCCATGCGGGCCTCGCGTTCGCGGCCGGCGTGATGAACGCGGTGATCCTGACGGCCGTGCTGTCGGCCGGCAACTCGGGCATGTATGCATCCACGCGGATGCTCTACAACCTCGCCACCGAAGGCCGCGCGCCGAAGGTGTTCGCGAAGCTGTCGCCGGGCGGCGTGCCGCGCAACGCGCTGTACGCAACCACCGCCGTCGGCGCGCTGTGCTTCTTCACGTCGCTGTACGGCGACAAGACCGTGTACCTGTGGCTGCTGAACACGTCGGGGATGACGGGCTTCATCGCGTGGCTCGGCATCGCGGTCAGCCACTACCGGTTCCGCAAGGGGTACGTGAAGCAGGGTTATTCGCTCGACCAGTTGCCGTATCAGTCGAAGTGGTTCCCGTTCGGCCCGCTGTTCGCGTTCGTGCTGTGCCTCGTGATCGCGCTCGGCCAGGATTACCAGGCGTTCCTCGCGAACCGGATCGACTGGGCCGGCGTGACGGCGACCTATGTCGGCATTCCGCTGTTCGTGGTCGTGTGGCTCGGTTTCCGGCTCCTGAAGAAGAGCCGGTTCGTGCGCTACGAGGACATGGAGATCGCGCCGTGGATCGCCGCGAATCGCGGCGCGCAGCGGCAGCCGGTGGCGAACCGCGAAACCGTGGGCTGACGCCGGCGCCGCACGCAGCCGCGTGACGGACGACGAAACGGGAAGCCGCGCGCTTCCCGTTTTTTTTGCCCGGCTTTTGCCTGCGCGGGGTCAAAGCCGGTTATATTGCCCGACCCTACCGGGCCGCGGCCCGGCCGGCGCGACAGGCGCGGCGCGGATCGGCATCCGGCGCGCGCGGCGCGCGGCGGCCGGCGACACGCCCGGCGTTTTCATCGCTCCACCCGGGCCGGCATGGCCCGCGGAGCGCGCAACCCAGAGGAATTCATGAGCGCATCACCCGCCGAGCGGAAGGCCGGACCCGTTTCCATCGTGCGAATCGAAGCCGCGATCAACGCGTGGCGCGAAGTGTACCCGCCGGCGCCGAACGGCGAGGACGGCTACGCGCTCGACGCCGGCAGCAACTGCCTGGCCGAGCTGTACGGCACGATGATCTGCTATCAGTTGCCCGACGTGCCGCTCGACTCGCTGAGCCACGAGCAGCGCGACGCGCTGTATGCGACCGAGGTGTGATGCGGTCGGCACGATGCCGCGGCGCGGCGTCGGTGAACGAACGGGAAGCCTCGCGGCTTCCCGTTTTGCTTTGCGCGGCCCCGGACGTCGCCGCGAGCACCACGCTGCTCGAGCCGGGATCGGCGCCGGCTGAGGTATCGTGACGGGAGCGGGCAGCAGGCGATCGAGAAGGCCGGTACGGATAGCCGACGAGGGCGACCGTTGCGGGCGCTGTCCGCGCGGTGCCGGATGAGCGTCCGTTGCCTGTCCCGGGAGGATTCGAACATGGAGTTGAGACACCTCCGCTACTTCGTCGCGGTAGCCGAAGAGCGGAATTTCACGCGGGCGGCGGAACGGCTGCATATCGCGCAGCCGCCGCTGAGCCGGCAGATCCAGCAGCTCGAGGACGCGCTCGGCGTGCCGCTGTTCGAGCGCACCGCGCGGCCGCTGAAGCTGACCGATGCCGGGCGCTTCTTCTATTCGCACGCGGTGCAGTTGCTCGCGCAGACCACCGAGCTCGAATCGATGACGAAGCGGGTCGGCAAGATCGAGCGCAGCATGTCGGTCGGTTTCGTCGGCTCGACGCTGTACGGGATGCTGCCGAAGATCATCCGGCGCTTTCGCAGCGAATATCCGGCCGTGGAGCTGAGCCTGCACGAGATGTCGACGATGGACCAGATCAAGGCGCTGAAGGAAGGGCGCATCGACGTCGGGTTCGGGCGCATCCGCCACGAGGATCCGAGCGTGCGCCGCGTCGTGCTGCGCGAGGAGCGGATGATCGTCGCGCTGCCGGTCGGCCACGTGCTCGACAGCGCGAAGCCCGTGCTGTCGCTGCACGATCTCGTGAACGACACGCTGATCATCTTTCCGAAGGCGCCGCGCCCGAGCTACGCGGACCAGGTGCTCGCGGCCTTCCACGATCGCGCGCTGCAACCGCGCAGGATCTACGAGACGCGCGAACTGCAGATCGCGCTCGGCCTCGTCGCGATGGGCGAGGGCGTGTCCGTCGTGCCGCACAGCGTGTACGGGCTCAAGCGCGACGACATCAGCTACAAGCCGCTCGACGATCCGAACCTCGTGTCGCCGATCATCATGAGCATGCGGATGCTCGACGAATCGGAGGACATTCGCGCGATGCAGGCGCTGATCTACCGGCTGTACGACGAAGCGCAGATGGAGTACCTGCCGCCGCAGCCCGAATGAGCGCGTGGGCGATAGGGGCTTGCTTGACGCTGCGCGCGCCGGCAGGCCACCATGTCCCGATTCGACGCGGCCGCCGACGGGCGGCCGCTTTCAAGCAGACGACCGACACATGACCGATATCGTGACCGAGGAGACGACCGTCGGGACGCCGCAAGGGCGTCTCTTTGCGAAACGCTGGCGTGCGGGGCCGGCGCGGCACGCGGCCGCGCCGATCGTGCTGCTGCACGATTCGCTCGGCTGCGTCGATCTGTGGCGCGACTTTCCCGCGCAACTCGCACGCGCGACGCAACGCGACGTGATCGCCTACGACCGTCTCGGTTTCGGCCGTTCGGATCGTCATCCGGCAGCGCTTGGCACGACGTTCGTGCGCGACGAGGCCGATCACGCGTTCGTCGCGGTGCTGGAGCAGCTCGGCGTCGATGCGTTCGTCGCGTTCGGGCACAGCGTCGGCGGCGGGATGGCGGTCGGCTGTGCGGCCGCGCATCCGGCGCGTTGCCGGGCCCTCGTGACGGTCGCCGCGCAGGCGTTCGTCGAGGATCGCACGCTGGCCGGCATTCGCGACGCGGGGCGACAGTTCGACGAGCCGGGGCAGCTCGACCGGCTCGCGCGCTATCACGGCGACAAGGCCGAATGGGTGCTTCGCGCGTGGGTCGACACGTGGCTGTCGCCGGCGTTTCGCGACTGGAGTCTCGACGACGACCTGCCGCGCGTGCAGTGTGCGACGCTCGCGATTCACGGCGAAGACGACGAATACGGCTCGGACGTGCATCCGAAGCGGATCGCCGCGCGCGTCGCGGGGCCGTCGTCGTTCCTGTTGCTCGCTCGCTGCGGACACATGCCGCATCGCGAGCGAACGGACGACGTGCTGGCCGCCGTCGCGACGGGGCTGCGCGACGCGCGCGCCTGAGCGCGCTTGCCGTCGCCAGCGGGCGGACGCCCGCCGGCGATCAGAACGAAAGCTGGATCGCGAGATCGATCGCCAGCAATACGATCGAGAGACCGATGCCGAGAATCACGTTTGGCAACCGGTGTTCGAAATCGCGGTGATCCTTGCGCATCGCGGCGCCGAGCAGGAAGATCGCCTCGACGACGATCTGCAGCCCGACGAACAGCAGCATCAGCAGATACTCGTAGCCCATCTGCTTGAACGCGACGAATTGCATCCCGTGATCGCGGATCCACTGGCCGACGCGCAGCAGTTCGTAGACGAACAGCAACGCAGGGAACAGGTAACTGATGAAGTAGGTCGGCGCGGTGGCGTGCCGTAGTTCGAGGTGGAAGTGCTGATGCGTGGTAGCCATCACAACCCTCCTTGCAACGCGTGATTGCGGTCGCGACGGCGGCGCGTGTCGCGTGCAAACGACGGGATTGCCCGATGCACAGTGCGCAGCCGTACCGCATCAGCATACTGCTGCACGGGAAATTTGGCATGCGAAGCGTGCGTTCGTTGTAACAATGTGTATGCGGCGTGCGACGCGTTGGCTGCGTCCCGCTGCCCGTGGCGCTGCGTTGCGCGGTTACGCGACGCTCTTCCGGGCGCTGGTGCACGCGTCACCGTTTCGCTTCGGCGCCTTCGATAAACAGCTTCGCAATCGACTGAAACTCCCGTTTCAGCGACAGCCCCGGCACGGTCAGCCAGCGCAGCATCGCCGCGAGATACAGGTGATGGAACCAGGTCGCGAGCTGATCGGCCCGCAGCGTGCCGTTCAGTTCGCCGGCCTGCTGGCCGGCTGCGATCAGTTGCTGCCACACCAGTGCGATGTCGCTGCCGTTCTCTCCCGCACGCTCCGGTTCGGCTGCGCCGATACTCGGGAAGCGGTGCCGCAGGTACGCGAGCAGATACACCGGATGTTGTTCGCACCACGCGGCCGACGCGTCGAGCACGCAGCCGATCCGCGATGCAAAGGTCTTGCGCCGCGCGACGTCCTGCTGCAGATGCGCGAGATCGCGCGCGAGCTCGCCTTCGAGCCAGTGCGCGAGCACGGCTTCCTTCGTCGGAAAGTGGTTGTACAGCGTGCGTTTCGCGACATCGGCCTGCGCGGCGATCTGCTCCATCGTGACGGCATCGTAGCCGTGTGCATCGAACAGGCGCGCGCCGGTCGCGGCAAGATGCGCGAGCATCTGGATGCGTTTGCGCGCGCGGCGGCCCGGATCGTCGGTCGGAATCGTCATGGCAGGGGATTGACTGAAAGTGTGCGGATTGCATTAGTATACGACGTGCACTTTTTTGAATCCAACCTTTTCCGCCGTGCACGAGGAGTCCTGCATGAAACTCGTCATCGCCACCTACGGCACCGAAGGCGACACGCGCCCGCTCGCGGCGCTCGGCCGCGCGCTGATCGATGCCGGCCACGACGTTCGCTTGCTCGCCGACGCGGCGACGCTCGGGGCGGCGGCCGCGCTCGGCGTGCCGTCGGCGCCGCTGTCCGGCGATATCCGCCGCGCGATCGCGCCGGAAGGCGCGCTGGCCGATGCGGTGCGCGGGCGCGGCGGCTTCACCGATACGTCGAAGGCGCTCGCGGCGATCGCGAATGCGAACACGGCCGCGTGGATGCGTGAAGTGGCGGACGCGTCGGCCGGCTGCGACGCGCTGCTCGTGTCGGGGCTCGCGTCGTTCGTCGGGTTGTCGGTCGCCGAATATCGCCGCATACCGGCGATCGGCACGGGCATGATCCCGATCACGCCCACTGCGGAATTCGCGTCGCCGTTCCTGCCGCCGGGCAAGTTGCCGCGCGGGCTGAATCGCGCGAGCCATCGGTTCGTGAATGCGCTGCTGTGGCAGGCGTTCAGGAAGTCGACCAACGCCGCGCGCGCCAGCGTATGCGGGTTGCCGCCACGCAAGCGCGTGTGGACCGATCATCCGATGCTGTATGGCGTCTCGCCCGCGCTGCTGTCCGGCCCGGCCGACTGGCCGGCGAACGCGCAGGCCTGTGGCCAGTGGCGGATCGATGCGCGCGCGTGGGCGCCGCCGCCCGAACTCGCGACGTTTCTCGACGCGGGCGACCCGCCCGTGTACGTCGGTTTCGGCAGCATGGCCGGCTTCGATCGCGCGGCGATGGCCGCGGCGCTGACGCACGCGCTGGCCGGCCGGCGCGCACTGTTTTATCCGGGCTGGAGCGGCATCGACGCGTCGCTGCTGCCGGCGCACGTTCGCGTGATCGGCGATACGCCGCACGACTGGCTGTTCCCGCGCGTCGCGATGGCGGTTCATCACGGCGGCTCGGGCACCACGCATTCGGCCGCCCGGGCCGGCATTCCGTCGGTTGTCGTACCGTTCGCGGGCGATCAGTTCTTCTGGGCGAACCGGCTGCAACGGCTCGGTGTCGCGGATGCGCCGGTGCCGGGCCGGCGCATGGAGGCTGCCGCGCTGGCGCGAGCCATCGCGTTTGCCGAACGGAGCGAGACGAAGGCGCGCGCGACGGAACTCGGTGCGCGTCTGGCGCAAGAAGCAGGCTTGGAGCGGGCCGTCAGTGCGATCGAACGATGGGCGCAACCGCGCGCGAGGTAAGCCCGCGCATCGGCATCAGAAATGCCCGGTGAACCGATAGCGGCTGCCCGGGTGCCACAGATTGGCGACCGATGCGACGAGCCCCTGCGACCACGTGCGCCGATGCAGCAGCAGGCACGGCTCGCGGTCGTCCATCGTCAGGTGGCGGCGCGTGTCGGCGTCGGGCATCGCGGCCTCGATCCGGTATTCGACGCGCTGCAGCGGCGCGACGCGCGTCAGGTATTGGTTCGGCGTCGTCGTCGTGAAGTCCTGTAGCGCGTATTCGGGCGCGCAGGCCGGATTGACCCAGCGTTCCTCGAGTTGCACGGGCGTGTCGTTCTCGAAGTGCAGCACGCGCGAATGGAAGATCGGGCTGCCGGTGTCGAGCTGCAGCTCGTCGGCGAGCTTCGCATCGGCGACGGCCGCGCCGACCAGCAGTACCTGCGCGCGATAGCCGTGGCCGCGCGCGGCGACTTCGTCGGAGATGCTGCGGATCGCGACGAGCGTCGATTCGTATTTCGGCGACGCGACATAGGTGCCGGAGCCGCGCGTGCGCGTGAGCACCTGTTCGGCCGTCAGCTCGCGCAGCGCGCGGTTGACGGTCATCCGCGCGACGTTGAATTCGCGCGCGAGCTCGTTCTCCGACGGCACCTGGTCGCCTTCCGCCCATTCGCCGGCATGAATGCGCGCGAGGATGAAGTCCTTGATTTCCTGATAGATCGGTGTGGTCATGGGATCACGATTCAGAGTCGGCAGCGGGCCGCCGCCGAATGCCGATCCGGCGCGCGCCCGGCGCCGAGTGTACCGGTTTCGCGGGCGTGCCGGCCCGGATTCCCCGAATGATCCCTGTTCGGCCGGCGCGCGTCCATGCGGGATTGCACAGAGCGGCCGGCCTTCGACGGCCGCGCGCGGTCAGAACCGATGCCGGATGCCGACCGTTGCGACCACCTGCGTGCCGGTCGACGAAGCCGCGAGCCCCGTGACGTTCGCGAACCCGAGCGTCGCGCCCGACGACACGCCGAACTGGTGCTGGTACACGGTTTCCGCATACACGTCGGTGCGCTTGCTCAGCGCGTAGTCGGCCATCAGCGTCACCTGGTGCCACTTCGGCCGGTGGCTGTCGGTCGCGTCATCGTAGCGGCCGTCGGTGAACGTATAGGCGCCCGCGAACGAGACGGCCGGCGTCAGCGCATAGCGTGCGTTGACTTCGTAGTTGTCGAAGCGCAACGCGTTCAGCGCGCCGGGCAGCGACGACGCGGCCGTCTCGTCGAACATCGTATGCGTCCACAACGCGCCGATCGTCAGCCGGTCGAACGCGTAGCTGCCGCCGGCGCCCATCACGCGCTGCCGGACGGCCGGGAAGTTCGGCGCGTCGTTCGTCGACAGTGCGCCGCCGGCCGTCAGGCCGCCGCGGTTCAGTTGCAGGTACGCGGCGCCGATGCTGACCGGCCCGTTCGCATACGACACACCCGCGCTGTATGCGCGGTTGTTCGCGAAGCCGCCGGCCGCGTTGCCGAACCCGTACAGGCCGCCGAACTGCCAGCCGGCGAGCGTGGGGCTCGTGTATTTCACCGCGTTGTCGATGTAGAACGAATCGTCGAGGTTGTCGTTGTCGAACGGATGCGACGCGAGGTTGTTGCCGTCGCCGTTGTTCGCCATCGCGAGCGGGCCGAGATAGTCGACCACGGCGTCGTACTGGCGGCCGAGCGTCAGCGTGCCGTACTGATCGCTCTGCAGGCCGACGTACGCACGGCGGCCGAACATCGTGTTTCGATAGGACTGCGTGCCGTTGTTCAGGTTGAAGCCGCTTTCGAGCCGGAACAGCGCATGCAGGCCGCCGCCGAGATCCTCGTTGCCGTTCAGCCCGAAGACCGTATTCGACAGCAGCCCGCTGCCTTGCTGCCACGCGCTCTTGCCCGACTGGTTGTTCGTATAGGCGATACCGGCATCCAGCATCCCGTAGAGCGTGACGCTGCTTTGCGCATGCGCGGCGGCGCCGATGAATGCGAGCGAGAGGGTACCGACGACTGCTTTTTTCATTGCGTATGTTTCCTGGAAAGGCCCGTTGCGACGGGAACGGCGATCCGTCACGCGCCCGTGCGGACACGCGTGTGCGAATCGATGAAAGGGGAGCGCGTGACGCGTGTCACGCGTGGCGGTGGACGCCGGCTAATGCAGGAGCAGGCGGATCGTGCCGAATTCGGCGGCCGGCAGCACGCGCAGGATCGACAGGATCGCGGGCGACGCCTGCGACCGCGCGACTTCGAGTTCGATGCATGCGCACCCGGTGCGGCTGTCGATCGCGGCCGTGTAGCAGTTGAGCGCGGCGCCGACGGCCTGATGCAACTGGCGCCGCACGAGCGCGAGGTTGTCCGATTCGACGCGGATCGACAGCAGCACGAGTGCGTCGGTGGGAGAGCGGCGCCGCGAACGATCGGGCGGCAGCGTGCGTGAAGCAGCGGAATCGGCTCTGGTCGGTTTCATGTGCTCATCCCCGGTCGCAGCGGGCTCCGCACCGCGGAGATCTCGTCCTGGACATGGCCCCCATTCTAGAAATCGCCGTGGCGAGACGGTGTATAGACTCGCCGCGCGCCTGCAAAGGATGCGTAAACGTGCCGGGCCGTGCCGGCCAAGAGCGGAAGGCATGACGAGCGCGGTGGTGGGTCTGTCGTTGGATGACTCGGCCGACGAAGTCTAGACAGCTGCCGCGCACTGTCCGGCCACCTCCATACGCGGCGAGAAAGCTGTCATTCAGCCTTGCGTAATCAGTAGTTAATTGAAAATCAAGGAAAATAAGGCTCGCTGATCCTAATCCGCCGACAATTAGAGATAAACACGGATTGCTGGCCTCCCCTCTGAAAAGGCAAAGTTGTATGTACAACTTGGGGCGTCGCCTGAACGAGCGATTTCCCGGTTGGAGGGTTCACGGCGCGCAGTCCGGCTGGAACCCCTTCCGGTTCGCCTCTGACAGGAACGCCATGAAGAAACTCGCGCTCAGTATTGCCCTCGCCTGCCTCGCGGTCGGCGCCCATGCCAAGGATGGGCCGACGATCCGCTTCGACGTCTACGGCGGCTGACCGCCCGTGCGCCGCGCATCGATCGCGGCGCGCGCCGCGTCCCTCGCGCGACGCGTCCGGCTTGATGAGCGGACGGCATCAGGTAGTGCGCAGAACTCGTTTGATGCGCGCTTAATGGCTATTGACAATCCAGCCACATCGTTCTGGATCCCTAATATGATCTTCCAAGGATTTGGCCCGCTGCTGTGGGCCGGCACGGTCGAGACCGTGAAGCTCGCGGTGCTGTCGCTCGCCGCGTCGCTGATACTCGGCCTCGCCGGCGCGGCCGCGAAACTGTCGGCCAACCGCGCGCTCAAGTCGGTCGGCACGTTCTACACGACGCTGATCCGCGCGGTGCCCGATCTCGTGTTGATGCTGCTGCTGTTCTACGGGATCCAGATCCTGCTGAACGACGTGACCGACGTGCTCGGCTGGGACCAGATCGACATCGACCCGTTCGTGGCCGGCGTCGTGACGCTCGGCTTCATCTACGGCGCGTACTTCACCGAGACGTTCCGCGGTGCGTTCCTCGCGGTGCCGCGCGGCCAGCTCGAAGCGGGCTTCGCGTACGGGATGAGCGGCTGGCGCGTGTTTTACCGCATCCTGTTCCCGCAGATGATGCGCTTCGCGCTGCCGGGCATCGGCAACAACTGGCAGGTGCTCGTGAAGGCCACCGCACTCGTGTCGATCATCGGCCTCGCCGACGTCGTGAAGGCGTCGCAGGACGCGGGCAAGAGCACGCTCGATTTCTTCTTTTTCACGCTCGCGGCGGGCGCGATCTACCTCGCGATCACGACGGTGTCCAACGTCGTGCTGCACCACCTCGAGAAACGTTATTCCGTCGGTGTCCGGAGGCTCGCACTGTGATCGAACTCGTCGGCCAGTACTGGCAAAGCTATCTCTATTCCGACGGCTACCGCTTCAGCGGCCTCGCGATCACGCTGTGGCTGCTGGTCGTGTCCATCGCGCTCGGCTTCGCGCTCGCCGTGCCGCTCGCGATCGCGCGCGCGTCGTCGAACCGCTGGATCTCCGGCCCCGTGTGGCTCTATACGTACGTGTTCCGCGGCACGCCGCTCTACGTGCAGCTGCTGATGTGCTACACGGGCATCTACAGCCTGCAGGTCGTGCACGACCACGTGCTGCTCGACACGTTCTTCCGCAACGCGATGAACTGCACGCTGCTCGCGTTCGTGCTGAACGAATGCGCGTATGCGACCGAGATCTTCGCGGGTGCGATCAAGGCGACGTCGGCCGGCGAGATCGAGGCCGGCATGGCCTATGGGATGTCGCGCTTCAAGCTCTATACGCGCATCATCCTGCCGTCCGCGCTGCGCCGCTCGCTGCCGAGCTACAGCAACGAAGTGATCCTGATGCTGCACGCGACGACGCTCGCGTTCACCGCGACCGTCCCCGACATCCTGAAGGTCACGCGCGACGTCAATTCGGCGACGTACATGTCGTTCCAGGCGTACGGCATCGCGGCCGTGCTGTACGCGGTCGTCGTGTTCGCGCTCATCTGGGCGTTCCGCAAGCTCGAGACGCGCTGGCTCGCGTACCTCGCGCCGCGCAGCCATTAATGCATTCGCAAGATCCGCAACGAAGGACCCAGCATGTACAAGCTTACCGTTGACAACCTGCACAAGAAATTCGGCGACAACGAGGTGTTGAAGGGCGTGTCGATGAAGGCGAAGGCCGGCGACGTGATCAGCATCATCGGCTCGAGCGGCTCCGGAAAAAGCACGTTCCTGCGCTGCATCAATTTCCTCGAACAGCCGTGCTCCGGGCAGATCACGATCGGCAGCGAGCCGATCCAGACCACGCGCGACCGCAACGGCTCGCTGCGCGTGGCCGACCAGAAGCAGCTGCAGCGCATGCGCACGAAGCTGTCGATGGTGTTCCAGCATTTCAACCTGTGGGCGCACATGACGGTGCTCGAGAACGTGATCGAGGCGCCGATGGCCGTGCTCGGCGTCGGCAAGGAAGAGGCGGTCGCGCGGGCGCGCAAGTACCTGGAGAAGGTAGGGCTCGCGCCGCGCGTCGAGGGTATGTACCCGTCGCACCTGTCGGGCGGCCAGCAGCAGCGCGTCGCGATCGCGCGTGCGCTTGCGATGGAGCCGGAGGTGATGCTGTTCGACGAGCCGACGTCGGCGCTCGATCCGGAGCTGGTGGGCGAAGTGCTGAAGGTGATGCAGAAGCTGGCCGAGGAAGGACGGACGATGGTCGTCGTCACGCACGAAATGGGCTTCGCGCGCAACGTGTCGAACCACGTGATCTTTCTGCATCAGGGGAAGATCGAGGAAGAGGGCGATCCGCAGCAGATCCTCGTGAATCCGAAGAGCGAGCGGCTCGGGCAGTTTCTGTCGGGGCGGTTGAAGTGAGTACGCACGGTTTCGCGCCGTCGCAAACTGGAACGCTTAATGCTTGTCTCGCGTGATCCTTTCGATGAAGGAGCACCGCGATGAGCACGCCGACCACCACCGCTTTTTCCCACGTGAAGCCGCAGGACACCGCCTATCAAGGCGAGGGCCTGCGCGACTTCTTCCTGTATCGCGATCTCGGCATCGCCGCCGCGACGAACGGCAAGGTCGTCGCGCAACTCGTCAGGGCCAATCATGCACCGGCGGCGGGCACCGGCTGGCACCGTCATGAGGCCGAGTTCCATATCGTGATCATGTTGAAGGGCTGGGCGCGCTTCATGTACGGCGACCAGGAAACGCTGGTGGCGGCCGGAGACTGCGTGCACCAGGCGCCGGGGATCGTCCACTACCTGTTCGACTACTCGCCGGACATGGAGTATCTGGAGATCGTCGGGCCTGCCGATTTCAAATCGATCGACGTCGACGGGCCGTGCGCGGTGCCGGAGCCAACGCCGTGGGGCGAGGTCGGTGCGTAGCGTGCCGGCTCGGTGTGCGTTTTCGACGAACCGCCTGCATTCAGGCGGTTTTTTATGGTCCGTCCAAATCCGCGACCGACCTTCCGCTTCCGCCTGTTGATTCGAATTCCAAACGGCCCCGAAGCTCAAGAGCCAGAAAGAAAAGAAAGACAGTCGTCAGCTTCGACCGTCGATTGACGACGCGATGTCAAAGATCATCGATTGCACGCAGATGCGGTGCACGGCCTGTCGACGCCGGGCGTTAGTCGCACGGCAAGGCCTAATCGCAACGAGCCGGCCGCGCGCGTGAGTGGTTCGATCGCGCGTCGTCCGGATGCTGCAGCAAACGTCGCCCCGCCTTTCCGGCGGGGCGATTCACCGTGTCACTACCCGCGTTCAGTCGCGTGATCCGATTGCGCTTCGGTCGCCGCATCGATCCCGGCCGTGCGCGCATCGAGCAGCGCGCGCAGCGTGACGTAATACGCGCCGCTTGTGTCGCCTTCCGCATCCGTGGTGCGATCGTACGGCTCGTTGTCGTGGATCGTCGCGCGCACGATTGGATAGATCTGCGCTTCCCATCGACTGCCGTTGAACACGCCGTAGTGCCCCACACCCGTTTGTACATGGTGCGTCTTCAGGTACGACGGTAACCCCGAACATAGTTCCTGCGCGGCGACCGTCTGGCCCACTGCGCAGATATCGTCCTTCTCGCCTTCGACCGTCAACAGCGCGGTACGATGAATCGCCGCCGGTTCGACGAGCGTGCCGCCGACCGTCAATTCGCCGCGCGCGAGCGCGTACTGCTGGAACACCTTCTCGACCGTTTCCAGATAGAACTCCGCGGTGAGGTCGGCCGTCGCGAAATATTCATCGTAGAAATGCCGCAACGTATCGGCTTTCGCGGGGTCGCCTTTCGCGCGCTCGTAGTACAGATCCGCGAACGACGCCGCATGCCGGTCCGGGTTCATCGACATGAATGCGCCGACCTGCACGAAGCCCGGATACACGCACCGCTGCGCGCCGACGAAGCCCGTCGGCACCACGCTGATCAGGTTGTGCGCGAACCACTCGATCGGCTGGCTCGTCGCGAGTTCGTTGACCTTCGTCGGATTCACGCGACAGTCGATCGGGCCGGCCATCAGCGTCAGGCTCGCCGGCTGCGCGGGATCGCCGCCGGCCGCCATCAGCGAGACTGCCGCGAGCGACGCGACGGTCGGCTGGCAGATCGCGAGCACGTGCGCGTCCGGGCCGATGTGGCGAATGAAGTCGATCACGTGCGTGACGTATTCGTCGAAACCGAAACGTCCGGCCGACAGCGGGATGTCGCGCGGGTTGTGCCAGTCGGTGATGTACACGTCGTGATCGGCCAGCATCGTGCGCACCGTGCCGCGCAGCAGCGTCGCGAAGTGCCCGGACATCGGCGCGACGATCAGCACGCGCGGCTGGCGCGCGACCGGCCGCGCCTTGCGGAAATGCAGCAGCGTCGCGAACGGGGTGGCCGCGGCCGCTTCCTCGACGATCGGCACCGTTTCGCCGTCGACGACGACCGACGCGATCCCGAACGGCGGCCGCCGGTGCGAGAACGCGCAGCATTCGAGCAGTTCGCACAGCGCATCGACCATGCGGCCTGTCGGCGTCGATGTCGCGGGCGGCCACATCGACATCGTCGCGCGCGTCGCGGCCGCCCATGCCCGCGCCGGGCGCAGGCATTCCGCAGACCATTGATAAAACGGATAGGCAAGCAGATTCATGACCGTCGCTCGTGACGCCGCATTGCAAGTAACGAGGCAAGGCGTATGCCAGCATGCGGCTGGCACGCGCGTTGCAGCGCTTCGGGAGCGCGGCGACGCGCGCGGTACGTGATGAGCTGGGCGAAGGCGATCCGTTGCCTTGCTGGCCGGGCGTGCGACACGTGTCGCGATGCCGTGCGACGTTGCGCCAGTTCGGCGTACGGACCGCACAGGCGTGGTGCGCGGTCCGACGGCGCGTCCGTTTACGGTGCAGGGGCACGAACGACATTTAGCAGGGGAGCGACATGGAATCCAACGCACGGACGACGCTGACCATCAGCAGCCGCAATTACTCGTCGTGGTCGATGCGCGGGTGGTTGCTCGCGAAGCTGAGCGGCCTCGCGTTCGAGACGATCAGCGTGCCGATCGATGCCACGTCGCGCGCCGAGCTGCTGCTGCTGTCGCCATCCATCCTCGTGCCGTGCCTGACGCACGACGGCAACGCGGTGTGGGACACGCTCGCGATTGCAGAGTACCTGAACGAGATCCGCCCGCAGGCGCGGCTGCTGCCCGACGAGCGCCACGCACGCGCGCATTGCCGGTCGATCTGCGGCGAGATGCATTCCGGCTTCAGCGCATTGCGATCCGCGCTGCCGATGAACCTGCGCGGGCATTTCCCCGGCTTCCGGATCTGGTCGCGCGCGCAGCACGACATCGAGCGGATCGTGACCATCTGGCGCGAGTGCCTGGCCGAGTACGGCGGCCCCTGGCTGTTCGGGGCGGAGATCGGCATCGCCGATGCGATGTACGCGCCGGTCGTCACGCGCTTCCTGACCTACGACGTGAAGCTCGAACCGGATATCGCCGAGTACTGCATGCGTGTCCTGGCGCATCCGTTCGTCGCCGAGTGGATCGACGCGGCGAAGGCCGAGCACGAAGACATTGACGAACTCGACATGGAGTTCTGACGCGTTCGATCGGAGCGCGCTTTCAATTTCACTACAGGTGCGCGCGACGAAACGAACGATCGATGGACCTGCGCAACTCGCAAACGTTTCACCTTGATTTCGGTTCAAAACGAGCACGAATGCCCTAAAGGGCGTTGCGTCCGATGACGTAAACAAGTCACGGGGACGACTCGCGATCGCATGCTTCAGACGTGCGACGCGCAGTCCGCAACAACCAGCGCAGCAGGGGGATCGACTTGTGAATCGTCAGCAATCGTGGACGCGTACCGCCGCGCCCGGGGAAATCATTTACTCGGAGGGCTTCGCGGGCGAGCCCGTCATCTTCCTCATTACCGACGGCAAGGTCGAGCTGTCCACGCGCTGCGACGACAAGCGCGTGATCGTCGCGACGCTCGGCCGTGGCGAGTTCTTCGGCGAATCGGCGCTGCTCGCCGCCGAGCCGCGTGCGCATACCGCGAAGGCGCTGTCGTTCTGTCAGCTCACGGTCGTGCCGGCCGGCATCCTCGATGAAGAAATCGAGCGCGTGTCCGCGCTGCTGCGTCATATCGTGCGAACGATGATCCGCCGCGTGAAGCGCAAGGACGACCAGCTCGCGACCTATACGCATGCGGATTTCATGCCGGGCGTGCTGTCGTATGCGCACGTGCTGTCTCTGATGGCCGGCGCCGATGCGCGTGAATCGGGCGACACGTGGGCGCGCCGGCCGATGCAGGCGCATGCGGCCGAAACCTCCGTGCCGCTCGCCGAAGTGATCCGCAAATGCCGCGCGATTGCCGGCCATTCTCGGCCGCACGTGCTCGCGATGCTGCGGCGCATGGAGAAGCTCAACCTCGTCACGATCGAAGCCGCGCAGGGCGATGGCGGTGGCGCAACCGATTACGCGGCTTCGTCGGATGCGCGTCAGGTCGTCACGTTCGACGCCGCACGCGTGGTCGACCGCGCGCAGCAGGTGGCCGATCACGATCTCGACGTGTCCATCAACAGCGAACTCGAACTCATCGAGCTGACCGATCTCGAATCGCTGATCGGCGTCGACAAGACGCTGTTGCTCAACAAGCTGTCGAACGGCGAGATCGCGGAAGAAGTGTTCGCGTTCCGCAAATCGAAGGTGCTCAACTACGTCGAACAGAAGGGCGTTGCGTACTTCTCGCGCCGCAATGGCCGCCGAGGCGGCGACGTGCGCGCGCTCGAGGATCTCGTGTGGATCGACCAGCGCACGCTGTTCGACGTGATCAGCGCATTCGATACCTACGACCTCGCGAAACTGATCGCGAACCTCGACGATCGCGCGGTGGCCGACAAGCTGTTTTCCGTGATGACCGAGGCGCGGCGCAACGAGGTGTCGTGGGTGATGCGCCGCGAACTCAAGCTCGACCCGATCGAGATCGAGGACATCGAACAGCGCGTGCTGGAGGCCGTGCGCGCGGCGAAGGCGCCTGCGGCGGGTGCGGCGTCCGTCGCGGCGACACTGTCGTCGGATGTGTGATACGGGGGGCGTATGGATCTGTTGACCCTGGTCGGTGTGATGCTGGGCGGCGCGGCGATCGTGTTCGGGTTCGCGCTCGAAGGTGGGCATTTCTCGATGCTGGTCCAGTTCGAGGCGCTCGTGATCGTGCTCGGCGGCACGCTCGGCGCGGTGATGATCCAGAACACGTGGGCGTGCTTCTTCGACGCGGTGAAACAGTTGCGGCTCGCGTTCGTGCGGGCGCGCGAAGTCGATCGCAAGAACCTGTCCGATCTGCTCGAATGGGGCGACCGCGCGAAGCTCGACGGGCTGCTCGCTTTCGAATCGATGGACGTGAGCGGCATTCATCCGTTCGCGCGACGCGGGCTCGAACTGCTGGCGAACGGCGTGTCGACCGCGGTGCTCGAAGACGCGTTGCAGCGCGAACTCGATGCGTACGAACGCAGCCGCCTCGCCGCCGTGCGCGTGTGGCAGCAGGCCGGCGGCTATGCGCCGACCTTCGGCATTCTCGGCTCGGTGCTCGGGCTCGTGCAGGTGACGAGCCATATTCTGGAGCCGGCGCAGCTTGGGCCGGGCATCGCGATGGCGTTCGTCGCGACGCTGTACGGGCTCGCGTTTGCGAACCTCGTGTTCCTGCCGCTGTACGGCAAGCTGCGCGCGCAGATCGATAGCGAGATGCGGTTCCGCAAGCTGTATCTCGACGGTTTGCTCGCGATTTCGCGCAAGGAATCGCCGCATACGATCGAGACGCGGTTGACCGGCGATGTGCGTGGGCGGGCGGCGGAAACGCTGGCGTGATGTTCGTGCGCTTTGTGCTGGCGTGTGTCTGCACCTGTACCTGTACCGTTTGACGAACCCGGATTTCCGACAGCATGACTGCTCGAACTGACGGCGCATCCGCTGCCGATCGCGACGATCACGAACTCGAAGGCGCGCACTCCGGGCGCTGGCTGATTTCGTACGCGGATCTCATCACGACGCTGATGGTGCTGTTTCTCGCGCTGTATGTGCTGCAGCTCGCGAAATACAACGCGCTCGATGCGCGGTATCAGACGCTTGCGCGGCAGGATGGTGGTGCTGCGACTGCTTCCGTCGATGCCGCCAAGTCCGAGCCAGCGCCGCCATGGCTCGCGTTGCTCGATTCGTTGAAGTCGAATGGACGCATTTCGCTGGTGAAGGCGCCGCATGGCGTCGAGATCGGTATCGACGCGAAGATCCTGTTCAACGTCGGCGATGCGCGCTTGCTGCCTGATTCGTCGCCGGTGCTGAATCAGATCGCGCAGGCATTGAGTGCGCATGCAACCGGCGACATCCTCGTCGAAGGCCACACGGATAGCGTGCCGATCGCGAACGCGAAATACGAATCGAACTGGGAGCTTTCGTCGGCGCGCGCGGGGAGTGTGGTGCGCTACCTGACCGAGCGCGGTGTCGCGCCACATCGGCTGGCGGCGATCGGGCGAGCCGATACGCAGCCGCTCGTCGCGGGGGACGATGCGGCTTCAAGGGCAAGGAACCGGCGCGTCACGATCTTCGTTGCTTACTGATCAGCGCCTCGTGTTTGCGTTGTTTCTCGTGCATATAAGCGGCCGCATATGCCCGCTCTTTAACAACATAACGAATCTCGAATGATCGCTATCTGAAATCAGCGATGCGATTCTGCGCCCGCCTGCCGATAACCCAATCTGGCTCAGACCGAGCGGTTATCGAGGGTTCCCCATGCATTTCTGGCGCAAGCTTTCCATTCAGAACAAGCTGATTCTCAGCATGACGAGTTGTCTGCTCGTGTTCGTCGCGATTTCGAGCGGGCTCAGCGTTCGTTTGATCGGCAACGCGGTGCGCGATCGCGTCGTCCGCGAAGAGTTGCCGACCGCCGTCAACGGCATCCGCGCCGACGTGCAGCGCCAGATGGCTGGCCCGATCGCCGCGTCGCGCATTCTCGCGCGTGATGCGTTCCTGCTGCAATGGGAAGCCGACGGCGAACCCGACGCCGGCACGCGCAACTGGATTCAGCTCGCGAAGAACGTGAAGGACGAGCAGAAGGCCGCGTCCGTGCAGTGGGTGTCGGTGAAGAGCGGCAACTACTACAACGAAGCCGGCCTGCAGCGGAAGGTGACCGACAAGGATCAGTGGCTGACCAGCTTTCTTTCGTCGGGCAAGGCGTACGACGTGAACATGGATCGCGAGGTGACCGTCGGCGGCTACATGATGTTCATCAACAGCCGCGTGGAACTCGACGGCGTGCCGATCGGCGCGGCGAGCATGAGCCTTTCCGTCGATGCGCTCGCGAAGGGGATCTCGGCTTACCGGATCGGCGACACCGGGTTTGCGTACCTCGTGCGCCCCGACGGCGCGATCATGATGCATCGCGATACGTCGTTGATCGACGGGAAGCATTTTCTGAAGGATGAATCGGGGCTGCCGAGCGAGGCGTCGGCGACGTTGCTTGCGGGCAAGCCGTATGCGTATCTCAGCTATGAGGGCGATGGCGGCGCTCGGTTCATCGCGACGTCGTTCATTCCGGAGCTGAATGCGTATGTGGTCGTTCACGTGCCGCAGGCTGAACTGCTGGGGCCGGTGACGCGTGCGATTCGTAGTGCGGCGTTGGTCGCGGCGGTGGTGGGGCTTGGGGTTGCGCTGTTCGTGATCTGGTTGGTGGGCCGAGCGATTGCCGCGCCGATTCGTCGGGCGGCGACGCTGCTGTCGGAGATCGCCAGCGGCCAGGGGGATTTGACGCGCCGCATGACGGTCGAGAGCGAGGACGAGATCGGGCAGTTGTCGGATGCGTTCAATCGGTTCGTGTCGTCGTTATCGACGCTGGTTCATCGGATTCGTGCAGCTTCGGCTTCGATTGCGACCGGGTCGGCGCAGATTGCTTCGGGGAATGCGGATCTCAGCGAGCGCACCGAAGGGCAGTCGAGCAACCTGGAGCGGACGGCTTCGTCGATGGAAGAGATCACGGCCGTGGTGCGTAACAACACCGAGACGGCGACGACGGCCGCGAAGATGATCAATGGCGCGGCGGATACGGCGGCGCGTGGTGGGCAAGTGGTAGGCGAGGTCGTGACGACGATGGAGCAGATCAGTAACGCTTCGCAACGGATTTCCGAGATCATCGTGATGATCGACAGTATCTCGTTTCAGACGAATATTCTGGCTTTGAATGCGGCTGTGGAGGCTGCGCGGGCGGGGGAGCAGGGGCGTGGGTTTGCTGTTGTCGCTTCGGAAGTGCGGAATCTGGCGCAGCGTAGTGCGCAGGCGGCGAAGGAGATTAAATCGCTGATCGAGCATAGCGCGGGGACGGTGGGTGCCGGGTCGCGGCTCGTTAGTGAGGCGGGGAAGGTGATGAGTGATGTTGTCTCGCAAGTTCAAGGCGTTAGCGCGATGATGAGCGAGATTGCGGAGGCTAGCCTGGAGCAGAGCGCCGGGATCGATCAGATCGGGGATGCGGTGCAGTCGCTCGATCAGATGACGCAGCAGAATGCGGCTTTGGTTGAGGAAAGCGCGGCGGCGGCGGAGAGTTTGAAGCAACAGGCGGCGGAATTGACCAAGCTGGTTTCGGCTTTTAAGGTGGATGAGTAAGGGTTGATTTGGGGTTTGAGGTTGGTGGGGTGTTTCTGAGGGCGGCTGTCGTGGGTCACGGCGGCCGTTTTTGTTTGTTGTTGCCCGATTTGGCTGCGTTTATAGAAATGAAACGTATTTCCGGATTGAAGGTTGGGGTGGGGGATGTAGTGCTTGCCGTCGTCATTGCGGGAGTTGAGGGCGAAGGGTGTTGGGGCGCCGGCGGATTCTTATCTTGCATGCGGGGCAGGTGTGTTCCTCAACACTGGGTTTTTCGCTGAGATCTTACGCTTGGTTAGTCAGTTGCGGACTGCTTTAGCTATCGTGGCAATAGACCACAGACCGCACGAGTCTGAGATGAGCACGAGACTGGAAAATTTCTCTACGTCGGATGACGAGAAGAGAACGTTTGCTAAATGGCTAGTTTATACAGAATGCTTGGAGGTAAAGGCCAACCGATCGTGTAGTGGTTATGCGGATGGAGGGGGAGAAGTGTAGGATGTCCAGCCGGTATAGTGTGTGCGTTTCCGCCATCTCGAAAGATGATGTCTCAATGTTCCGCCGGAAATCTCTTCCGACACAACATATTGACTAGCCGGATCCATCAGTGCCAGATCCGTAAACAAGCCGGTACATCCTACCCAAGTAGGTTAGCCGATCAATAACTTTTAAGCAACGCCTTCTTTTCAAGAGACGCGAGTAATTCGGCTTGGTTCCAGGACGTAAACCATCGATATTTTGCAAATTTCTTTTGATATTCGAGTACTACGTGATCGGGTGGTTGCAATTGTGTTACCTGTGCGAGAAGTTTTTTGACGTAACCTCTGCGTTTTTCGTCTGAAACAAAAGGGCAGGTCAATATATCTAAGAGTAAGTATGCTTTCTCTGAATTAGATTTGATATCGGAGATGTCTTGTAGGATGTAATCTATATCTTTGATAATCTTCTCCTTGATTCTATTGTACGATCCCTCTGGGTCGTCACCTATATAAAACAGTAGTGTCGTAATTTCGAAGTACGAGGTTCGCCTGTTATTGGCGATATTGACTATTTTTTCTAAAACGGATCGAGATACAAGAAAATTCCGACCAAGCAGTTTGAGGGCGACAAGGATATTTAATGCCTCGAGAAGTGCAAAGTCCGAATTGTCATTCGATATTTTTTTGAATCCGCTGCTGGAGAAGAAGTCGTTCCCTAGGGTGTAGATTAGGCTTCTTATCTCGTTTGCTTCATCGGGAATCTTCTTGGATATGTATTTGCAAGAAATATTTGTCAAAATACAAATCTTGATTGATCCATTTTGACTTGGGCTGATTGTGTAAAAATGAAATACAAGCTCAATGATGATTTTTAAAAAATCAACATATTTCTTTCTATTTTCGTTTTCGGGGGCTGGGTGGTCAAGATCTTTTTCGCAAAAAGAGATTGCGAGGTTCGAGAGTGCGGAGATAAGGTATCCTGAAACCAACTCATACGCTTCCGTAGATTCTATGCATGCAGATTTTACTTCGTTCAAAAATGAGGCGATAAGACTCTTGCGGCGGTATATTCTCTTGGGAGTTGTTATCTCGTCCTGTTCGTTTTTGCTTGTCAATATGTTTGAAACGAGAGACTGCAGCGCTCTTTTGGCAAATAGAAGTGATCGACTTTTTTGGGTGACAAATGGCCGGCTTGCTTTGTTGGTTTTTGCGCTATTAATGTTGAGTTTGTACGATTTTAGGCAGTTCTCGACAACCTTTGCGACGGTTTCTGATATCTCTTCAGATAGTGAAAATATGTAGATATCATCTACGTAGCGCCTGATTGTGTAATCGACTCCATTGCGGAGATTGTGATGTTCGGGCTTTTGAAGTTCTGTCAGGATGTCTTTGTCAATTCGCTGAAGAATGATTTCCGCGAATATCCGGCTTATCTCTGGACCAATTACAATCCCGGCGGTCTCGTTGTAATTGGCGCGTTGCATTAATGTGTCAAATACAGATCCGAATGTATTTTTGATGCTGGCAATATTTTTTGAGTGTGGTTTGGTTTTTAGTGCCCATGTGATGGAGTGTGTGTAAATGCTGTCGAAGCATTTGGATATGTCGAGAGACCAAAAAGATGAATATTTTCTCTCCAGCGTGATAAATTCTTGGGAATCGAAGAAATGGTGAAGTCTATTGTATCCGCGATATGCGAAATATGATGAAAGATATCGGCTCTTTGTTTCTGATTGTTTTGTTGTTACGCCCTCTGATTTGAATTTTTGTGTGTTTTCCTTTTTGTTGTGCACATAGTACTTGCTCGCAACGGTTTCCGGACAGCGAATGCTGAAGGGGCTATCTTTGCAAGCTAAGATTATCTGCTGATCGAATGTTTTGTAGAAGTCTATGAAATTGATTTGAGTGATGGGGTGAATTAAAGCGAGATGGCGATAGGATCGGCTATCTTTTCTGATCTTGTAGGGCAGTGGGGTTGTGTAGTGATTTATGTCGGAATTGCAGAATAGATAATCCATGACGTCGGGGAAGAAGCTTTTCCCGTCTTGATGTTTTTTCCAATGCCAGTAAAATCCGACGTTCGAGAATGTGACTGGGACGTCATAGCATGGCGTCTCGGTTAAAATGACTCGCGCGTAGTCTTCTTTCTTTATTTGGCGAAGTGATTTCGTCATTTTTTCCAAACCTCCTTTATTTTCTTTAGATCTTCATGTGTGAAGGTGTGTAGTCTTATTTCGTAGAAGCCCTTGGTAAATGTGTGACCGATAAGTTGTCGGCGTTGATTGAGGGTGAGTTTTTTCTGAATTCTTGATGATAGTTTTGGTTTTTTGTCAAATAGAAGTCCTCTCAGCATGGCATCAAGCTCTTTCAGTGGGCAATTGATCTTCTTGTTTTTCTCGGGGTAATTATAAAATATGCCGGTTTTTATGTTGATTTTTGTGAGTGGATCGTTTATGGAGTAATTCCCAGTAAGCGCTTTGATTCTTGATTCTAGGATGTGAAATGCAGTGGGGGCGGTGGCGTTGCTCAGATAATTGGTGAATGATGCGATTATTCTCGATTTTATTCTGTCTATCTTATCTTTGCAGATTTCAATTTCAATGTGTCTGCGGGGAATTCCGAGGATGGAATCTGTTCGGCTGTTTTTTTCATGAATTGAAAAATCATATCCGAGATATTGGAGATTTTTGGGTTTCGTTTGATTCTTGTCGGACGCTTTTCCCAGCGAGTGATGAGAAATTTTATTGCCTGACTTGTGTAGTTTCAGGCCGAAGCCTAAATTCCCTTCGAGAAGTTTGATGACATCGCCGTGAGAGAAGTCAGGGGCGGTGATTAGGATCATGTCATCGACAAATCTGGCGTAGTAAAAGACATTCCTTTCGCGCTTTATTGCGGCGTCAAAATCATGTAGTGCGAGTTCGGAGAGGGTGGAGCTCAATCCAATTCCCCGGGGAAGGCCAAGGATGCCTTGCGATTTTATTCTTTCGAAGAGGTCGTAAATCAGGGTCAATGTTTGTCTGGAGCAATTGTCTTCTGAAATAAGTTTATTGAAAATCGCTGGTCGATCAATGCTTTCAAAGAAATTTTCGATGTCAAATCTGTGAATATTATACGGTGAGCTCTCTCTGAGTGTGGATATTAAGCTCCTTATGATGAGATTTCTGTTTTGAGGTCTGATTTTGTAATTTGCTTTTATATTTTTCGATATGAGTCTGGTGACAAGCGCCTGTTCGGTATTCGCGAATGTATATGCAGTCTTCCCTTTTATTTTTAGCAATTTAAGGTCTTCTTTGAATATTGTTCGAGTGGCTATCTTTTCTGCTGATAATTTTGATTTGGCATCTCGATTTTTAGTGTCGAGTAAGGTTTTGTCGTTAATAATGTCGGCGTAGTTTATACACTTTGAAATTCTGCGCTTCGTATATGCAATTTCTAACATTTCTTCCCCGTTAAAATTGAAATGTTATTTTTGATAGTGGTTAGTTCACTGCGTGGTGCTGTTTGCTAGATCTAGACTAGCTGCTGCGCCAGTGAAGTGTCGCATTATCCGAGGTGGCCCCTTGATGCCTGAAATCGGGCCCTATTCAGACTTCCGACTGATACGAAAACGGTATCACGATCGAAAACTTGCAAGCAATACACTTTTAACCCGATGTGCGACGTCTCTCCGTTCACTTTGTGTCGGAAAGTTTGACCCAAGAGATTGCTCGATCCTCCGATTGGAGTCGACGTCTTGGCGAGGTAACAAGCATTTTGGATTGCTGGCGTGAACATCGGGGACCTTCTGGGAAGCATGAGTCGAGCCAGTTCCTATACCTAACGGCCAATCCCCCTCAATCCCCCATTTCTGAGATGCCAGCTCGACTACACTGGTCATGAAGCCATGCTTCTCGCCATCGGGAGTTGAACGCAGCTCCCTCCACCCCGATGGTCGAAAGAAAGCCGTCTTGCCCAACAAGACCCAGCGAAGAGAGGAGAAAGAAGGGGAAACCCAAGGCAACAAAGAAGCGCGGGCCGCATGGGCGGCAACCCATACGACCCGCTGACCACCACCAACTCACCCAAGGAGTCGGAAATGGCTGACGCCAATACTAAGCCACGTCGTAGAAAGAACAAACCCGTCAACATGCAGAAGACGTTTGAGCTGGTCCTGCGCAACTACCCGGACCTACCCAAGCGAGGCTGGCCGTACCTGCCGTGGATGAAGGCGATCGATATCAATTTCAAGATCTTCGGCTTCAAGCCGGGCGACCGCGTGTACTTGAGAGTCAGCGACGTCGACCGATCGATCACGATCACGCCGGACTACAGCCAGTTGGCGCTGCGAGAGCAGCCGTACCACGATCCTGACCGGGGACCGTCACCGCTCTAACACCTGCAAGGGCCGCTTGATGCGGCTCTAGCGAGTGGAACGCAGGCGTTGCATGAACACGACTGACCGCCGGGGCGACACCGCCCCGGCCATTGCCGCGAACGCCGCGATTCACACCTCTAGTGACCTTCAACAACTGTCACGACCGCAAGGCCCGTGAGGCCGCATCGCGCCTGCCGAAATACCCGAATGGTGTCAAATCACCGCCCGCCGGCCCGCCGCTTCACAACCGCTCCCCGCTGCAACACATACTCGATCCGCGTACCTTCATCGGCCACGACGCCAATATCCTCAAGCGGATTCCCATCCAGCACGACGACATCAGCGATCGCCCCCACCGCAACCACCCCAAGCTCCCCCGTCATATTGACAATCTCCGCCGCCACCGTTGTCGCCGACCTAAGCGCTTCCAAATTCCCAAGCACCTCCGCCCGAATCCGAAACTCACCGGACTGAAACGCGTGCATCTCGCCGAGCAGGTCCGACCCGAACCCCATCTTCACCCCGGCCTTTGCATAGATCTCAAGCGACTCGCGTCCTTTCTGCTGCACGGAGGCCACCTTCGCGATGGAGTCCGCCGGCATCCCAAACTCCGCCCCATGCTTAGCCAGCGCGTCATAAGTCACCAGCGTCGGCACCACAAACGCCCCCCGCTCATGCATCAGCGCCGCAGCCGCCTCATCCACGAGATTCCCATGCTCGATCGTCCGCACGCCGCACCTCACAGCCCGCGCAATCGCCCGTCCCGTATACGCATGCGCCATCACATAAGTATTCGCGGCCTCGGCCTCGTCAACGATCGCCCGAATCTCATCCTCTGAATACTGCGTGTTCGCAATCGGATCGGTCGGCGAAGCCACGCCACCCGACGCCATGATCTTGATCTGCGTCGCGCCTTTCTGAATCTCCTCGCGCACGGCGAGCCGCACCCCTTCGACGCCATCGACGACGCGCGCAATCGCTCCCGTCCTGAAACAGCAGGAGCAGGGCTCCAGCAAATCCCCCCGAGGCCGAAAATCCCCATGCCCGCCGGTCTGCGACAACGCTTTCCCCGACGGAAAAATCCGCGGCCCCGGAATCAGCCCCGTCTCAACCGCCTGCATCAAACTCCAATCCGCGCCCCCCGCATCCCGCACACTGGTAAACCCCCGCGACAACATCGCATCGAGAATCGGCAGCGACCGAATCGCCGCGAGAATATTCGGCTGCGTCGCATTCGCACCCAGGTTCGCATTCGACGCCAGCACATGCACATGGCAATCGATGAACCCCGGCATCACGGTCTTGCCGCGCACGTCGATCACCTGCGCATTCGGCAAATCCACCGGCCGATCGGTGACTTCGACGATCCGCTCGCCTTCGATCACGACATGATGATGTTCGAGCAACACGCCTCGTTCGAGGTCGAGCACGTTGCCGCCTTGAAGCACGGTAATGGTCATGGGAGAAATATCCTTATCGAGTCGTTGCGGCCGCACGCTTCGCGTTCTTCACGAAGCGCGTGCCGACGAAACTGACGGCCGCCGCGAACATCACGTAGAACGCGGGCGCCATGTTGCTGCCGGTGCGGGCGATGAGCCACGTGATCAGGAACGGCGCGAACCCGCCGAAGATCGTCACCGCGAAGTTGTACGCAACGGATAACCCGGTCGACAGCACCTTGGTCGGAAACAGCTCCGCGAACGCCGCGAGGATCGGCCCCGTATAGGCGGCGATCAGCACGCCGAACACGGCCTGGAACACGATCAGCGACGCGAACCCGGGCGCATGGTTGATCCACGAGAACATCGGCCACGCGAGCACGAGGATCGCGAGCGCCGCGCCGGACAGGAACACGCGTCGTCCCCACACGTCGGCGAGTCGCCCGACGATCGGCGAGCAGCACATGATCATCAGCCCGCCGACCATGCCGGCCGTGAAGCCGGTCGATTGCGGCAGATGCAGCGTGCGCACGGAATAGGTCGGCATGTAGAACAGCAGCACGTAGGTGCAGACGGTCCACAGGATGACCATCGAGAAACTCGCGAACGTCTCGCGCGGATACGTGTGCAGCACTTCCTTCAGCGGCGAGCTTTCCTTCGCCTGCGATTCGACGGCGCTGAACGCGGGCGTCTCGTCGATATGGCTGCGGATGAAGTAGCCGACCGGCCCGACGATGATCCCGAGCAGGAACGGCAGCCGCCAGCCCCAGCTATGCAGCGCCTGCGTGTCGAGCGACGTCGTGACGAACGTGCCGGTCGCCGCACCGAGCAGCACCGCGAAGCCGATGCTCGACTGGATCCAGCTCGAGTAATACGCGCGCTTCTCCGGCGGCGCGTATTCGGTGAGGAACGCGGTGGCGCCGCCCATCTCGCCGCCGGCCGAGAAGCCTTGCAGCAGCCGCGCGACGACGATCATCAGCGGCGCGGCGATGCCGGCCTGTTCGTAGGTCGGCGCGATCCCGATCAGCGCGGTGCCGGCCGCCATCAGCAGGATCGTGAGCGACAGCGCGGCCTTGCGTCCGACCTTGTCGGCATAGACGCCGAGCACGATGCCGCCCACCGGCCGCATGAAGAAGCCCACGCCGAACGTCGCGACGGTGAGCAGCACGGACGTGAGTTCGTTGCCGGTCGGGAAGAACAGCTTCGCGATGATCACCGCGAAGAAGCTGTAGACGGTGAAGTCGAACCATTCGAGGCCGTTGCCGATGACGGTTGCGACGATGGCGCGGCGGCGCTGTTGCACCGCCGCATCGACGGAAGGCGCGGCGCGCGGGGAAAGCGTTCCTTGCATGGTCTCTTCCTTTGTCAGAAGTCCGAAGACGGGACGGCTGTCCCGCATGAATCCCATGCTAAGGAGAGCCGGATTTTTTTCTGAAACGAAAGATTCGCATGCCTGCATGCGCTGCACGCATGCGTCGCGCCGGGGGCATTCAGGCCCCGGTCTGCTGCTCCGCCTGCTCGAACAGCCAGCGCGTGAACAGGCGGGCGGCCTGGTTCTGCGCGCGGTCGTTCGGCGAGATCACGTAATAGCCGCCACCGTGGCTCGCGGACGCTTCCGTCACGCGCACCAGCAGGCCGGCTTCGATGCATGCGTCGATCATGTAACGCCAGCCGAGCGACACGCCCTGACCGAGAATCGTCATCTGCACGATCTGCGGATAGGAGTTGATCGAGATGTCCTGCGGCTGCGCCTTCTGCCGGTCGACGTCGTTCAGGTCGAACCATTCGGACCACGACATCCATTGGCGCTGGCCGTCTTCGAGGCGCAGCAGCGTTTCGTTCGCGAGATCGGCCGGGTCGAGCGTGCGGCCGGCGAGATAGCCGGGCGCGCAGACGGGGAACACTTCTTCGTCGAACAGCCGGCGCGCGGTGTATTCGGCCGGTGCCTGCTGGCGCACGTAGTAGACGCCGACGTCGAATTCCGCGGGCGACATCGATGCAAGGCTGTCGCGCACGATCAGGCGCAGCTTGATGTTCGGATACGTGGCGCGAAAGTTCGGCAGCCGCGGCGTGAGCCACAGTACCGCGACGCCGGACGAGCACGCGATCGTCAGTTCGAGATCGCCGTACGGTTTCATCACGTCGTGCGTGGCTTCCGCGCATTGCGTGAGCAAATGATGGACTTGTGCCGCGTATTGTTCGCCGGCTATCGTCAGCCGTAGCGAACGGTGTTCGCGAACGAACAGCGAGCGGCCGAGGAATTCCTCGAGCTGCTGGATCTGGCGGCTGACCGCGCTTTGGGTCAGGTGCAGTTCGGCGGCGGCTTTCGTGAAACTCGCGTGCCGCACGGCGGCTTCGAACGCGATGAGGCACTGAAGAGGCGGCAGGGGCGTGATGCGCATGGCGGGCAGGAAGTCGGGGGCGCTGCCTCCATGATACGGGTGGGCCCGACGAAAATCCCGATCCGTGAAGGGCGCTGTGGATTCGCCGTATTCATTCATGCGAAGATTGAGCGAAACAGCACCGACACGTACCCGAGAACGACGTGACCCTATCAAACCCTGAGAGCAACGTGAAAGCCGTCCACCCACCCTGGATGCCCGTCGCGCTGGCCGAACTCGGCATCCGCCGCCACCCGCCGGGCAGCATCAACCCGCGCATCGTCGAATACAACAACCAGACGAACCTGGTCGGCTACGACGACAAGATTTCCTGGTGCTCGTCGTTCGTGAACTGGTGCATGGCGCACGCCGGATTTCGCGGCACCGGCTCCGCGCTCGCACGCTCGTGGCTCGAATGGGGCAAACCGCTGGAGCGCCCGGTCTACGGCTGCATCGCGATCCTGACGCGTGACGACCCGACGAGCTGGAAAGGGCACGTCGGTTTCTACCTGCGTCACGACGATGAGCACGTCCATCTGTTCGGCGGCAACCAGTTGGAGGAAGTCCGGGAACTTGCGTATCCGCTGCATGAAGTGATCGGCTACCGTTGGCCCTCCACCGAGTGACCGTGCAGCAGCACACGCAAGGCAGCAAACAGCGCCGTTCCCGCTACTGCTGACCTGTCGAGCCGGCATGTCGTACTACGCGCCGCGCCCCCCGCGATCGCCTCACTCCGTCAGCAGTTCAGCGCCGCGGCGCGACGAAATACCGACCAACTGCTCGGCGGGCTGCGGCCGCGCGAACAGGAAACCCTGCCCCTGGTGGCAGCCGATCTCCTGCAGGAAGGCCAGCTGCTTCGCCGTCTCGACGCCCTCCATCACGACGTCGAGCCCCAGCGCACGCCCCATCGCCACGATCGCGCGCACGATCGCGTCGTCCGTGCTGCCCGAACCGCAGTTCGTGAGGAACGACCGATCGATCTTCAGCGTATCGACGGGCAGATCCTTCAGATACACCAGCGACGAATAGCCCGTGCCGAAATCGTCGATCGCGAGGCTGATTCCCCGCGTCGCCAGTTCGCGCAGCAAGATGCCGATTTCCTCGCGGGTGTTCATCGCCATGCTTTCGAGCAACTCGAGCTGCAGGTATTCGGCCGGCAACGCGGTTTCGCTGAGAATGGTCGTCAGGTCGCTGAGGAAGTGGTCGGTAAAGCACTGCCGCGCCGATACGTTCACCGACACACGCCCGAACTCGAAGCCCTCGTCGAGCCAGCGGCGCGCCTGTCGGCACGCTTCGTGCAAAACCCATCTGCCGATCGGGACGATCAGCGCGGATCGCTCCGCCAGCCCGATGAAGTCGCCCGGCGGCACCAGGCCCCGGTGCGGGTGCAGCCAGCGCAGCAGCGCTTCCATGCCGACGATCCGGCCGCTCGCCAGATCGTATTGCGGCTGGTAGAACAGGCGGAATTCATTCTGCTCGAGCGCGCGGTGCAGTTCGCCGAGCGTCTCCAGTTGCTCGATCGCCGATGACGTCATCTTGCTCTCGAAGAACTGAAACACGTTCCTGCCGCGGCTCTTCGCGCCGTACATGGCCTGGTCCGCGAGCAGGATCAAGTCCTCCGCCGCGGTGCCGTCGTCCGGATAGATGCTGATGCCGATGCTGGGCGTCACGAAGATCTCGCGATCGCCGATATCGATCGCCCGTCCCACTTCGTCGAGCAGCTTGCGCGCCACGCGTCCCACGTCGCGGACGTCGTCGATCTCCTCGAGCACGAGCGCGAATTCGTCGCCGCCCATGCGCGCCACCGTGTCGTTCGCGCGCACATTGGCGACGATGCGCTCGGCGACCGTCTTCAGCACCTCGTCGCCGGCGTTGTGGCCGAGCGTATCGTTGATCAGCTTGAAGCGGTCGAGATCGAGGTACATCACCGCGACCTTGCGACCGAACCGCTTCGCATGGCTGATCGCGTGCGCAAGCCGCTCCTCGAACAGCATCCGGTTCGCGAGGTTGGTGAGCACGTCGTGCGTGGCGAGATAGCCCAGCCGTTCCTCCGCCTGGCGCCGCTGCGTGATGTCGGAAAAGATCGCTGCGTAGTGAGAGATCTCGCCTGCGCTGTCGCGAATGCTGGTGATCGTCAGGTATTCGAGAAACAGCTCGCCGGTCTTGCGGCGATTCCAGATTTCGCCTTGCCAGTGGCCATCGGTCGTGAGCGAATGCCACAGCTGCTTGTAGAAATCGGGCGTCTGGCGCCCGGAACTCAGCAAGCCCGGGTTGCGCCCGATCACTTCATCCTCGCTGTACCCGGTCAGGCGCGTGAACGCCTGGTTGACGCGCTCGATCCGCGCGCGCCGGTCGGTCACCATGATGCCTTCGAGTGCCGATTCGAACACCCGATCCGCCATGCGCAGGTTGAAGCGCGCGAGCCCCAGCGCTTCGTCGCGCTCGCGCAACGCGCTGCGCAGCTCGTTCGCGTATTCGTGCTCGATGCTCTGCAGCACGTCCGCGAAGCAGAGCAGCCCGGTCAGTCTGCCATCGTCGTCCCGGATGCCGACATGCCGCATGTTGTGTTCGGTCATGAAGCGCTGCGCCGCATACAGGCTTTGCTTGGCGGTCAGCATCTGCAGCGGCTTGCTCGCATGGGCGCCGACCGTGCCTTGGGCGCCGCCGCCCGCCAGCAGCCGGACGATGTCGCGTTCGGTCAGGATGCCGTGCTCGCCGTCGTCGTAGCCGACGAGGATCGCATCGAGCCGTTGCGCGCGCATCTGCGCGATGACGTCGTGCAGTCGGGCCTGCTCGGGCACCACGACGGGCGGATGGATGCGGATCGACTCGATCGGCTTCAGGTGCAGGAAAAATTCCGGGCCCTGGTTCACGACGACGTCCGTTTGCGTCAGCACGCCGATCGCGGCGCCATCCCGCACCACCACGAAGTGCCGCACGCCCGACTGCTTGAACTTCATCGCGGCTTCGCCCAGTGGCGTGTCGGCCTCGAGCGTCAGCACCGGATGGCTCATCACCTCGCTGACCGGCCGATCGAGCTCGCCCGGATTGTCGCCGGCCGACAGTGCATCATGCTCGGTCCAGATCCCGACGACCTGTTCTTCCTTCATCACGACGATCGAGCTGCAACGTTCGGCGAACATGCGTCGCGCGGCCTCCCGCACCGGCGTGGCGGGCGCGCAGGACAGAATCTGGCGCGCGACGAGGCGCGCAATCGGAACATCGTAGCTGTTCGGATACATTCTCTAACCAAGACGAAAAATCGTCGCCGGCGCGCTTCGGTCCGGCAACCGTCGGGCGCACCCACGCCGGCCGGCAAGGCGTGATCTTGCTCGCCTCGACTGGTTGCGCACTCATCGAACTCGCCCGCGCGGAATCGACGCCGCGTTCGAGGTGTCGCGGCGACGAGCGCGGCACTTTTGCCCCGAGAGCGCGATCGATGCCCCGTTGTCCGGCGAAACCGCACGCCGGCGCATCGCCCTCGCACGGGCCGCCGCCCTGAGTTAACGGCAGATCCGGCCAGGAGTTGAGTGCGATTACAACGTTCGGGCCACGCGGCGGCAAATCGAGCGGCCGCGGGCAAGGCGAGATTGACGGCGCGGTCGTCGCGCCGCCTATTGCGAGGCTTACTGAGGGCGGTGTGCGGGTAGTCCTCGCACCTGATCGTCGTACCACGTGGCGGCAGCGAGCCAGAGCAGGGTCAGGTCGTTCGGGGTGAAGATCGGCGATGCATTGCACACTGCGCGGATGGCGTCGAAGTCGCCCGATTCCGCTGCCTCGCTGGCGTTCAAGAGCCAACCCAGTTCGCCATGCCGTTCGAGCAGTGCCCGCCGGATATCGGCGTGAATCGGCGTCGTCGTGACGACGTCCTCGATCGTGCTGCCGAACAGCACATGAACCAGTGAGAACACGCCCGCAATGAACGCGGTAGCGGCGAACCGGTCGTCATCGGGCCGCAGCCGGGCCGCGGCCAGCTCCATGAATCGTGCCCGCGCGCCGCATAGTTGTGCCAGCGGATCGGAGCGCAACGCATCCAGACGCTCATCGGCAAACAGGAGCAACTGGGTCCAGCGCGTAATCTGTCGCGTGCCGACCAGCATGATCGCCTCGCGCAGTGATGAAACGGGCTGGCTGAGCCCCACCGCGCTCGAATTGAGCAGCATCAGAAGGGGAATGACGAGGTTTGGGATGCGCTTGAGCTCGGCTTCGAGCGCCACGATCTCCGGTTCGCCGCCCAGAAGCACGAGCAGGCGTAGCAGCGCGTCACGCGATGGCGTGACGCGCCGCGATGTCAGCACCTGCGGTTTCGCGAAGTAGTAGCCTTGAAACAGTTCGAAGCCCGCTTGCATGGCAGTGCCATGGTCCTCCGGCGTTTCGATTTTCTCGGCGACCGCCATCTTCCCGTGCTGCCTGACGGCGCCGATCAGTTCGGCCAGGTGCTCGCGCGGACATTCGAGAAAATCGATCTTGACGATATCGACGTAAGGGAGAAATTCGAACAGGCGGGGGGAAACCTCGGAAACGTCGTCCAGCGCGAGCCGGTAGCCCGCGCGCCGCAGTTCGCTGCAGCGCTTGCAGAGCGCGTCGTCGAACGTCACCGTTTCGAGGATTTCGAGAACGAAGCGTTCATGCGGCAACAACCAGACGATGTCGGACATCAGCACCGTCCGGTCGATGTTCACATAGCCGGTGCGATCGCCGAGTGCGGCGTTGAGGCCGATATCGCCGATGAGTCGCCCGATCACCTGTGCGGTGGCGGCGGCGTCATCCGTGATGTGGGCGCGATTGGCTGTCCCGGAGCGGAACAATAGTTCGAATGCGATCAACGCTCCGCTGCGGTCCAGAATCGGTTGCCGCCCGAGGTAGACGTATTCCGGTGTGCCGGCTTTGCTGCCCGACTCCGGTTGATCGTCGGCGGGGTGGGGCGACGGTGCGCTCGTATTCAATCTGAACGTTCCCTTTGAGTTGAGGTCTCGCGGATGCCAGGCGGGTATCCGTCGCATCCGGGGAGTTCGTTGCGCCGATGACCGACGCCGTCTCCGGCTTCTTCAACGTTCACGAAGATGCGCGCGGCCCTTCCGGGCCGGCGCCGACCCGCGCGGTTTGCGCCTCCTGTCAGTTTACTCGCGACACGGGTGGCCGCCTAGAAGGTGTCCCAATCGTCCGTCGCGGCGGTTTGCGCGATTGGAGCGGGTGGCGCGGCGGGCCGGGCCGACGCTGGCCGGGCTGGGGGCCGGATGCGTGTGGGAGGAGCCGCGGTGGTGTGCGAGTCCGGGCGGCTGACTTCGGCGCCGCGTGCGGCGCCTAGTTTTTCGCCACGGCCTCGGTTTCCGTCGGCGGCCCGCCGGCCGCATCGTTCCGGCTCCACCCACCTCCAAGCGACCGATACAACGCCACCGCCGCCAGCGCATGCTCGCGCTTGACCTGGTTGAGCGAATCCGAATCGCGCAGATACACCTCCTGCGCCGACAGCACGTCCAGGAAGTCGGTCGCGCCGCCCTTATAAAGCTGATTCGCCAACCCGAGCGCTTTATCGGAAGCCGCCAATGCACTATCGAGCCGCCGCGTCGCCTCATCGGAGCTGACGAGATTCGCGCGCGCATCCTCGACTTCCCGCAGCGCTTGCAGCATCGTCTGCCGCAACCCGAGTTCCGACTCGCGCATCCGGCTTTCGCTCTGCGAGATATCGGCGGTAATCCGCCCCGCATTGAAGATCGGGCTCGTCGCACTCAGCGCCGCGCTGAACAGGTTATCGGTCAACGTCGGCAACCCGAGATACGAAGCCGCCAGAATTCCGTCCGTGAGGTTCAGCGAAAACTTCGGATACCGCTCGGCCTTCGCCACGCCCACTTGCGCCGCACGCCGCTCGACTCGAGCGTAGGCAGTCAGCACGTCGGGCCGCCGCAACAACGCTTGCGAAGGCAACGTCCCCGGCGCGCCGACCGGCGGCGCGGGAATCTCGCCGGCCTGCGCCAGCACGAGCCGATCGACCGATTCCGGCGTCCGCCCGGAATACACGGCGATCAGATTCAGTTGATGCGAAATCTGCGCCTGCGTCGGCGGAATCCGCGCTTCGAGCGCATCGAGCTGATTCTGCGCGCGCGTCACGTCGAGCTCCGTCGACAGCCCGAACGCCTGCCGCTTGCGCGTGAGTTCGAGCGCATGCTGCCGGATCTTCGCGTTGTCCTGCAGGATCTTCAATTCCTGCTGGGCCCAGCGCAGATCGACATACGCGGCTGCCGTATCGGCCGCGAGCGCGAGCCGCATCGCATCTTCCGCGTGCTTCTGCCCGACCCACTCCGCTTGAGCGGCCAGCAAATCGAGCCGTTCGCCGCCGAACACATCGGGCGACCAGCTCAGCGCGAGCCCCGCGCCGGCCTGCCGCACATAACCGAGCGGCGGCGGCGTGTTCTGCCGCGCGTCGGCCGCATGCGCGGTCGCGTCGAGTTCGGGCAGCAACACCGCGCGCTTCTGCACGGTCAGCGCCTGCGCCTGCTTCACGCGTTCGGCGGCGGCCTGCAGATCGAGGTTGCCGTCGAGCACGGTCGCGATCAGCCGGTCGAGCACGGGGTCGTGGAATTGCGCCCACCAGGCGGCGGCGTCGATGTCCGCGCGCGGCACGTCGGTATCCCATGCGGTGGGCGCAAGCGTCTGAACCGATTCGTTCAGCGCCGGATGCTGCGCGGGCTGCACCGCACACCCGGCGGCGAATGCGCTGACAGCCAGCGCGACGAGTAGCTTCTTCATGATGATGATCCTTGGGCCTCAGTGCGCGTCCGGCGGCGGCGCGTTCAACGTGATGGGTTTGGAAAACACGACGGCAAGCAGCGCGACGACGAAACACAGCGACAGCGCGTAGTACGCATCCGCATAGGTCAGCGTCAGCGCTTCGCGATAGATCAGCCGGTGCAGGTTCGCGAGCCCGGCCTGCGCGGTATTCAGCGTATTGCCGGCCACCGATCCCCAGTACGCGGCCTGACGGTCGAGCAGCGACGCGACCTGCGGTTCGCCGGCGCTCACGTGCTCGTTCAGCCGCAGGTAATGAAAATTCAGCCGGTCGTTGAGCATCGTCGCGCTCACCGCGATACCGATCGCGCCGCCGAGGTTGCGCATCAGATTGAACAGGCCACTCGCCGATTTCAGCCGCGACTGCGGCAGCGAGCCGAGCGCCATCGTCACGATCGGCGGCACGCTGAACTGCTGGCCGATGCCGCGCAGCGCCTGCGGCAGCAGCAGTTCCTGCCAGCCCCAGTCGTGCGTGATCGGCGTGTACAGGTAGCACCCGAGGCCGAAGCAGATCAGCCCGAACACGAGCAACGCCCGCATGCTGACGTAGCGCGCGGCGAACGCATACGCACAGAGCGCGATCAACTGGAACGCGCCGACCGACAGCAGCGCGATGCCGATCTGCAGCGAGCTGAACGCACGGACCTGCGCGAGAAACAGCGGCGTCAGGAACACGGTCACGAAGATCCCGATGCCGGTCACGAACGACAGCAGGCTGCCGATCCCGAAGTTGCGCACGGCGAGCGCGCGCAGGTCGACGATCGGATCTTTCGCGGTCAGCGCATGCACGATGAACAGGAAGCCGCAAATGCCGGAGATCCACGCGCAGACCACGATCGCGTCGTCGCCGAACCAGTTCTTGCGCGGGCCTTCCTCGAGCACGTATTCGAGGCAGCCGAGGAAGCCCGACATCAGCACGATGCCGAGATAGTCGCCGCGCTTGACGAGGCTGAGGTCGGGCGCGTCGATATGCACGTAGCGCGGCACGAGCGCGGCCACCGCGATGCCGGGCACGAGGTTCAGGTAGAACAGCCAGTGCCACGACCATTGGTCGGTGATCCAGCCGCCGATCACGGGGCCGATCGCCGGCGCGAGCGACGCGAGCGCGCCGATGGTCGTCGATGCGATCAGCCGCTGCTTGCCGGGGAACAGCACGAACGCGGTGGTGAACACGGTCGGGATCATCGCGGCGCCGAGCGCGCCCTGCATCCCGCGAAACAGGATCATCGAATTGATGTCCCACGCGAGCCCGCACAGCATGCTGGTGATCGTGAAGCCGACGGCCGACGCGACGAACAGCCAGCGCGTCGACATCACCTTCGACAGCCAGCCCGACATCGGGATCACGATGATCTCGGCGATCAGGTACGCGGTCTGCACCCACGACAGTTCGTCCTGGCTCGCGGACAGCCCGCCGCCGATGTCGCGCAGCGACGACGCGACGATCTGGATGTCGAGCGTCGCCATGAAGAAGCCGACGCACATCAGCGCGAACGCGAACACGCGTTGTTTGGTCGGTTGCGACGCGGGGTCGCCGGAAAACGCGGTGGTCATCGTCGGCTCCCGCTCAGTGCTGGTGGTCGGTATGCACGGTCACGACCGCGGACAGCCCCGGGCGCAGCACGTGCTCGATGCCCGGCTGCGGATCGAGATGCACGCGCACGGGCACGCGCTGGACGATTTTCGTGAAGTTGCCGGTCGCGTTCTCGGGCGGCAGCACGCTGAAGGTCGCGCCGGTCGCGGGGGCGAGGCTGTCGACGCGGCCATGCAGGCGCGTGCTCGACGCATCGAGCGCGACGTCGACGCGGTCGCCCGCGCGCATCTTGCGAAGCTGGTCTTCCTTGAAGTTCGCATCGATCCACAGCCCGGAGGCCGGCACGACGGTCAGCAGCGGCACGCCGACGTTCGCGAGCATGCCGACGCGGCCCGTGCGGTTGCCGACGTAACCGTCGACCGGCGAGCGGATCGTCGTGTATTCGACGTTGAGCGCCGCGACGCGCTGCGCGGCGAGTGCGGTGTTCACGCGGGCCCGCGCATCGGCGAGCTGCGCGCCGAGCACGTCGAGCTGCCGCTTCGACGCGAGCAGCGCGGCGTCGCTGCGTTCGACGGCCGCGCCGGCCTTCGAATAATCGGCGTCCGCGCGCTCGACGATCTGGTTCGATACGGCATCCGATTTCACGAGCTCGCGATAGCGCGCGCGATCCGATGCGGCGCGCGTCAGTTCGGCTGACGACGCGTTCTTGTCCGCCGCGTGCTGGCCGATCACCGCGTATTGCAGTTGCTGCTTTGCTTCGAGTTCGGTCACGGCGGAGCGCGCGCTGTCGACTTCGGCGCTGGCCTGCGCGAGCTTCGCGTCGTAGTCGCGCGCATCGAGCTGCACGAGCACGTCGCCGGCCTTCACGCGCTGGTTGTCGGTCACGAGAATCTTGTCGACGAAGCCGTTGACCTTCGGCGCGAGCACCGTCACGTCGCCGCCGACATACGCGTCGTCGGTGCTTTCCTGAAAGCGCAGCACGAACAGCCAGTCGAGCGCGGCGGCCGCGACCACGACCACGACGGCGCCCACCGCGATGCGCATCCACGGCACGCGGCGTTGTTGCTTCGCGGGCCGCTCGGTTGTGGCTGCTTCGCGTGACGAGGCAGCGGCTTGGGTCGTATCCATCGAATCACCTATGTATATGCACTAATCAAAACGATCGACGACGTCGTGTCGATCGGGAAAAGGGTTAGCGTTCCGGCAGGTTGTGCGTGATCCGGAACAATTCGTCTCTGAGGCGGGCCGCCTGCGCCGACCCGAAGCACCGCTCGAACGCTTCCTGTGCGGCGAGCCAGTGCACGTGCGCGTCGGCCACCTTCGTTTCGCCGTGCGCGGTCAGTGCGAACGTCTGACCGCGGCACGGCGGCTCGATCCGCCCCGTCACCAGCGCCGCGCCGACGAGCGGCTTGAGCGCGCGCAGCAGCGCGGTGCGTTCGATCACCAGCACGTTCGACAGCGTCGCCATCGTCAGGCCGGGCCGCTCGCGCAGCAGCGCGAGGATGCTGTATTGCGACGGCGTCACGCCCGCTCGCGACAGGTAACGCTCGTAGAACTGCGAGATTCGCCGGGCGGCTTGCCGGACCGCGAAGCAATCGTCATCGGTGAGCGTGGTCTTGTGCATGTGCACATGTTAGGCGGCGGGGCGGGGCGAAGCGAGGGGCGGGAGAGGATCAGACTGGTGTCGTGGCTGTACCAATCGGCGTCGGAAAGGCGCGCTCGCGCCGGTCACGCCGCGGCCGGAACGATCCAGCCTTCTCGGTCGCAGTACGCGGCCGTGTAGTCGATAAATGCCTTCACCTTCGCGGGCAGCAGCGCGCGGTTCGCGTATGCGAGCTTGATTTCGACGAACGCATCGACGAGATCGGCGTCTTCCAGCAACTGCACGAGCGCGCCTGACGCGAGTTGCGCCTCGACGAGCGTTTTCGGGACGACGCCGATGCCGAAGTCGTGCATCACCATTTCGCGGTTGAAAACGGGGCTGTTCGACGAGACGTCGAAGCGGAACGGCACGGTGAGCATGTTGCCGTCGACACGGAACGACAGCGCCGGCCGGCGCAGCGACGGCGAGATCGGCACGAACGGATGATTGGCGAGGTCGGCGGGCGTCTCGGGGCGCGCATGCGTTTGCAGATACGCAGGCGTCGCGACGATTACGACCGGAATGCGCTCGACCAGCCGCACGACGGTCGATTCGCTCGTCAGCATGTACGGCACGACGATGCCGATGTCGTAGCCTTCGCCGACCAGATCGACCGGGCGCTCGGTCAGCGTGACGTCGAGGCGCACGTTCGGGTGTGCGCGCTTGAAGCCGGCGATCAGCGGCACGAGCCGGTTCAGCGCGGCCGTCGTATGGGCCACGAGGCGCAGCAGGCCCTCGGGCTCGCGCGTGTGCGTCTGCGCTTCCACTTCGAGCGCGTCAAGTTCGTCGAGCACGGCCGCGCACCGCTCGTAGATGCGCTCGGCCGTTTCGGTCAGTGACACCTGGCGCGTGGTCCGGTGCAGCAGCCGGCTGCCGAAACGCGCCTCCAGATCCGCGACCGCGCGCGAGACGACCGGCCGCGCGAGGCCGTGCATGTCGGCGGCGCGGGTGAAGCTGCGCATCTCCACCACCGACCGGAAGATGCGCAGCTTGTCGATGTAGTCCATGTCCGTCTCCTTGACGCGATGGCCGGCCCGGCCATGTTATGGCGGAGTGTACATTGACTTTATGCATATGCACATATAGATTCGGAAACATGAACGACATTCCGATTTCCGAGGCGTGCAACTGCCTCGCGCTGCGTCAGGCGGCGCGCTTCGTCACGCAACTGTACGAACGCCATCTGGCCCCGGTCGGCGTCACGCCGGCCCAGTTCTCGATCATGGTGAACCTCAAACGCCGGCCCGGCCTGCTGATGAGCGAACTCGCCGATGCGCTGGTGATGGATCGCACGACGTTGCTGCGTGCGCTGAAGCCGTTGCAGCGCGACGGTTTCGTCGCCACGGCGGCGTCCGAGCACGATGCGCGTGCGCACGCGCTGCACCTCACGAAGCTCGGCGAGCGCACGTTCGCGCAGGCGACAGTCGCGTGGCAGGCCGCGCAGGACGAATTCGACACGCAGTTCGGCCGCGATCGCGCGAAAGCGTTGCGCGCGGAGCTGTTCAGTCTGACGGCGGAACGTTAGGCGAGGGGCGGGGTGGGGCCGGCCGGGCGATCAACTGGTGTGGAATTCGAGCCATTGACCGACTTAAAAGCGATCGATCGCAAAAAATTGGTTTCACTGATGTCCGGATTGAATGAAATCTGGACAGTTTTTGTTTCCAGTTGTAGAGTCCTCTGACTGATTCCATGAGCCGGCGCCGCCGCGCCGGTCGGCACGCGTCACGAGGAGCAACCGATGCTGCAGTTGAGTGACCGCGACGACGCCATGTTGCGCGGGGATTTCGGGCACGGCGTCGCCCGCGCGATGCGGATCGTCGCGCGCACCGCGCAAGTGATGTCCGCGCCGCACCTGATCGACATTACGTCCGCCCATATCGACGGCTGTCTGTATCACGGCCAGACGAGCCTCGATTTCGTCGACTATTTCGTCGACACGGGCGCGAAGGTCGCGGTGCCGACCACGTTGAACGTCGGGTCGCTCGACCTGATCCATCCCGAGCTGTATCACGGCGATCGCACGATCCAGCGCGATGCGCAGCGCCTGATGGACGCGCATGTTTTGCTCGGCTGCGAATCGAGCTTCACGTGCGCGCCGTATCAATTGAAGAATCGTCCCGTGCTGGGCGAGCAGATCGCATGGGCCGAATCGAATGCGATCGTGTTCGCGAATTCGGTGCTCGGTGCGCGCACGAGCCGCTACGGCGATTTTCTCGACCTGGCCGCCGCGATCACCGGGCGCGCGCCGTATGCGGGGCTGCATGTCGATGCGAACCGCGCCGCGCGGATCGTGTTCAATGCGCCGGATTTCACCGGCCTGCCGTCGCGCGACATCTATTTCGCCGCGCTCGGTTTGGCGGTCGGCAAGATCGCGGGCGCGGTCGTGCCGGCGATCGTCGGGCTACCCGCGGACACCACCGAGGACGAACTCAAGGCGCTCGGCGCGGCCGCCGCATCGAGCGGGGCCGTCGCGCTGTTTCACGCGGTCGGCGTGACGCCCGAGGCGCCGACGCTCGACGCCGCATTGCACGGGCGCACCGCGCAACGCACGATCGATATCGCGATGGCCGATCTCGACGAGATTCGCCGCACGCTGAATCACGGCGCGGCCGGCGACGCGCTGGTCGCGGTCGCGCTCGGCACGCCGCATTTCTCGCTGGCCGAATTTCGCACGCTCGACACGTTGCTCGACGCGTTCGACGGCAAGCCGGCCTGCGATTTCTACGTGAACACGAGCCGCTTCATTCTGTGGGAGCTGGAGGAAGCCGGCCTCGCGGAGAAATTCGCCGCGCGCGGCGTCCAGATCGTCGTCGATACCTGCACGTACATCACGCCGGTGATGAAGCGGTTGTCGGGACTGGTGATGACCAATTCGGGGAAATGGGCGTCGTATGCGCCCGCGAACATCGGCGTGACGGTCGCGTACGGCAGCATGCGCGAATGCGTGCGGTCCGCGTACGAAGGCAAGGTGCGATTCGATGACTGAAGCGACGGGCACATTTTTGACGGGCGACACGCTCGTGCCGGGCAGCGCGTGCGCGCGGCCGTTCCTCCTCGACAAGCCGCTCAGCTTCTGGGGCGGCTACGACTCGGGCGCGGGCAGGATCGTCGATCGCGGGCATCCGCAGGCCGGCGCGAGCCTCGCCGGCAAGGTGATGGTGATGCCGCACGCGAAGGGATCGAGTTCGAGCAGCAGCGTGCTCGCGGAAGCGGTGCGTAACGGCACCGGGCCGGTCGGGATCGTGCTGAAGGAGCGCGACCTGATCATCTCGATCGGCGCGATCGTGGCCGCCGAGCTGTATGCGATCGCGGTGCCGGTGGTGTGCGTGAGCGACGATCTGTACGACGCGATCGCCGCTGCCACGGGCGACGTGCGGATCGAAGCGGGCGAAGGGGACGGCGGCGCGCGGGTTTATATCGGTCGTTGATGCGCCGAGCGCTCGTCGTTCGCGTCAGAGGAAGCGAATGTTTCGCGTCTCCGTATTCGCGAGCGACAGCGCGTGCTTCGCGGCATTCATCTCGCGCCTGCCGCCGGGCTGCTTGAGCCGCCGGATTTCGGGCCACACGACGACGCCGAACACGGCGCGCAGCATCGCGCTCAGCACGAAAAAGCCGATCGCGGTTGCACCGAACGCCATCGATATGTCGAGCATGCCGTCCGTGCTGCGTTGCACCGCGGACAGGATGCCGGTGACGCAGAGGATGACGCACAGCATGCCGATCGTAACGAACGTATCGGTGCGTGCACCGGCGACTTGCGCGGTTCGAACGAGATACACGGAGCCGTCGGTGACGTTCCGGATGCCGTAGAGGCGGGCGCGATCCCCGCTTCGCGCGTACGCCACGGTCAGCCGGTCGCCGGCGACGATGAACAGGCTTCGCGTGCTGTCCGTCCTGACGGTGAGCAGCGCGTCGAACGTGTCGAGTTGCAGCGCGATTTCCTCGATGCTTTGCGTGGTCCAGCCGAGGTTGTTGCTCCAGACCTTCGTACTGATCGTCGTCTGGCTGACGGACGTCACGCAGCCGGATGCGATCTGCATGGTGCGATCGGTCATGCGTTGCTCCGTTCCGCGGTGAAACGGGCCGGTTCGGATTGCCACTTCTCGTAGGCCTCGCGCCGCTGCGGCTGAAAAGCCAGTTCGGACAGGCCGGCAATCGCGAGCAAAGTACCCAGCATGCTGATGATGCTCACGAACACGTTGATGGCGCCGACGAGTGCCCAGCCCTGTTTGAATATGGCGGCCCCGCTCAGCAGGCTCAATATGAAGATGCATGACGCCCACGTGAGCAGCGACAGATTGCTGTTCCTTTGGCTGAACGCATCGTAAGGCGCGATCGCCACGTCATCGCTTCTGATCCATGCGATCCGGCGACGCCCGCGATCGTCGAAGATGCACGCGCGCACGGCCATCCCGGGCTTCAGTTGATCGACCTGCTTGAACGCCTCCGCGTCGATATCGTAGGCCGCGATGAAGTAGCAGGCGTCCTGCATCGTCAGGCGGTAAAGCGGCACTTTCTTGATGTCGGCTTCGATACGAATGAGATTCGTATCGATACGGTCGATCGTCGACTCGATCAGGGTAGTGTGATTGCGCATAGGCAGGACGGGGCACCGGTGTGGCATTGATCATACCGATGAAACTGCGGGCAGGCATCTCGTGCCGACGGCATCCGGGCGTCACTCGCGTGCAGAACCCGCAGCCGCTTCCCGAAACGCGCTCGGCGTCTGCCCGGCCCAGCGCCGGAACGCACGCGTGAAATTCGCCGGGTCGGTGAACTGCAGCCGTTCGGCGATCGTTTTCAGATCGAGGTCCGACGCGGCGAGCAACTGCCTCGCGTCGCGAAACCGCGCTTCGTCGAGCAATTGCCGATAGCTCGAGCCGGCTTCTTCCAGCCGGCGCCGCAGCGTGCGCGTCGACACGAGCAGCGCGTCGGCGAGCATGTCCGGCCCCGGATAATCGCCGGCGGCGCGCGCCAGTTCCGCCCGTACGCGCTCGACCAGATCGCCTTCCTCCTGCCGCACCTGCGCATATTCGCGCTCGACCTGCACGAGCGCCTGCCGGTGCGCGACTTCGTCGGCGAGCGGCAGCGGCCAGTCGAGCACGTCACGCGCGATCCACAGCGCGTTGGCCGCGCAGCCGAATGCCACCGGCGGCAACGTATCGCGATAGCGCGCGAAATACGCGGGCTCCGGCCACGCGAATTGCAGCCTGATCGGCGGCGACGCGCGCCCGGACCATTGCGAGATGTTCTGCGCAAGCCCCGTCAGCACGAACTCGAACATCACGTGATGCTGCAGCACGGGGTTCGCCTGCACACCGTGCAACTCGAGCGTCGCGCCGCGCTCGTCTTCCGCATAGGTCAGCCGGTACTGGCGATTGCGCATCCGGAAGTAGCGCTGCGTGACCGACAGCGCTTCGCGGATGTCCCGTGCGGTCAGCGTCGCGTAGCCGAGAAAGCCGTGCACGGTCGGTTTCAACAGTAGCCCGAACGCGAGCCCGATGCCCGGATCGCCGCCGATTTCGATCGCGTTGAGCACCAGCCGCCCCCATTGCGACGGCGCGACGCGTGCGTCCGGCTCGGCCAGCACCGCGTCGCGCAGGCCCGTGCCGGCGCGCACGGCGGCCAGGTCGACGCCGCGCGCGGCCAGCGCCTGTAGCAGCAGACGCGTATAGGCGACCGGAATCGTTGGCCGGCGCAGCCCGAGGCGATCCTTTCGAGACGGGGAAGTCATGTCGATTTGGCCGGAAATGACAAGCATTATGGCTGTTTGCCCCCTCACGTTCAAGGCGGGGCGCGCCTACGATGGCAGGCATCGCTTATTGGCCGAATCATCATGACGACACCCTTTCCCCACCTGCTCGCACCGCTCGATCTCGGCTTCACGACGCTGAAGAATCGCGTGCTGATGGGCTCGATGCACACGGGCCTCGAGGACAGCCGCAAGACGCTGCCGCGCCTCGCCGAATATTTCGCCGAGCGCGCGCGCGGCGGGGTCGGCCTGATCGTGACGGGCGGCTTCGCGCCGAACGTGGCCGGCTGGACCAAGCCGTTCGGCGGCACGCTGATGACGTCGGCCGCCGCGCGCCGGCATCGCGAGATCACGGATGCCGTGCATGCGGAGGACGGCAAGATCGCGCTGCAGATCCTGCATACGGGGCGCTACGGTTATCACCCGTTCGCGGTCGCGCCGTCGAAGATCAAGTCGCCGATCTCGCCGTTCGCACCGCATGAACTGAGCGCGCGCGGCGTCGAGCGGCAGATCCGCGCGTTCGTGCGCTGCGCGAAGCTGGCGCGCGAGGCCGGTTACGACGGCGTCGAGATCATGGGCTCCGAGGGTTACCTGATCAACCAGTTCATCTCGATGCATACGAACAAGCGCACCGACCAGTGGGGCGGCTCGTACGAGAACCGCATCCGCTTGCCGATCGAGATCGTCGAGCGCACGCGCGAAGCGGTCGGCCGCGACTTCATCCTGATCTACCGGCTGTCGATGCTCGACCTGATTCCGGATGGCAGCGACTGGCGCGAAACCGTGCAGCTTGCGAAGGCGGTCGAGCGCGCGGGCGCGACCATCATCAACACGGGGATCGGCTGGCACGAGGCGCGCGTGCCGACGATCGCGACGTCGGTGCCGCGCGGCGCGTTCGCGTGGGTGACGAAGAAGATGAAGGGCGAGGTCGGCATCCCGCTCGTGACGACCAACCGGATCAACCGGCCCGAAGTGGCCGAGCAGATTCTCGCGGACGGCTGCGCGGACATGGTGTCGATGGCGCGCCCGCTGCTCGCGGATGCCGAGTTCGTCGTCAAGGCCGCGCAGGGTCGCGCCGACGAGATCAACACCTGCATCGGCTGCAACCAGGCGTGTCTCGACCACGCGTTCAAGAACAAGATCGCATCGTGTCTGCTGAATCCGCGCGCGTGCCACGAGACGGAGCTGAAATACACGCCCGCGCCGCAGCCGAAGCGAATTGCGGTGGTCGGCGCGGGGCCGGCCGGGCTCGCGTGCTCGACCGTGCTCGCGCAGCGCGGCCATCAGGTCGACCTGTTCGACGGCGCGGCGGAGATCGGCGGCCAGTTCAACATGGCGAAGCGGATTCCGGGGAAGGAGGAGTTTCATGAAGCGTTGAGCTACTTTGGCCGGCAGGTCGAACTGACCGGCGTGAAGCTGCACCTGAACCGCCGCGTCGACGCGCGCGACCTGATCGCGGGCGGCTACGACGAGATCGTGCTCGCAACGGGCGTCGCGCCGCGCGACCCGAAGATTCCGGGGCAGGACGGGCCGAACGTGCTCAGCTATATCGACGTGCTCGCGCGCAAACAGCCGGTCGGCCGGCGGGTCGCGGTGGTGGGCGCGGGCGGGATCGGCTTCGATGTCGCCGAATATCTGGTGCAGGACGGCGAATCGCCGGCCCTCGATCTGGACGCATGGAAGGCCGAGTGGGGTGTGACCGACCCGGCCGCGACGCGCGGCGGCGTGACGCGGGCGCAGGTGTCGGCGCCGGCGCGGGAAGTGACGCTGCTGCAGCGCAAGGCCGCGCCGCTCGGCAAGGGACTCGGCAAGACGACCGGCTGGATTCACCGTGCGACGCTGAAGATGAAGCAGGTGAAGATGATCGGCGGCGTGAACTACGAGCGGATCGACGCGCGCGGGCTGCATGTGTCGTACGGCGAGCAACGCACCGATCACGAACTGATCGAAGCCGATACGATCGTGCTCTGCACGGGGCAGGAGCCGCAGCGCGCGTTGCTCGCGCCGCTGCGGGCGGCCGGGCGCTCGGTGCACCTGATCGGCGGCGCGGAACTGGCCGCCGAACTCGATGCGAAGCGGGCGATCGATCAGGGGGCGCGGCTCGCGGCGCGGTTGTAACGGGCGGGCGCTGCGATGGTCATTGGGTCGTCGCAGCGTGGCGATGATCCGTCGTTGCGCAACGCGCAACGGCTACGCGACGGTTCGCGGCTCGCCGTCTGATGCGCCGATTCGCGGGTGCGGAACCATAACCAGCCGCAGCGCCGCTCGCGCCACCATGCAACGTGACGGCGCGAGCCCGGCAGACCGTGATCGCGATCGACCGGCGCGGCTCAGGCCGCTTCGGCCCGTTCTTCCTGTTCCGCCTCGAGCATCGCCTTGACGATCAGATAGACGGCCGGCAGGTCGTCGTCGTCACGCTGCCAGTCGACCGGCTCCTCGACGTCCGTGGCGACCAGCCGGCTGTCGCGCAGCCGGATGAACGCGTCGACGACGGTTGGATCGTTGCGGTTCAGGAACCCGGGATTCGAGAACGCCAGCTCTTCGACGTTCAGCAGCGCCTGCCAGCTCATCGTGCGGACGGCTGCCGGATGCGTGCGGCGGCGCAGGCCGAGCGCCCGCTGCGCGGGGCCGCCGACGACACGCTGCAGATCGACGACCGCCCGCTGCGCGGCGCGCTCGAAGTGGACGGGATTGAAGCCGGGTTGCTCGGGATCGAATGCGGAAGCCTGGAACATGGTCGCCTCACAAAAGTCCGTTCGTCTGTGGATGACGGAATTCGGGTCAAATGGTGCAAAAGCACTGTAAATATATACAGTGTTCGCGGCGGTTTCAAGTCCCGAATAAAGGATTTCGTGCGTCGGCGCTCGGCGCGGACGAATCGCCGCGATCGGGCGGGCAACTTACACCGCCGCCGCGATCGTCTCCCGCAGCCATCGATGCGCCGGATCGCGATGCACGCGCTCGTGCCACAGCATCGACATTTCATAGCCGGGCACCTCGACCGGCGCGTCCACCACGCGCAGCGCGGGCACGTCGCGCACCAGCCGTTCGGGCAGCATCGCGACGAGATCGGTGCTCGCGACGGCCGACATCACGAACAGGAAGTGCGGCACCGACAGCACGACGCGCCGCGTGGCGCCGACCTTCGCGAGTACTTCGTCGGTCACGCCGAAGAAGCCGCCGCCGTCGGGCGACACGATCACGTGCTCGAGCGTGCCGAATTGCGCGAGCGTGGGGCGCCGCTTCAGCTTCGGGTGACCGGCGCGGCCGATCAGCACGTAACGCTCGACGAACAGCGGCAGGCGCCGCATGCCGGGCGGCGACGCTTCGGTCATGTGGAAGGCCAGGTCGATGCCGTTTCGTTCGGCATCCTGCTCGATACGCGGCGGCATGAGCTCGAGGACGGCCAGCCGCGTGCCGGGCGCGGTGGAACGCAGCGTGCGCAGCGCGGGCAGCACGATCGTCGATTCGCCGTAGTCGGTCGCGGCCACGCGCCACGTGTTCGTCGCGGTCGCGGGATCGAACGGCGTGGCCGGGATCACCGCGCGCTCGACCGCTTCGAGCGCATCGCGCAACGGTTCGCGCAGCGCTTCCGCGCGCGCCGTCGGCCGCATCCCGCGCGGCCCCGGCAGCAGCAGCGGATCGCCGAACACGTCGCGCAGTTTCTGCAACTGCACGCTGACCGACGGCTGCGACATGTTCAGCTTCTCGGCCGCGCGCGTGACGTTGTGCTCCGCGAGCAGGACGTCCAGCGTGACGAGCAGGTTCAGATCAAGCCTTCTGAGATTATTCATGGTTATACCTGGAATATCAGGAATTCATTTCAAATATACCTTCGAAGGCGGCATCCTGCAGTCATTCAATCCACGGAGTGACGACATGAATGTGCTGATCGTGTATGCCCATCCTGAACCGCGTTCGCTGAACGGCGCGTTACGCGATTTTGCGGTCGCGCATCTCGAAGCGGCCGGCCACGCGGTGCAGGTGAGCGACCTGTATGCGATGAACTGGAAGGCGGCGTTCGATGCGAACGATGTGGTCGATCATGCGCCCGGCGCACACTTCGATCCCGTGCTCGATTCGAAGCGCGCGTTTGCGGAAGGTACGCAGAGCGAAGACATCGCACGCGAGCAGGACAAGCTGAAGTGGGCCGACGCGGTGATCCTGCAGTTTCCGCTGTGGTGGTTTTCGATGCCGGCGATCATGAAGGGCTGGGTCGAGCGCGTGTACGCGTACGGTTTTGCTTATGGCGTCGGCGAGCATTCCGATACGCACTGGGGCGATCGCTACGGCGAAGGTTCGCTGGCCGGCAAGCGGGCGATGATCGTCGTCACCACGGGCGGGTGGGAATCGCACTACGGCCCGCGCGGCATCAACGGGCCGATCGACGACTTGCTGTTCCCGATCCAGCACGGCGTGCTGTATTACCCGGGGTTCGACGTGTTGCCGCCATTCGTGATCTACCGGACGGGCAAGATGAACGCCGCGCGTTTCGACGAAACGTGCACGGCGCTCGGCCGGCGTCTCGACGATTTGTGGACCATGCCGCCGATTCCGTTCCGCCGGCAGAACGCGGGCGATTACGAGATCCCGGCGCTGACGTTGAAGGAGGACATCGCGCCGGGGAAGGCGGGGTTTGCCGTGCATCTGGTCGCCTGACGGTTCCTACGCACCCTGATGCAGGGCGACACGGATAGCCGCCGCCAAATGCAAATGCAAAAACCCCGGGCGGCCTGCGTGACATCGCCGGCCGTCCGGGGCGTGCATCTCATGGCATCGCACGACCGTGGGTCACGGCCGCGATGCATCGTCGCTTACCGATCGTCTTCCCGCACCGAGGACGGATGCCGGCACAGCGCCCGCACCTCCATCTCCATATACGGAAACAGCGGCAACTGGCTCAGCACGTCATGCAGCTGCTGCACGCTTTCGACGTCGAAGATGCTGACGTTCGCATACTGCCCGGCGATTCGCCACAGATGACGCCACGTTCCTTCGTTCATCAGCCGCTGGCACATCGCCTTCTCTTCCGCCTTCAGCGTGGCCGCCTTGACCGGATCCATGTCCGCCGGCAGGCGAACGGTCATTTCCACATGAAACAGCATCCTGCACTCCTTGCGTTGTCGATTCGTCGAACGGGAAGGGCGCTCACGCCTGCGCGCGGGCCCGTTCGACTTCGCTGCCCGGCACGTCCTGCTTGTCCTTGAGCAGCGAGAAGTCGAAGTCGATCAGCGCGAACTGCCCGTCGATGCCGTACGGCTTGCCTTCCGCGCCTTCCGCCTGCCGCACCGGCGGGATCAGCCCGTCGCGCGTTGCGAACGCGAAGTCGTCCCACAGATGCGGATCGCCATCGATGTTGATCTGCGTCGTCAGCTTACGATAACCGTCCGCGGAAACGAAGAAGTGAATATGCGCCGGACGATGGCCGTGGCGGCCGAGCTGGTCGAGCAACTGCTCGGTCTTGCTGCCCGGCGGCACGCTGTAGCCGACCGGCAGCACGCTGCGGAAGCTGTAGCGGCCTTCGGCATCCGTGCGGATCGAGCGGCGCAGGTTGAACGCGGGCTGCGACGCGTCGAAGTACGAGTAATTGCCCAGATGATTCGCGTGCCACACCTCGACCAGCGCGTTCGCGAGCGGCGCGCCGTCCTGGCCCAGCACCCGGCCGCGCATGATCAGCGTCTGGCCCGGATCGGTGCCGTCGTCGAGACGCGCGTGGCCGACCGATTCCGGCGCGCCGGCGACATACAGCGGCCCTTCGATCGTACGCGGCGTGCCGCCCTGGATGCCGGCCTTCGCCTCGGCTTCGTCCATCCGTACGTCGAGGAAGCGCTCGAGGCCGAGGCCCGCGGCGATCAGCCCGAATTCGCGGCCGGCTTCGTTCAGGAAGTTGAGCGCGGTCCAGAACTCGCTCGGCTGCACGTCGAAGTCCTCGATCGTGTAGCAGATGTCCTTCACGATCCGGTTGACGATCGCGCGCACGCGCGGGTTGCCGGGCTTCTCGGCGGCGTCGTCGAAGGTCTTCAGCAGGGCGTCGATGGCTTGCTTGTTCATCTGTGTCTCCGGTTTCGGGTGTCGTGTGGGGATCAGCGGGCGTCGCGTCGCATCCGTTCGATGCGGGCCCAGTCGAAGGTGATGCCGAGGCCGGGCGTTGCCGGCAGATGCAGCTTGAAATCCTGGTAGCGCAGCGGCTCGACGAGGATCTCCTCGGTGAGCAGCAGCGGGCCGAACAGTTCGGTGCCCCATTTCAGCGAGTCGAACGTGCTGAACAGTTGCGCGGACGCGATCGTGCCGGCCGCGCCTTCGAGCATCGTGCCGCCGTACAGTTCGATGCCGGCCGCCGCCGCGATCGACGCGACGCTCGCCGCGCCCTGCAGGCCGCCCGATTGCGCGATCTTCACCGCGAACACGTTGGCCGCGCGATCCTGCGCGAGCGCGAACGCATCGACGGGGCCGTGCAGCGCTTCGTCGGCCATGATCGGCACCTGCGCGAGCTGCGTGAGGCGTTTCAGCCCCGCCCGGTTGGTCGCGGCGATCGGCTGCTCGACGAGGCTCACGCCGGCGTCGGCCAGCCGCGCGCCGGCCCAGATCGCATCGGTCTCGCTCCATGCCTGGTTCACGTCGACCCGCACGTCGCCGCGTTCGCCGAGCGCGCGCTTGATCGCGACCACGTGGGCCACGTCGTCGGCGACCGCGTTCGCGCCGATCTTCAGCTTGAACGCGCGATGGCGGCGGGCGTCGAGCATCGCTTCGGCTTCCGCGATGTCGCGTTGGGTATCGCCGCTCGCGAGCGTCCACGCGACATCGACCGCATCGCTCCGGCGCCCGCCGAACAGTTCGGACAGCGGCACGCCGAGACGCCGCGCCTGCGCGTCGAACAGCGCGGTCTCGATCGCGCACTTCGCGAAACGGTTGCCCTGGAACAGCTTGCGCGCCCGCGCCATCGCCGCGCCCGGACGCGTCGCGTCCATGCCCTGCAGCAGCGGCGCGAAGTAGGTGTCGATATTGACCTTGATGCTCTCGGGGCTCTCCTCGCCATAGGCGAGACCGCCGATGGTCGTCGCCTCGCCGACGCCTTCGATACCGTCCGTGCATCGAATTCGGACCAGCACGAGCGTCTGGCAATTCATCGTGGCGACCGACAATTTGTGGGGCCGGATCGTCGGCACGTCGACCAGCAACGTCTCGATGCGTGCGATGGTGGCGGCAGTTGCTATCATGCGATTCCTCCTGTTGGTGCACATGGTAGGAATGCCCGCCCCGCGCCGTCCAACACTCTTTCCGACTACTTCCATACCTTTGAGGCATGAAATGGAATTGCGCCAGCTCCGTTACTTCATCGCCGTCGCCGAGGAAATGAACATCACGCGGGCCGCGGAGCGGCTGCACATGACGCAGCCGCCGCTCAGCCGCCAGCTCCAGGCGATCGAGGAGGAGATCGGATTGCCGCTGTTCGAGCGCGGCGCGCGGCCGCTGAAACTGACCGATGCCGGGCGCGTGTTCTATGCGCAAGCCAAGCGTCTGGTCGACCAGGCCGACGAACTGGGGCCGTTGACGCGACGGCTCGCGCAACTGTCGGAGCGGATCGTGATCGGCTTCGTGCCGTCCACGCTGTACGGCGCGCTGCCGGACGTGATCCGCGCGTTTCGCGAGGCGCAGCCGGACGTCGAGCTGTCGCTGATCGAAATGTTCACGCTCGAACAGCTCGGCGCGCTGAAGGGTGGGCGGATCGACGTGGGGTTCGGCCGCCTGCGCTTCGACGACGACCAACTGGTACGCGAGGCGCTGATCGAGGAAAAGCTGATCGCGGCGCTGCCGGTCGGGCATCGGCTCGCCGATCCGGCCCGGCCGCTGACGCTCGCGGATCTCGCGAACGAGACGATGATCGTCTACCCCAGCACGCCGCGGCCGAGCTTCGCCGATCAGCAGTTGTCGGCGCTGCGCGACGGCGCGGTCGTGCCGGCTGCCGTGCACGAGGTGCGCGAGCTGCAGACGGCGCTCGGGCTCGTCGCGGCGCAGGTGGGCGTGTCGCTGGTGCCGGAGAGCGTGGAGGGCGTGCGCGTGAAGGGCGTCGTCTATCGGCGGCTGCCGGAGCCGGGCGCGACGTCGCCGATCATCATGAGCCGCCGGCTGCATGGCGAAAGCGCCGCGACGGCCGCGTTCTGCGCGATCGCGCGCGAGATGATCGTGCCGCCGGCGTAGCGGGACGCCGCTTCGGCCTTTCCATGCAACTAACGGTCTATCTGCGATACGTCCTCGGATGGAAATGCGGCACGTTGCTGCGACCTCATATCGTCGACCGAATCGTGCCAGCTCCATTAATGAGATAGTTTATTAATGAGATAAAGGAGGGCTCAAATATATAGGGATTTATTAATGAGATATCGATCGATAAAAGTGCGGTGGATATCCGGATTCTTGCCGTTTTCGATTTTGATTATTTCGGATCGAGATGCCTAAATCGACTCGTTTTCCTTCCGTAAACCCCGGTCATGGAACGGCGCTTGCCATTCCGCATCGACCTGGAAAGCCGGAGGAGCGTGAAAATGAGTCGATTTGCAAAAAGCATAAAGTTCAGGATTTTTCTCACCCTTGCGTCGTGTGTCGCATTAATGGTCGCGATCGGCGTGTTTGGCGTATTCGGTTTGTCCCGACTGAATTCGAATCTGCATCGCGCGTATCAGGGCAATACATTGCCGATCTGCGAATTGACCGAAATTCGCGCCATCTCGCTCGGGATGCAGCTTCGGATGCGCCGGATCCAGGCGGAGCGCGACCCGGTACGCACGCGAAGCGGCGTCGACGAAATTCGTGCCGAGCAAAGCCGCCTCGATACGCTCTGGAACCGTTATTACGCGGAATCGATCACGAGCGACAAGGAGCGCGCGATCGCCGAGCGCATCCACGGTGTGCTGCCGCGCTTCAGGGCGGGCGTCAACGACGTCGTCGCGGCGATGAGCGGCTCGAGCCCCGATGCGATCAGCGCGGCCATCGACCGGCTGCTGCCGGCCTCGGGCGAACTCAGGCAGGTGCTCGAAGACGACATCGCACTGAACGCCGAGCAGGCGAAGTCGTTCGTCGACGACAGCGAGTCGACGTTCGGGATCATTCTGTGGATCGCGATCGGCTTGATCGGCGCCGGCGTGCTGATCGCGGTGTGGGCGTCCATGCACCTGCTGCGACACATTTCGACGCCGCTCGGCCAAGCCGTGCGCGTGGCCGATGAAATCGCGGGCGGCACGCTGGACAACCGCATCGACGTCGATTTGCACGACGAATTCGGCCAATTGCTCGGCGCGCTGGCGACGATGGACCGGCAGCTCGGCACGACGGTGCGCGGCATCAAGCGCAGCGCGGAGTCGGTCGCGATCGCGTCGCACCAGATCGCGAGCGGCAATGCGGATCTGTCGGCTCGCACGGAGGAGCAGGCCGCGTCGCTCGAGGAGACCGCGTCGAGCATGACGCAACTGACGGAGACCGTGAAGCAGAACGCCGACAACGCGCAGCAGGCGAATACGCTCGCGACGCGTGCGACGGGCATCGCGGACGCCGGCCACGACGCCGTGCAGCACATGGTCGCGACGATCGGGCAGATCAGCGACCGCTCCAGCCGGGTGTCCGACATCACGGGCGTCATCGAGGGGATCGCGTTCCAGACCAACATTCTCGCGCTCAATGCGGCCGTGGAGGCGGCGCGCGCGGGCGAGCAGGGGCGCGGCTTCGCGGTGGTCGCGAGCGAAGTGCGCAACCTCGCGCAGCGTTCGGCGGCGGCGGCGAAGGAAATCAAGGAGCTGATCGGCGCGTCGGTGTCGATGATCCGCGACAGCGCGCAGCAGGCCACGGACGTGGGCGCGACGATGGGGCACGTGAAGCAGGCGATCAAGCAGGTGTCCGACATCGTCGCCGAAATCGCGGCCGCGTCGCGAGAACAGAGTCAGGGAATCGAGCAGGTCAACGTGGCGATCGGGCAGATGGAAGGCGTGACGCAGCAGAACGCGGCGCTCGTCGAGCAGGCCGCCGCCGCCGCGCATTCTCTCGAAGAGCAGGCCGGCCATTTGCAGGCGGCGATGTCGGCGTTCAGGCTGGCGGGAGCCTTCCCGGACGGGCCTGCCGCGCCGGCGGTCGCGCCGACGGCGCGGGCGCAGTCTCCGTCGGCAGCGCGGCCGCCGAGCGTGCCGGTAGCGGCCGCGGCAGGGGGCGCGGCCGCCGAATGGCACGCGTTTTGAACGCCACGCGGCTCGCCCCTGTGGCGACGCGCATGCCGGTGCGCCAGATACGCCGGCGCGCGCGTTCGCCGTTCACGTACACGATCCGTCTGCGGCGATGCGGGCGGTGGAGTTGCCTCTCACACTCATGACCAACCCGACTCAGGCAGTACTGACGCTCGACGCGCTCGTCGACACGTGCGCGCGTTTCGATCCGTCGGACGCGGATCAGCGGCTGATCGTGCGCACGATGGTCGTGCCGATGCTCGCGCGGCGGCTGAAATGGCTGGAATTGTTGCTGCGCGCGTGCCCGCATAGTCCGGCCACGCGGGCGATGTTCGAACAGGTCGAACGCGCGCTGGCCTGCGCGTCGTCGCGACTGGATGGTCCGCCATTGCCGTCCGCGGGCGCCGCGGATACGGCGTAAACGGCGCCGGCATAAGCACGAGTGGCAAAAAGCGGCTGATGCCGTTCACGCTGCTCGGGCCACCGCAGCCGTCAGCGCCGTGCTGTAACGGAGTGATCGTCGGCCCGCCGGTCATCGTGCGCGCCCGCCACGTAACCGGCAACCGCTCGCGCAGCCGCCGCGAACGCGTCCACCCGGATACGCCCGGGCGTGCGTTCAGCGCGTCGCGCCGAGCGTTTCCGACGGCGACTCGCCGAACCTTTCCCGATACGCGATCGCGAACCGTCCGAGGTGGGTAAACCCGCAGTCCAGCGCGATATCGGCGATTCGCCGGTCGGATGCCGCGCCGCGCAGCAGTTCCCGCGCGTGCGCGAGCCGCGTCGCACGCAGGTATTGCATCGGGCTCATCCCGCGGAACTGCAGGAACGCGTCGCGCAGCGTCCGTTCGGGCACGTTGGCGGCCTGGACGATATCGGCGAGCTGCAGCGGCTGCGCATAGTGCGCATCGACGAATTCCTGTGCGCGCCGCACGAAGCCCGGCGCCGGGTCGCGGTGCGACGCCTGCAGCGCGGACGGCGGATGGCCTTCGATCAGCAGGTCGATCAGCAGATGCTCGAGCTGCGACGCGACACGCGGGTTCGCGTTCGCGCGTTCGAGCAGCTCGGGCGACCGCGCGACGAGCATCAGCTGCTGGCGCCACGCGGCGAGCGCGGCGTCGCTGACGTGCAGCACCGGGTCGAGCGTCGCGCGCGGGTCGCCGGTCAGCGCGCCGACGGTCGTCGCGTCGATGCGCAGCACGAACTGCTCGCAATCGGCCGACAGCACCGCGTCGAAGCGCTCTCCGGGCGCGCACAGCACGCCGGTCTGCCCGTCGACGCCAAGCTGCCGCCCCATCGCGCGCACTTCGGCCTGGCCGGACAGGCAGAACATCAGCAGGTAATAGCCGTCGACGGCGTCGACCTGCACGCGCATCGCGTCGCCGAACGCGATCGTGCCGATCCCGAGGCCGCCCAGCCTGACGAAATCCATGTGCGACGCGCCTTGCACGCGGCCGCTCGGCAGCAGCGCGTGCGGCTGCATCACGCGCGAGATCCGCTCGCGCGTCTCGTCGAGATCGCGGGATTCGAACAGCCGGTGCGCGCGCAGCGCGAGCGGCTCGAACGACGTTGGGGACATGGGCCTCAGCCTTGGTATGGACGATGCGCGCTTCGATCCCACGAATGGGTCGCGATCGCGCGCCGGGTCGCGTGTGCCGTCATGCTAGCGCAGAAATCCGCCGAAAGTGGATATTGCGCCGCCGCAATCGCACTTTCCGGATAGACGCCAAATATTAGCTTTTCAAAAATCGGCTCCATGCATTCAACGCAACGGATCGACAAGGAGTCCGACATGGAGCAGACAGAATCGCCCGTCGTTTTCGCCGCGCGCGGCGACGCATCCGACGTGACTTTCCCGCACGACGACGGCTCGCGCGTGCCGTACAAGGTGTTCAGCTCGCGTGCGGTCTACGATCGCGAGCAGGAACGCATCTTCCGCGGGCCGACGTGGAACTTCGTCGCGCTCGAAGCCGAAATCCCGAACGCCGGCGACTTCAAGAGCACGTTCGTCGGCGACACGCCGGTGGTCGTCACGCGCACCGAGGACGGCGCGCTGTCCGCGTGGGTGAACCGCTGCGCGCACCGCGGCGCGCAGGTGTGCCGCAAGTCTCGCGGCAACGCGAGCTCGCACACGTGCGTGTATCACCAGTGGAGCTTCGACAACGAGGGCAACCTGCTCGGCGTGCCGTTCCGGCGCGGCCAGAAGGGAATGACCGGGATGCCCGCCGATTTCGATCCGAAGCAGCACGGGCTGCGCAAGCTGCGCGTCGACAGCTATCGCGGGCTCGTGTTCGCGACCTTCAGCGATGAAGTCGCGCCGCTGCCCGAGTATCTCGGCGAGCAGATGCGCCCGTGGATCGACCGGATCTTCCACAAGCCGATCGAGTATCTCGGCTGCACGCGCCAGTATTCGAAGTCGAACTGGAAGCTGTACATGGAGAACGTGAAGGACCCGTATCACGCGAGCATGCTGCACCTGTTCCATACGACCTTCAACATTTTCCGCGTCGGGATGAAGGCGCGCTCGATTCCGGACGCGAACCACGGGCTGCACAGCATCATCACGGTGACGAAGACGGGCGACGACACGTCGGCCGCGTACAAGCAGCAGAACATTCGCTCGTTCGACGAGGGCTTCCATCTGGAAGACGAATCGATCCTCGATCTCGTGTCGGAATACGACGAGGACTGCACGAACCATATCCAGCCGATCTTCCCGCAACTCGTGATCCAGCAGATCCACAATACGCTGGTCGCGCGGCAGATCCTGCCGAAGGGCCCCGACAACTTCGAGCTGATCTTCCACTTCTTCGGCTACGCGGACGACACGCCCGAGCTGCGCGCGCTGCGCATCAAGCAGGCGAACCTGGTCGGGCCGGCCGGCTACATCTCGATGGAGGACACCGAAGCGACCGAGCTCGTGCAGCGCGGCACCGTGCGCGATGCGGATGCGACATCGGTGATCGAGATGTCGCGCGGCAATCCTGACCAGCAGGACACGGTGATCACCGAGAGCCTGATCCGCAAGTTCTGGGTCGGCTACCAGAAGCTGATGGGCTATTGACGCGGGAGCAAAAAATGACGGAAGACATGAAGACGTGGTTCGAGATTTACATGCTCCAGAACCGCTATATCGGGCACCTCGACAACGACCGGCTCGAGCACTGGCCGGAGATGTTCACCGAGGATTGCACGTACGAAATCGTGCCGAAGGAGAACGCCGATCTCGGGCTGCCGGTCGGGATCGTGCACTGCACGAACCAGCGGATGCTGCGCGACCGCGTGGTGTCGCTGCGGCACGCGAACATCTACGAAGAGCATACGTACCGGCACATGACGTCGGGCCTGACGATCGTCGCCGAACGCGACGGCGAGTTCGATACCGAGAGCAACTACGTGGTCGTGCAGACGCGCAGCAACGGCGAATCGAACGTGTACCAGGCCGGCAAGTACTACGACACGGTCGTGCGTACGCCGGACGGGCTGCGCTACAAGACCAAGCGCGTGATCTACGACACGTCGCGCGTGCAGACGCTGCTCGCGACGCCGATCTGACCGATCTGACGAAGCAAGGAACCGACATGACTGAAGCAACGCTGGCCGAGTGGCATCCGCTCGGCGCTTTCGACGAATTCTCCGAGGACGAACCGGCGGCGCGCGTCGCCGGCCAGAAGCCGATCGCCGTGTTCCGGATCGGCGACGAACTGTTCGCGATGCACGACCTGTGTTCGCACGGTCACGCGCGCTTGTCCGAAGGCTATGTGGAGGACGGCTGCGTCGAATGCCCGCTGCACCAGGGGCTGATCGACATTCGCACCGGCGCGCCGAAATGCGCGCCGATCACCGAGCCGGTGCGGACCTATCCGATCCGGATCGTCGACGGGCAGGTGGAAGTCAATGTCGGCTGACCCGTTCGTGATCGTCGGCGCCGGCCACGCGGCGCGGCGCACGGCCGAGGCGCTGCGCGAGCGCGATGCCGATGCGCGCATCGTGATGATCGGCGCGGAGCGCGAGCTGCCGTACGATCGGCCGGCGTTGTCGAAGGATGCGCTGCTGACGGACGGCGGCGAACGGCGCGCGTTCATCCGCGATGCCGCGTGGTACGACGCGCAGCGCATCGAGTTGCGGCTCGGCACGCGCGTCGACGCGATCGAGCGCGATGCGCAGCGCGTGCGGCTCGACGACGGTGCGTCGTTGCCGTACGCGAAGCTCGTGCTCGCGACGGGCTCGCGCGTGCGCACGTTCGGCGGGGCGATCGACGAAGGTGTCGCCGTGCACTACGTCCGCACGGTCGACGATGCGCGTGCATTGCGTGCGCAGCTTGCGCCCGGGCGCCGCGTGGCGGTGCTCGGCGGCGGCTTCATTGGCCTCGAGGTCGCGGCGGCGGCGCGTCAGCTCGGCTGCGACGTGACGGTGATCGACCCGGCTGCGCGCTTGCTGCAACGCGCGTTGCCGGAAGTGGTCGGTGCGTATGCGCGGCAATTGCACGATGCGCGCCGCGTGGCGTTCCGGACGGCGACGCTGCCGCGCGCGATCCGCCGCGCGCCGGGCGGCGGCGCGATCGTCGAGACCGATCGCGGCGACGTGCCGGCCGACATCGTCGTGGTCGGCATCGGCGTGGTGCCCAACGTCGAGCTCGCGCAGGCGGCCGGGCTCGACGTCGACAACGGGATTCGCGTCGACGCGGGCTGCCGCACGGCCGATGCGGCGATCTTCGCGGCGGGCGAGGTGACGATGCACTTCAATCCGCTGCTCGGGCGGCATGTGCGGATCGAATCGTGGCAGGTGGCCGAAAACCAGCCGGCCGTCGCGGCCGCGAACCTGCTCGGCGCCGACGAGCGCTATGCCGAGCTGCCGTGGCTGTGGTCCGATCAGTACGACTGCAACCTGCAGATGCTCGGGCTGTTCGGCGACGAACGCACGATCGTCGTGCGCGGCGATCCGGCGAGCGGGCCGTTTACGGTGTTCGGACTCGGCGATGACGGCAGGATCGTCGCGGTGGCCGCGGCGAACCTCGGGCGCGACATCGGCGCGTCGCGGCGGTTGATCGCGGCAGGCGCGGTGCCCGATCCGGTGAAGCTGGCCGATCCGGCGGTCAATCTGAAGACGTTCATGTAGCAGCGCGGCGCGGGCGGCGCGCATGCGCCGTGCGTGCCCGCGCCGGCTACGGGTTTGTCGGTGGGGGCGAAATCGGGGATATTAACGGCATCGCCGATCCCCCCGCCCTCCATGACGCCAGACAAAGCCCTCGAACTGAAACGAAGCAAACGCCGTGCGCTGTGGCTGCTGCTGGCGGCCGTCGCGGTGTTCGTCACCACCATCCTGCTGCCGCGCGGCCCGTGGGTCGACGGCTTCAAGGCGGTCGCCGAAGCCGCGATGGTCGGTGCGCTCGCCGACTGGTTCGCGGTCGTCGCGCTGTTCCGTCGCGTGCCGATCCCGTTCGTGTCGCGCCACACCGAGATCATTCCGAAGAACAAGGACAAGATCGCCGACAACCTCGCGGTATTCGTGCGCGAGAAATTCCTCGGCCCCGACGCGCTCGCCGCGCAGATCCGCCAGCACGATCCCGCGCAGAAGCTCGGCGCGTGGCTCGGCGAGCCGGCGAACACCGACGCGCTCGGCGGCTACGTGACGAAGCTGATGAGCTTCGCGCTCGACATGACCGACGACGCGCGGATCCAGTCGTTCGTCCACGACGCGTTCCGCGCGGTGATCGACCGGGTCGACCTGTCGCAATCGGCCGGCGCGATCCTCGACACGCTGACGAAGGACGGCCGCCACCAGGCGCTGCTCGACGACGCGATCGAACAGGTGGTCGACGTGCTCGACAAGGAAGAGAACCGCGAGGTGATCGCGGGCTTCATCGTCGAATGGCTGAAGACGCAATACCCGAAGGTCGAGAAGATCATGCCGACGCAGTGGTTCGGCGAAAACGGCGCGCGGATGCTCGCAAGCGCGGTGAGCCGCGTGCTCGAAGGCGTCGCGGCCGACCCCGAGCACGAACTGCGGCAACGCTTCGATCGGACGGTCGTGCGGCTGACCGAGCGGTTGAAGCACGACCCCGCGTTCATCGAGAAGGGCGAGGAGATCAAGCGCTATATTCGCGATGGCGATGCGTTCAACGACTACGTGCGCGATTTGTGGGACCAGTTGCGCGCGTGGCTGAAGGCCGATCTCGCGCGCCCCGATTCGGCGCTGCACCGGCAAGCCGCGACGCTCGGTGGCTGGCTCGGCGCACGGCTCGCGGAGAGCCCGGCGCTGCGTGCGTCGCTGAACGAGCACGTCGAGAAGGCCGTGCACGAGATGGCGCCCGATTTCGCCGATTTCCTGATGCGTCACATTCGCGACACGGTGCGCAACTGGGATGCGCGCGAGATGTCGCGACAGATCGAGCTGAACATCGGCAAGGATCTGCAATACATCCGCATCAACGGCACGCTGGTCGGCGGGCTGATCGGGCTCGGGTTGTATCTGGTGTCGCTCGCGCCGCGCTGGGCGGCCGGGTGGCTGCACTGACGCGGGCACGCGCGTTGCGCCCGCGGCCCGACGCGGTGCGCCGCCGGATTATGCGGCCGCCTTCGCGCCGTGCAATTGCAGGCCGAGCGCCTTGATGACTTTCAGGATCGTGCCGAAGCTCGGATTGCCGTCGTGCGACAGCGCCTTGTACAGCCCTTCGCGCGACAGGCCCGCATCGCGTGCGACCTGCGACATGCCGCGAGCGCGGGCGATCACGCCGAGCGCGTGCGCGATGAAGGCCGGATCGTCGCCGCCCTCCTGCAGGCAGGCGTCGAAGTACTCGGCCATGTCGTCTTCGGTTTTCAGGTGTTCGGCCGAATCCCACGGCCGCGTGTTGATCTTGTCCATCGATCACTCCATGTCGAGGTGCGCGAGCATTGCATGCGCGGCGCGTATGTCGGCCCGTTGCGTCGATTTATCGCCGCCGCAGAGCAGGATGACCCATATCGTTCCGCGCCTCACGTAGTAGACGCGATAGCCGGGGCCGTGGTCGATACGCATTTCGACGACGGGGGAGCCGGCGGATTTCCAGTCGCCCGTATTGCCCATCGACAGGCGGTCGATGCGCGCCTGGATGCGGCGCTTGGCGAGGCGATCGGGCAGGCCGGCAAACCAGGCGTCGAAGACGTCGGTGGTCCGGATGCTGTACGTAGGCGCACAGTAAGGCACGGATTGCATGATGTCAACCATGGTTCACATGTTCGATGAATGGAATCGTCGCGCCTACGGTAGCGCCGCGCGCGTCGTTCGAGGTCGAATTGGCCGTCAGGCCGATCCTGTCGCGAGGCCGGAGCCGGCCATCCGGCCGAAGCCGGAATGCCGCGAATCCGTCTACAATCAAAAGCGTCTTTGCCGCCCGTGCGCGCTTGCCGCGCGCGGGCGAATCCGTTCGTCCTCCGGCATCCCGGGGGCGCCGCCACGCCTCACGCCTCGAGCATCGCGTGTTGCGCGGCGAGCAGTGCCGTGGTCTGTGTCCAGTAGGTAAGGCGTCCGCGTGCCGTAGGCCGGCGCGCGTCCTGAACGCCGCGTGTCCGTAGGCCGGGCAGGCGGCATAACCGAGAGTCCCCATGAAAGCATCGGATCTGTTCGTGAAGGCGCTGGAAGCCGAAGGCGTCGAGTACGTGTTCGGCATTCCAGGCGAAGAAAACCTCGATCTGCTCGAATCGCTGCGGCGATCGAAGATCAAGCTCGTGCTGACCCGGCACGAGCAGGCGGCCGGGTTCATGGCCGCCACCTACGGCCGCCTCACGGGCCGCACCGGCGTGTGTCTCGCGACGCTCGGGCCGGGCGCGACGAACTTCGTGACGGCCGCCGCATATGCACAGCTCGGCGGGATGCCGATGCTGATGATCACCGGGCAGAAGCCGATCAAGTCCAGCAAGCAGGGCCACTTCCAGATCGTCGACGTGGTCGACATGATGCAGCCGCTCACGAAGTTCACGCGGCAGATCGTGTCGATCGGCAACATCCCGTCGGCGGTGCGCGAGGCGTTCCGCCGCGCGGAGGAAGAGCGGCCGGGCGCCGCGCACCTCGAGCTGCCGGAAGACATCGCGCACGAGGAGGGCGACGGCAAGCCGATCCCGCGCAGCTACAGCCGGCGGCCGGTGGCGGAGGAGAAGGCGGTCGCGCACGCGGTCGACGCGATCCAGGCCGCGCGCCATCCGCTGTTGATGATCGGCGCGGGCGGCAATCGCAAGACCACCTGCAAGATGCTGCTCGAATTCGTCGACAAGACGGGCATCCCGTTCTTCACGACGCAGATGGGCAAGGGCGTGATCGACGAGACGCACCCGCTGTGGCTCGGCAACGCGACGCTGTCCGACGGCGACTTCGTGCATCGCGCGATCGAGCACGCGGATTGCATCATCAACGTCGGCCACGACGTGATCGAAAAGCCGCCGTTCTTCATGCGCACCGACGACAAGACCGTGATCCACGTGAACTTCCTCGGCGCGCAGGTCGATCCCGTCTATTTTCCGCAGATCGAGGTGGTCGGCGACATCGCGAACGCGGTGTGGCAGATGAAGGAAGCGGTGACGCCGCAATCGCACTGGGATTTCGAGCGCTTCAGGATGATCAAGGAGCATTTCGACGCGCATCTGCAGAAAGGGCAGCACGACCCGCGTTTTCCGATGTATCCGGTGCGGACCGTCAACGACCTGTACAACGCGTTGCCGGTGGACGGCATCGTCTGCCTCGACAACGGGATGTACAAGATCTGGTTCGCGCGCTACTGGCGTGCGCACGAGCCGAACTCGCTGCTGCTCGACAACGCGCTCGCATCGATGGGCGCGGGCCTGCCGTCGGCGATCGCGACGAAGATCGTGCATCCGCAGCGCAAGGTGATCGCCGTATGCGGCGACGGCGGCTTCATGATGAATTCGCAGGAGCTCGAAACGGCCGTGCGGCTGAAGCTCGACATCGTCGTGATGATCCTGCGCGACGATGCGTTCGGGATGATCCGCTGGAAGCAGGAGAACATGAATTTCCCCGATTTCGCGATGACGCTGCAAAACCCCGATTTCGTGTCGTACGCGCAAAGCTACGGCGCGCACGGGCACCGCGTCGAGTCGGCCGACGATCTCGAGCCGCTGCTGCGCGAGTGCTTCTCGTCGCCGGGCGTGCACGTGATCGACGTGCCGATCGACTACTCGGACAACGAGCGCGTGCTGAATCGCGAGATCAAGCGCCTGTCGGCGCAACTCTGAATTGCCCGTTCACAGGAAGGAGTCGTTCCATGTTGAAGGAAACCTATCCGTACTACCTCGCCAACGAAGCCGTCTACGCGAACACCGATCTGGAGGTGACCGACAAGTTCAGCGGCAAGGTCGCCACGCGCGTCGCGCTCGCCGACGCGAAGGCGATCGATGCGGCGATCGCCGCGGCCGTCGACGCCACGAAGCCGATGCGCGAGATGCCGGCCTACAAGCGGCAGGCCGTGCTCGATCATTGCGTCGCGCGCTTTCGCGAACGTTTCGACGAACTGGCCGAGGCGCTGTGCATCGAGGCCGGCAAGCCGATCAACGATTCGAAGGGCGAAGTCACGCGGCTGATCGATACGTTCCGTGTCGCGTCCGAGGAATCGGTGCGCATCGACGGCGAGATCGTCAACCTCGAGATCTCCGCGCGTGCGCAGGGCTATACGGGCTACACGAAGCGCGTGCCGATCGGCCCGTGCTCGTTCATCTCGCCGTTCAACTTCCCGCTGAACCTCGCCGCGCACAAGGTCGCGCCCGCGCTCGCGGCCGGCTGTCCGTTCGTGCTGAAGCCCGCGAGTCGCACGCCGATCGGCGCGCTGATCATCGGCGAGGTGCTCGCCGAAACCGACCTGCCGAAGGGCGCGTTCTCGGTGCTGCCCGCGCATCGCGACGGCGCCGACCTGTTTACGACCGACGAGCGCTTCAAGCTGCTGTCGTTCACCGGTTCGCCGGCCGTCGGCTGGGCGCTGAAGGAGAAGGCCGGCAAGAAGAAAGTCGTGCTGGAACTGGGCGGCAACGCGGCGGCGATCGTCGATGCGGATCAACGCGACCGGCTCGACTACGTGGTCGAGCGGCTCGCGTTCGGCGCGTACTACCAGTCAGGCCAGAGCTGCATCGGCGTGCAGCGGATCCTCGTGCATGCCGACCTGTACGACGCGCTGCGCGAGAAGCTGATCGCGAAGACGCGTTCGCTGAAGATGGGCGATCCGAAGGATCCGTCGACGTTCGTCGGCCCGATGATCTCCGAATCCGAATCGCGCCGGCTGTCGGGCTGGATGGACGCGGCCGTCGCGGCAGGCGCGAAGATCGTCGCCGGCGGCAAGGTCGACGGCGCGATGTTCGAGGCGACGCTGCTGGAAAACGTCGGGCGCGAGCAGGACCTGTACCGTAAGGAGGCGTTCGGCCCGGTCGCGATCCTCGAGAAATTCGACCGCTTCGACGACGCGCTCGCGCGCGTCAACGACAGCGACTTCGGGCTGCAGGCCGGCGTGTTCACCGATTCGCTCGCGCATGCGCACCGCGCATGGGACGAGCTGGAAGTCGGCGGCGTCGTGATCAACGACGTGCCGTCGTTCCGCGTCGACAACATGCCGTACGGCGGCGTGAAGGATTCCGGTCTCGGCCGCGAAGGCATCCGCTATGCGATCGAGGACATGACCGAGCCGCGGCTGATGGTCGTGCGGCGCCGGTAACGCGCGGCAGGCCGGGCGGCGCCGCGACGGCACGCGGGCGGGCGATCGGGCCGGCCCGCGTGCCGTTTTTTCATGACGGCGCGCGCAGCGGCACGGCGCCGCGCGTGTTCCGCGCGGCGGGCCGCCCGGAACGGGCTCGACTGCGGGTGTCGCGTCGTGATGTAATCGCGCGAAACTGCCGACCGGGGTACGACGCCGGAACGCGCGAATTCATTCTTCACGAGGTCGATTCATGTCCCCCGTCTCGGCATTCAAGCTGGTTCTATTGTCATTCCTCGCGATCGTCGCGCTCGAATGCATCGCGAAGCGGTTGAGGCTGCCGCCCGCCGCCGCGCTGCTGATCGGCGGCATCGGCATCGCGTTCATCCCCGGCCTGCCGCCGGTCAACCTCGATCCCGAGCTGGTGCTGCTGGTGTTCCTGCCGCCGCTGCTGATGGACGGTGCGTACTTTTCCGTGTGGGAAGAGTTCAAGCGCAACGTCGGCGGCATCCTGATGCTGGCGATCGGCGCGGTCGTGTTCACGACATTCGCGGTCGGCTTTGCCGTGCACTGGGTGGTGCCGGCGCTGCCGTGGGCCGCATGCTTCGCGCTAGGCGCGATCGTGTCGCCGCCCGATGCGGTCGCCGCGAAGGCCGTGCTCGAACGGGTCGCGCTGCCGCGCCGGTTGATGGTATTGCTCGAAGGCGAGAGCCTGCTGAACGACGCGGCCGGCCTCGTGCTGTTCCGCTTCGCGGTCGCGGCCGCGCTCACCGGCGCGTTCAGCGTCGAGCATGCGGTCGTTCGTTTCGCGGAACTCGGGCTCGGCGGCGTGGTGGTCGGCTTCGTGGTCGGCAAGCTCGTCGTGTGGTTCCTGAAGCTGCTCGACGACGACTATCTCGTGATCACCGTCGCGGTGATCGCCGGCTGGATCGCGTACATCGCGGGCGAAATGGTCGAGGTGTCGGGCGTGATCGCGACCGTCACGGCCGGCATGATCGTCGGCTGGCATCAGCACGAGGTGTTCTCGGCGGCCGTGCGCACGCGCGGCACCGCGTTCTGGCAGGTCATCGTGTTCCTGCTCGAGGCGATGGTGTTCGTGCTGATCGGGCTGTCGCTGCGCGGTGCGATCCACCGGCTCGGCGGCTTCGAGCAGGTGCTCGGCACGATGGTCCCGCCCGTGCTCGCGGTGCTGGCGGCGGTGATCCTGTCGCGCTTCGTGTGGATCTACGCGGTCGAGGCGCTGAAGTGGCCGGTGCGTGGCCTCGTGCGGCGCGGCGACGCGCCCGACTGGAAGGCCGCGACGATCATGAGCTGGGCCGGGATGCGCGGCGTGGTGACGCTGGCGATCGCACTGTCGCTGCCCGAGGCGCTGCCCGGCCGCGACGTGATCCTGGTCGCGTCGTTCGCGGTGATCCTCGTGACCGTGCTGCTGCAGGGCACCACGATCGGGCCGCTGATCCGGCTGCTGCGCCTGCCGCAGCGCGACGAGCGCGCCGCGCACCATCTGACCGAGCCGCAGACGTGGGCATACGTCGAGGCCGCGCAGCTCGCGGCGATCCAGCCGCTCGTACGCGACGAGCACGGCGTCGTGATCCATCCGCGTCTGCTCGAGCAGTACACGTATCGCGCCGAGCTGACCGAGCGGTCGAAGAACGAGCCCGCGTATCCGGCGGAAGTGCGCATGGCGCACTACGACGTGGTGCTGGCCGCGATCCGGGCCGGGCGTGCCGAACTGTTGCGCCTGCATCGGTCGGGGCGCATCCACGACGAGATGCTGCACACGCTCGAACGCGACCTCGACCTGCAGGAGGTATCCGCGCAGCACGCGCGCGGGTAAGCGGGCCCACGGGCCGGCGTCCTGCCGGCCCTGAAACGCGCGGGTCGAGCGCGTCCGTCGCGCGATTTCTCTTCTCCCAGCTGCCGTTTGCCGCTCTTCGAATCCGGCCCCAATACACGCCCCTGATACGACCCGCCGCCACCCTTGCAGCGCATGCAAACCTCATGGCGCCGGTCTCGCAAACGTTATCGTCCCTCGAATCCGGAAATGATCTGATTTATCTGATTCCGTATCTTTCTGCATATTTGGCAAAACTAAACCGGAAGGAGATAGATGCTGTGTTCTAATTTCATTTAGAATCAGCCGGTTATGTTTATTGAGAGAAAGAATGCGGAGGTAATGTGGTCGTCGACGGGGAAGAAAGCGGCGTCCAAAGCCCCGCGAGGCAATGCCGACAGGCCAAATCGGCGGAATCAGGCGGTTTTTTCAACTGCCAATATAAGATAGCGTCCAAGTCGGATAAACAACTCCCATGAAAGAATCGATTGGAGATTCGGCGTTTGAAACTGTATTTATGAAAGAATCGAGCAGTGATAATGCCTCGGATTGCCTCGAATCGGGCTTATCGGTCCTGCTGGTCGACGACCAGCCGTTCGTCGGCGAGGTGATCCGCCGCGCGCTGCGCAGCGAGCATGACATCGACCTGCACGTGTGCACCGACGCGCACCGGGCGATGGCGGTCGCGCGCGACGTGAAGCCGACGGTCATCCTGCAGGATCTCGTGATGCCGGAGATCGACGGCCTCGATCTCGTGCGTGCCTGGCGCGCGGACCCCCGCACCGCGCGCGTGCCGATCATCGTGCTGTCCGCGAAGGAGGAGCCGATCGTCAAGCGCGAGGCGTTCATCGCCGGCGCGAACGACTATCTGGTGAAGCTCCCCGACGCGATGGAGCTGACCGCACGCATCCGCTATCACTCGAATTCGTACCTGATGTCGCGGCAGCGCGACGAGGCGCTCGATTTCCTGTCGCACGACATGCGTTCGCCGCAGACGTCGATCCTCGCGCTGCTCGACGTCTACCGGGCCGAACACGGCGACATGCCGGCGATCATGGAGCGCATCGCCGGCCATGCACGGCGCGCGCTCGCGCTCGCCGACGGCTTCATCCACCTGACCCGCGCGCAGTCCGAGCGCCGCGCGCACGAGGTCGTGAGTCTCAACGAGATCGTGCTCGACGCCGTCGACCAGCTGTGGGAGAAAGCTGCCGGGCTCGGCTGCCGGGTGAGCGCGTGCGTGCCCGATACCGAGTGCGTGACGATGGGCGACCGCATGATGCTGACGCGCGCGGTCGCGAACCTGATCGACAACGGGCTGAAGTATGGGCCGGCCGGGATGGACGTACATTGCACGCTGACCGGCGAGGACGACGCCTGGCTGATCGGCGTCGAGGATGCCGGCGTCGGCATCGCGCCGGAGCAGCGCACGGCCGCGACCGAGTCGTTCGTGCAGCTCGAATCCGCGCACGGCGCGGCGCGCAGCGGTTTCGGCCTCGGCCTCGCGTTCGTCCGCGCGACGGCGGCGCGGCATCGCGGCCAGATCCTGATGCGCAATACGGCGCGCGGCTTCATGGTCGCACTTCGGCTGCCGGCGCAAGCGGAGCGATGATGTCGCGACGCGGCCTGCCGGCGCCGCGCCGCCCGCGGGACCCCGATGCGCTCGTGGCGCGCCAACCGGCGCGCCAGGCGGGCGCGGATTTTTCAACGCTGAATTTAGAAAGCCCATAACGAACATGGCCACCTTGACGCCCCGCGCGACCAATGAAAGCCTGCATCCGACGATCGGCGCTGCCCGGCTGACGCTCGGCAATCGCATCCTGCTCAGCTTCGGCCTGCTGTTCGTGCTGATGCTGGTGACCGCCGGCGTGTCGTACGAGCGACTGCGCGCGATCAACGCCGAAGCCGTCAGCATCGAGCGCGACTCGGTGCCCGGCGTCTACCTTGCGTCGTCGCTGCGCGGCGCGGTCAACGAGTCGTTCACGCTGCTGCAGCGCGGGATCTTCGTCGACACCGAGCCCGACGCCGCGCAGCGCGATCTCGCGAAGATCGCCGACGCGCTGAAGGAGATCGAGTCGCTGTCGGTGGACTACCAGAACACGACGTTTCGCGACGACGACCGGCAGCGCTTCATGGCGTTCCGCGGCGCGTACGATCACTACGTGCCGTTGCTGAACGAAGCAGTGCAGAACAGCCGCGCATCGCACGGCGAGGCGGTCGCCGCGTACGCGAAAGCGCTGCCCGCATGGACCGAGGTCGTGCGCAACGCGAACGTGCTGGTGCAGGAGAACCGCAAGTTCGCGGAGCAGTCCGCGAAGCTGATCCGCGAATCCGTGCAGGACACCGAGATCGTGCTCGCGACCGCGCTGGCGTTCATGCTGCTGTCCGCGCTCGGGCTCGGCTACATGCTGTACCGCTCGGTGACCGTGCCGATGGCGCGGCTCGTCGAGGTGCACGACGTGATGCGCACCGGCAACCTGACACATCGCCTCGATCTGCGCCGCCGCGACGAATTCGGCACGCTCGAGACCGGCTTCAACCGGATGGCCGATGAGCTGACCGAGCTGGTTTCGCGCGCGCAGCAGTCGTCGCTGCAGGTGACGACGTCGGTGGCCGAAATCGCGGCGACGTCGCGCGAGCAGCAGGCGACCGCGAACGAGACCGCGGCGACGACGACCGAGATCGGCGCGACGTCGCGCGAGATCTTCGCGACGTCGCGCGACCTGCTGCGCACGATGAACGAGGTGGCCGGCGTGGCCGAGCAGTCGGCGACGCTCGCGGGCGTGAGCCAGAGCGGGCTCACGCGGATGGGCGAGACGATGCGCAGCGTGATGGACGCGGCCGGCTCGGTGAACGCGAAGCTCGCGATCCTCAACGAGAAGGCGCTGAACATCAACCAGGTGGTCGCGACGATCACCAAGGTGGCCGACCAGACCAACCTGCTGTCGCTGAACGCGGCGATCGAGGCCGAGAAGGCCGGCGAGTACGGCCGCGGTTTCGCGGTCGTCGCGACCGAGATCCGCCGCCTGGCCGACCAGACGGCCGTCGCGACCTACGACATCGAGCAGACGGTGAAGGAAATCCAGTCGGCCGTGTCGGCGGGCGTGATGGGGATGGACAAGTTCTCCGAGGAAGTGCGCCGCGGGATGCTCGACGTGCAGCAGGTGGGCGGCCAGCTGTCGCAGATCATCGCCGAGGTGCAGACGCTCGCGCCGCGCTTCCAGATGGTCAACGAAGGGATGCAGACGCAGGCGAACGGCGCCGAGCAGATCACGCAGGCGCTGTCGCAACTGTCGGAAGCCGCGCAGCAGACGGCCGAGTCGCTGCGCCAGTCGTCGCAGGCGATCGACGACCTGACGCTCGTCGCGAACCAGTTGCGCACCAGCGTGTCGCGCTTCAAGGTCGACGCGTGACGCGCGCCGATCCGCAGAACGGCGCGCACGCGCTGTTCCTGATGTTCGAGCTCGACGGCGAGCGCTATGCGCTCGACGCGGCCGGCATCGACGAGGTGCTGCCGCTCGCCGTCATGAAGGCGGTTCCCGGCGCGCCCGACTGGATCGCCGGGCTGCTGATGCGCGGCGGCCAGCCGGTGCCGGTGATCGACGTGCCGATGCTGGCGCTCGGGCGGCGCGCGCAGGCGCTGCGCTCGACGCGGCTCGTGATGGTCCGCCATCGCTCCGGTCACGCCGATGGCGAGCGCACGATCGGCCTGATCGTCGAGCGCGCGACGCAGACGATGCGGATCGACCGCACGGCATTCCGCGCCAGCGGCGTCTCGACCGCGCGCACGCGCTGGCTCGGGCGGGTCGCGAACACGCCCGAGGGCGTCGTGCAGCAACTGTCGGTGTCCGACCTGATCGACGACGTGGCACGCCTGTATCTGTTCGACGGCCTGTCGGGCCACGGGGAGGAGTTCGCATGAACGCGTCCGAATCGCGCTTTCGCGACTGGTTGCTGCGCGAGACCGGCATCGACGCCGATTCGCTCGGCAACGATTTCCTGATGCGGGCGCTGACGGATCGCGTGCATGCGTTGCGGGCGGACGGCGAGCGCGTGCCGTCGGCCGCGCGGCCGCCCGTCACGCCGGAAGCGCTCGACGCGTACTGGCAGCAACTCAACGCGTCGGCCGACGAACGGCGCGCGCTGATCGAGCTGTTCGTCGTCCCGGAAACGTGGTTCTTCCGCGACCGCGAGGCCTTCGCGACGCTCGCGCGGCAGGCCGCCGAACGGCTCGCCGCGATGCCCGGCCGCGTGATCCGCGTGCTGAGCGCGCCGTGCTCGACGGGCGAGGAGCCGTATTCGGCGGCGATGGCGTTGCTGGATGCGGGGCTCGAGCCGGCGAGCTTCGCGATCGACGCGATCGACCTCAGCGCGCGCGCGATCGAACAGGCGCGGCTCGGCTGTTACGGGCGCAATGCGTTCCGCGGGACCGCGATGGAGTTCCGTACGCGGTATTTCACGCCGACCCGCGACGGCTGGCTGCTCGACGAGCGCGTGCGCGCGCGCGTGCAGTTCAGTCACGCGAACCTCGTCGAACCGGTCGCCGATAACGGCATTCGCTACGACTTCGTGTTCTGCCGCAACGTGCTGATCTATTTCGACCGCGATGCGCAGGATCGCGTGATCCGCTCGCTCGACGCGCGTCTTGCCGACGACGGCATGCTGTTCGTCGGGCCGGCGGAGACGGGCGTCGCGATGCGGCACGGGATGCGCTCGGCGCGCGTGCCGCTGGCGTTCGCGTTTCATCGCGAGCCGGCGGGCGCGGCGGCCGATGCATGCGCGGCCCGGCCGGTTGTGCCGCTGTCCGCGGCACCGGACCGGCGCGCGGAGCGCTTCACGGTCGCGCCGCTCGCCGCGCCGCGCCCGGTGGTGGCCGTCGCGCCGCCGGGCTGGCTCGGCGACGGGCGCCAGCCGTTCGCGGCGGCGCCGGCCGTGCAGGCTGCCGCAGTCGACGCGCGGGCCTCTCTGGCGGCGGCGACCGCCGTGGCGGCCGCCCCGGCCTACGACGGGATCGCGCCGACGATCGACGATGCGCCGACGCTGGAGGATGCGCAGGCCCTGGCGAACGCGGGCGCGTTCGACGAGGCCGAGCGCGTGCTCGCGCAGTTCTCGGCGCGCGTCGGCCCGCATGCCGACGCGTTCTACCTGAACGGACTGATCGCGGATGCGCGCGGCCGCGCCGCGGAAGCGAGCGACTTCTACCGGAAGGCGCTGTACCTGCGCCCTACGCATCACGAGGCGCTGACGCATCTCGCGACGCTGCTCGACGTCGGCGGCGATCGCGCGGGCGCGCAATGGCTGCTCGAACGCGCCCGGCGTTCGGCCGGCTGACACGACGACGGGAAATGGGACCGACACCGCGATGACCAGAGGAACCCTTGACGTCCTCCTCCGCCTAAAGGCGGAAGATTCCCACGCCTGGCGATGCACGTCCGCATCGGAGAATGTTCAGCGCAGCGTTGGTATCTCGATCATGCTCGACACCACAGTCACTGCAGGTCCACTCTCTTATTCTCAGTCCCGCGATAACTTTCGGCCGCGTTGTGCTGTCTTTCGACCCGCACGACGAACAGGACTGGGTAGAACCGCTTTCATCGACTTCATCGAACGTGACTCCGTGCGCCATCGCTTTGTAACGGAGCTTGTTTCGGAAGGACGACCAGGACGCGTCGTAGACGCTCTTCGCCATCCTGGTTCTGGCGAGCTTCGCGGCCGACACGTTGCCGACCGCGATGTAATCGAAGCGCCGCACCAGATCGAGCGCGAGCTTGTGTTGGAAATCGGCACGGGCGTTCGTCACTTTGGCGTGCAACTTCGCGATATGCCGCCTGTGTTTTCGCGCCCGTTGCGCTTTCGCGAGTTTCTCGGCCGCGCATCGACCGAACCGATCGTTAGGGAGCTTCTCGCCGGTCGAAAGTGTGGTGAAGTCTTTCAAGCCGAGATCGATGCCGACGCCGGAACGGATCGGTCGGGCCTGAACATCGGGTATCTCGATCACGATGTTGAGAAACCAGTTGCCACGCGCATCCTGCGCAAAGTTGGTTCCATCCCTGATCTTGCCTTCGGGAAGCGGTCGGCTGTTGAACACGCGAAACGTGTTGCCAGCGAAACGGAACGCGTCACCCTCGCGCTTCAGGTCACGGCCCTTCAGCGGCACCCAGCCCAGCGATTTCCTACCGCGATAGCGCAGGTAGGGCCGACGGTGCTGGCTGCGCGACTTCGCGTATTGCTCGCACGTCGCGTTGACCGTGCCGGAATGGATGCCAAGCGCCTTGCTACTCCCCGTCGTCAGCACGTTCAGATCGAATCCCGTCGGCCACTTCTTGCGCCACTTGAGCGCGTGCTTCTGCGTGTCGTTGCAGAAGTTCCAGACGTAGTTCACCGCACGGCTCTGCTTGTTAAGCAGTCCGTTGAGCGATTTCACCCGGTAGCGATAGACAAGGATCATGCCGGTGATCCTAACCCGTGGCAGAAGCTGCCTGTCAACAGCACGCCTTTCCTTCCCGCCATCAATGGCGGGGTCTCTCGGAGAAAATTCTGATGAACCGCGCCGCTGCCACTGACGACGCGACGCTCGACGTCGACGATTGCTGGAACCGGATCGGCACGCGCGGCGACCGCTCGTGCGAGCGGTTGAACGACTGCCTGCGCTGCCTGAACTGCCCGGTCTACGCGTCGCACGCGGCGAAGCTGCTCGAGCGTCCGCTCGACGTGGCCGAGATGGCGGACGTCACGCGCCGGATGAGCGCGTTCGGCACGGCGCGCGCGGGCGACGACGACGGCGATACGCGCCATGCGGCGCTCGCGTTCCGGGTGGCCGACGAATGGCTCGCGCTGCCGATCGGCGTGCTGCGCGAGATCGCCGGCACGCGCCCGATCCATTCGCTGCCGCATCGTCGCCATTCTGCCGTGCGCGGCGTGGTCAACATCCGCGGCACGCTGCGCATCGCGATCTCGATCGGCGCGCTGCTCGGCCTCGATGCCGGCAAGGCCGGCCGCGGCGGTGGTGACGGCCGGTTCACGCGGCTGCTGGTGGCCGCGCACCAGGGCGAACCGGTCGTGTTTCCGGTCGACGAGGTCGAGGGCGTGCTGCGCTTCGGCGCGTCCGACTGGGTACCGGTGCCGGCGACGGTCGGACGCGCGAGCGCCGGCCTGTCGCGCGGCGTGCTGTCGTGGCGCGGCAAGTCGGTGGGCCTGCTCGACGACGATCGTCTGTTCGACGCCGTGACACGGAGCATGCGATGAGCGGCGATGACGACCTGAGCCACCTGTCGCTGCTCGAGCTGTATCGCGAGGAGACGCGCACGCAGACGCAGGCGCTGTCGGAGCGGCTGCTCGCGCTCGAATCGGGCGAGCCCGATTCCGTCGCACTCGAAGCGTGCATGCGCGCCGCGCACTCGCTGAAGGGCGCCGCGCGGATCGTCGGCGTGCCGCTCGGCGTCGAGATCGCCGGGCGGATGGAGGAATGCTTCGTCGCCGCGCAGGCCGGCACGATCGCGCTGACGGCCACGCACGTCGACGTGCTGCTGGCCGGCGTCGACTTGCTGGTGCGCGTCGGCGATCCGCAGGGGCAGCCCGTGTCGCAGGCCGAGATCGACGTGTTCGCGGCGGCGCTGACGGGCGCCGACGGCGCGCAGACGATGCAGGCGCCGGCCGCCGTGCCGCCGCCGGTGCCGATGCCGCCGTCGTTCGTGCCGTATCGCGATCACGACGGCGCCGCGAACGAGCCGGTCGGTGCGGGTGCCGCGGTGCCGCCGCTCGCCGTGTCGAGCCCGGTGCCCGATCCGGTCCAGGCCGGCCGCGTGGCGGGCGCCGGCGCGATGCGCCGCGTGCGCGCCGATACGCTGAACCGGCTGCTGAGCCTGTCCGGCGAATCGCTGGTCGAATCGCGCTGGCTCAAGCCGTTCGCCGAATCGATGCTGCGCGTGAAGCGCGCGCAGCGCGACGCGGCCCGTTCGCTCGACCTGATGGTCGAGCAGTTCGCCGACGAGCTCGACGCCGGCATGCTGGCGTCGATGAACGAAGTGCGGCACATGCTCAACGACCTGCAGCGCTCGCTCGCCGAGCGGATGGACGAATTCGACCGCTTCGAGCGGCGCAGCACGCATATCGCCGAGCAGCTGTACGACGAGGCGCTGCAATGCCGGATGCGGCCGTTCGGCGACGCGACGCGCGCGTATCCGCGCATCGTCCGCGATCTCGCGCGCTCGCTCGGCAAGCAGGTGCGTTTCTCGATCGTCGGCGAAGGCACGCAGGTCGATCGCGACATCCTCGACCTGCTCGACGCGCCGCTCGGCCACCTGCTGCGCAACGCGATCGACCATGGCGTCGATTCGCCCGACGCGCGGCAGGCGCGCGGCAAGCCGGCCGAGGCGAGCGTCACGCTCGAGGCGCGCCACAGCGCCGGCTCGCTGCTCGTCAGCGTGATCGACGACGGGCCGGGCGTCGACATGGACGCACTGCGCGCGGCCGTCGTGCGCCAGCGCCTGACCGACGACGAGACGGCCGCGCGGCTGTCCGACCCCGAACTGCTCGAGTTCCTGCTGCTGCCGGGCTTCTCGATGCGCGATGCGGTGACCGACGTATCGGGGCGCGGCGTCGGCCTCGACGCGGTGCAGGAGATGGTGCGCGGCGTGCGCGGCGCGGTGCGGATCTTCAACGAGCCGGGCGCCGGCATGCGCTTCGTGCTGCAGTTGCCGCTCACGCTGTCGGTGATTCGCAGCCTGCTCGTCGAGGTCGGCGGCGAGCCGTACGCGTTCCCGCTCGCGCATGTGCGCCGCACGCTCGAACTCGCGCACGACGATATCGACGTGCTCGAAGGGCAGCCGCATTTTCCGTTCGACGGCCGGCGTGCGGGCCTCGTCGCCGCGCACCAGTTGCTCGACGCGGGCGAACCCGACGTGGCCCGCGCCAGCACGGCGGTCGTGGTCGTCGGCGCCGAACCCGAGCTGTACGGCGTCGCGGTCGACCGCTTTCTCGGCGAACGGATGCTCGTCGTGCAGCCGCTCGACAGCCGCCTGCACAAGATCCAGAACATCGCGGCCGGCGCGTTGCTCGAGAACGGCGACCCGGTGCTGATCGTCGACGTCGAGGACCTGATCCGCTCGGTCGACAAGCTCGTGCGCGGCGGTCAGCTCGCGCGGCTCACGCGCGATCCGCAGCTCGCGCTGGCCGACCGGCGCCGCCGCGTGCTCGTCGTCGACGATTCGCTGACGGTGCGCGAGCTCGAACGCAAGCTGCTGGAAAAGCGCGGCTACGACGTGACGGTCGCGGTCGACGGGATGGAAGGATGGAACGCGGTGCGCAGCGATGCGTTCGATCTCGTCGTGACCGACGTCGACATGCCGCGCATGGACGGGATCGAACTCGTCACGCTGATCAAGGGTGACCCGATGCTCAAGCGCGTGCCGGTGATGATCGTGTCGTACAAGGATCGCGACGAGGATCGCCGCCGCGGGCTCGACGCCGGCGCCGACTACTACCTCGCGAAGAGCAGCTTCCACGATGAAGCGCTGCTCGACGCCGTGCACGACCTGATCGGGGACGCGCGAGGATGAACATCGGCATCGTCAACGACCTGCCGCTGGCCGTGGAGGCGCTGCGCCGCGTGATCGCGCTGCGCGCGGACCATCGCGTGCTGTGGGTGGCGACCGACGGTGACGAGGCGGTGGATTTCTGCGTCGCGCAGCCGCCCGACGTCGTGCTGATGGATCTCGTGATGCCGAAGGTCGACGGCGTCGCCGCGACGCGCCGGATCATGGCGCGCGCGCCGTGCGCGATCCTGATCGTGACGGCGAGCGTCAGCGCGAACACGTCGTCGGTGTACGAGGCGATGGGCGCCGGCGCGCTCGACGCGGTCGACACGCCGACGCTCGCGCTCGGGCTGTCGACCGACGCGTCGCCTCAGGCGCTGCTCGCGAAGATCGACCAGATCGGCCGGCTGCTCGAAAGCCGCAGCGCGGCGCTCGTGCCGCCGGGGCCGACGCCCGCGCGCGGACAACCGACGCTCGTCGCGATCGGTGCGTCGGCGGGCGGGCCGACCGCGCTCACCGCGCTGCTGCGCGCGCTGCCGGCGGATTTCCCGGCCGCGATCGTGATCGTCCAGCACGTCGACCAGGCCTTCGCGCATGGCATGGCCGAATGGCTCGACGGCTATACGCGGCTGCCGGTGCGCGTCGCGCGGCAGGGCAGCATGCCGGAAGCCGGCACGGTGCTGCTCGCGGCGACCAACGACCATCTGATGCTGTCGCCGCGCGGCGTGCTCGGCTATACGCGGCATCCGGTCGAAACGCCGTACCGGCCGTCGATCGACGTGTTCTTCAACAGCGTCGCGGACGGCTGGCAGGGCGAGGCGCTCGGCGTGCTGCTGACGGGCATGGGGCGCGACGGCGCGCTCGGCCTGAAGGCGATGCGGGCGAAGGGTTGCTACACGATCGCGCAGGATGAAGCGACCAGCGCCGTGTACGGGATGCCGAAGGCGGCCGCGGCGGTTGGCGCGGCGTCGGCGATCCTGCCGCTCGAGCAGATCGCGCCGCAGTTGACCGCGCGGATCGCGCTCGCGCCGCGCGACTGACCGCGCGTCGGGCAGAGGCGATCGCTGCGTGGCGCGCCGGCGCTGCATTGCCTGCGTGGCGCGGCGTCGCGTACAATTGCGGCCTGCGGAGATGGCATGCCTCCCTGCGGTCGTTCCCGGCGCGTGGCGCGCGGTGCGACCCTCAACCGCCGGTTTGCCCGGCTGATGATGCCTGCGTGTTCCTGGGTCGTCAGGAGGTCGCAGGCCGTCCATCCGGTATTCTGCCGCCCAGGTTTTGATGTTCCGTCGAATCTGGAAATCATGTTCTTCACCACTTCTGCCGATCTTTTCGCGACCGTGCGCTACGTGTGCCGCTGGCTCGCGCTTTCCGCGCTGCTCGGCGCGCTCGCCGGCACGGCCTCCGCACTGTTCCTGATCGCGCTCGACTGGGCGACCGGTACGCGCGTCGCGCATCCGTGGCTGCTGTGGGGGCTGCCGGCCGCCGGTTTTGCCACCGGCTGGATCTACCATCGCTTCGGTCAGTCGGTCGCGCGCGGCAACAACCTGCTGATCGACGAGATCCACGATCCGAAGGCGCTCGTGCCGAAGCGGATGGCGCCGCTCGTGCTCCTCGCGACCGTCGTCACGCACCTGTTCGGTGGCTCGGCCGGCCGCGAGGGCACGGCCGTGCAGATGGGCGGCGCGCTTGCCGATCGCGTCACGCATCTGTTCCGTCTCGATCGCGAGCATCGCCGCGTGCTGCTGATGGGCGGCATCGCGGCCGGCTTCGCGTCGGTGTTCGGCACGCCGCTCGCGGGCGCCGTGTTCGGGCTCGAGGTGCTCGCGATCGGGCGCCTGCGCTACGACGCGCTGCTGACCTGCGTCGCGTCGGCGATCGTCGCGGACGTCGTGTGCCGCGCGTGGGGCGTCCATCACACGGCCTATGCGATTCCGTTCGTGCCGGCCGTCTCGGCGACCGGGCTGGCCGTGACGGTCGTCGCGGGCATCGCGTTCGGCGTGGTCGGGCGGCTGTTCGCGTTCGCGACGCATGCGCTGACCGCGTGGTTTCGCCGCGCGATCCGCTATGCGCCGCTGCAGCCGGTGCTCGGCGGCCTGCTGGTCGCGGTGGCCGCGACCGTGCTGAACGTACCGCAGTATCTCGGCCTCGGCATCCCGACGATCGAGGCTGCGTTTCACGGCCCGCTGCCGCCTTACGATTTCGCGGGCAAGTTCGCGTTCACCGTCGTCACGCTCGCGTCGGGGTTCAAGGGCGGCGAGGTGACGCCGCTGTTCTACATCGGCGCGACGCTCGGCAACGCGCTCGGCCAGGTGCTGGCGCTGCCGGTGCCCGTGCTCGCGGGGCTCGGCTTCGTCGCGGTGTTCGCGGGCGCGGCGAACACGCCGATCGCGTCGACGATCATGGCGATCGAATTGTTCGGCGCGGACATCGGCGTGTACGCGATCGTCGCCTGTGTCGTCGCGTATCTGTTCTCGGGGCACGCGGGGATTTATCGCGCGCAGCGCGTGGCGGTGGGGAAGGGGGCGCGGGTTGAGGCGGAGTGAAGCGGGGGCGCGGTCGATGTCGGTCGATCGCGGCGGCGCGATGCGATACCCGGGACGCTAAAAAGAGAGGCGTCCAATGACGTCGGACGATTTTCTGAACGAAGCCGGGCGGCTCGCGAGGCCGTGCCGTCAGTACCGTTTCGCGGACGACGGCGAACCCGTCGCCGGCTACTGGCATGGGGTCGATGCCGGCGAGTTGTGCATTTCCGTCGAACGCGACGGCGTCTGGCTGAACGTCTATCTCGACGATAGCGGCACGTCAGGCCGTGTGGAGACTTCCATGCAACCCGTCCGTTCCGCCCGCCCGCTGTGCCGATCCGACGCGCTGTCGCTTCCGCCGGTCGACGCGGTGTTTCGCTTCGGCTCCGCCGCGATCGGCGCATACCTCGACGCACACGGCTGGCAGCGCGACTGGGGATTCAACGGCAACTTCAAGGGCGCGGCCGCGCACGACTACGAGCGTGAATGGATCGCGCAATGCCCGCTCTACACGGGCGGCGTGGTGGCCGTCGCGGGCGGATGGAACATGCCGTGGCCCGACGACGACTGGAATGAACTGATCGACCTCGAACTCGTCCTCTGGACGTTCGAGGAATCGGAGCCGTGGGTCGAGGTGTTCTTCGACGGCAGCCGGTACTCGGTGATCCAGCGGATCACCTAGCACGCGGGCATCGCGCTTACTGCTTCGGCAGCCGCGCGACATGACGCGCCAGCAGTTCCTCGATATCGATGCCTTTTTCCGCGAGCAGTGCGGTGACGACGCCGTTCAATTCGCCGAGCGTTTCCTTGACCGATTCCCGGATCGTATCCACGACGACCTGCGTGCTGCGCTCGATCTCGATGTTGACCTTGTCGTCGACACCCTTCGCATCGAACGTGGTCGCGCGGCGCGTTTCGGGAATCAGCCAGACGTCGAACCAGCCTTCGTCGCGATTGACGTCCGACACGGTGAGGCTGCAGCCGTTGATCGCGATGTAGCCCTTCGCGAACACATAGCGCTTGAACGCGGCCGGCACGCCGATGCGGATCATCCGGTTGTGCTCGGACGACGCGACGTGCGCGATGGTCCCCGTGAAATCGACATGACCGGACAGCGGATGCCCGCCGATTTCCGCGCCGTCCTTCGCGGCCCGCTCGACGTTGACGCGCGCGCCGGTCGTGAGGTCGGCGAGCGTCGTGATCCGCAGGCTCGGCAGCATCACGTCGAAGTCGATCAGCACCGGCGAATGAATGGTCGTCACGGTCAGGCACACGCCGTCGACCGACACGCTCGCGCCGATCTCGATATCGTCGGTGAACCGTTCGGGGAATTCGATGCTGAACGTTCTCAGCTCGCCGTGATCCTTGATGGCGTTGATGACGGCAACACCCTGAACAATGCCTGTAAACATGATCGATCCCTCGTCGCAAATTTCCTGGCCGACATGATAAGTGATCCCGCTGCCGGACATGCCGCGGCGCGCGGGCCGGCGCCGGCGAGCACGTGCCGCAGATACAAAAAAGGCCGTGCGCGTGGCACGGCCTCGAACCGGATCCGCTGGCTGGCCGATACGGCCCGGCGGCGATGACCGCGCCGCCAGGCCGTGTCGTGATGCGCCTGCATCAAACCTTCGCTGGCTCGCCCAGCGGCCCGGCGTCGCGATCCGCCGTACGCCGCGGCGAATCGGCGAGCCCCTTCGCGAGCTCCAGCGCCTGCCGCTCGAACAGCCGGCGATAGATGCCGCCGTCGATGCGGATCAGCGCATCGTGGTTGCCTTCCTCGATCACCTTGCCGCGATCGAGCACCAGCAGCCGGTCGAGCGCGCGCACGGTCGACAGCCGGTGCGCGACGACGAGCGTCGTGCGGCCGACCATCAACCGCTCCATCGCCTGCTGGATCAGCAGCTCGCTTTCGCTGTCGAGGCTCGACGTCGCTTCGTCGAGGATCAGGATCGGCGCATCGGCGAGGAACGCGCGCGCGATCGCGACGCGCTGGCGCTCGCCGCCCGACAGTTTGATCCCGCGTTCGCCGACGAGCGTGTCATAGCCGTCCGGCAGCGCGGCGATGAAGTCGTGCGCGCTCGCCAGACGCGCGGCGCGCTCGATGTCGGCGCGGCTCGCGTCGGGGCGCGCATACGCGATGTTCTCCGCGAGCGTGCGGTGGAACAGCACGGGCTCCTGCTGGACGATCGCGATCTGGCTGCGCAGCGAATCCTGCCGCACCTGCGCGATGTCCTGCCCGTCGATCGTGATGCGGCCGCCCGACACGTCGTACAGGCGCTGGATCAGCTTGATGAACGTCGTCTTGCCCGACCCCGAATGGCCGACGAGGCCCACGCGTTCGCCGGGCGCGATCCGCATCGAGAAATCGTCGTACAGCGGCACCGGATGGTTGCCGTAGCGGAACGTCACGTGCTCGAAGCGGATCTCGCCTTGCCCGATCCGGATGGCCGGCGCGCCGGGGCGGTCGTCGATGCCGAGCGGCTGGCGTTCGAGCGCGACGAGTTCTTCCATGTCGTTCACCGAGCGCTGCAGGTTGCGGATGTGCATGCCGACGTCGCGCAGGTAACCCTGCAGCATGAAGAACATCGTCAGCGCGAACGCGATGTCGCCGACGCTCGCCTCGTCGTTCATCCACAGCCGCAGTGCGACGCCGATCATCGCGGCCTGCATCGCGACGAGCATCGCGCCCTGCAGCCCGCCGTTGAACGTGCCGCGCACCCACGTGCGGCGCGTGCGCTGCCGCCACTTGCCGATCACCCGCGCGAGCCGCGCTTCCTCGCGCGTTTCCGCGCCGAACGCCTTGACGACCGCGTTGCAGCTGACGGCGTCGGCGAGCGCGCCGCCCATGCGCGTATCCCACAGGTTGCCGAGCCGGGCGGCCGGCGCGACGATGCCGAGCGACACCGCGACCGTCACCGCGATGTACAGCAGCGAACCCGCGCCGACGACGAGCCCCATCACCGGCCAGTGCGTGCCGAGCAGCACGGTCGCGCCGACCAGCATCGTGACCGACGGCAGCAGCGCGATCAGCACGGTGTCGTTGAGCAGGTCGAGCGCCCAGATCCCGCGCGTGATCTTGCGCACGGTCGAGCCCGCGAAGCTGTTCGCGTGCCAGTCGGTCGAGAAGCGCTGCACGCGGTGGAACGACGCGGCGGCGATCTCGCTCATCATCTTCAGCGTGAGCGTGATGATGTTCAGGTAGACGCCCTGGCGCAGCACCGTCGCGCCGATGCCGAGCGCGGCGAGCGTGCCGAACGCGACGAGGGCCGAATGCCACGCGGCGGCGCGGTCGGTCAGGCCGGTCGACAGCGCGTCGACGAGGCGGCCGGCGAACAGCGGCGTGAGGACGTCGGCGAGCGCGGCGAGCAGCGCGAGGCTCGCGACCGCGGCGATGCGCGCCGGCTGCTTGCGCCAGTAACGGATGGTGAAGCCGAAGACGGCCTGGAATGCGTGGCCGCCCAGATGGGAGGTTTTTCTGGTCATGTATCGTTGCCCGGCGCATCGCGCGACGGGACTTTCCGGTTCGGAGAACGTCGAAAACGCAACAGCCGGGCCGCGCAACACGCGCGGGCGGAACGAAAACGGGCTGTCGGGAAAAGCGCGGCTGACGGGTTAGCGGAAAACTCGGGAGCCGGCGCGGACGGCGGGCTGGATCAGCTGCGCCGCGAGACCACGTTCGGGAAGGTTGCTGGCATTCGGAACATCTGCACCTCCCTGAAGTGAACGGTTGAATGAAAGGACGCCGAAAAGACGTGCAGCGATTTTATCAGGACAGTCGCGCGCGCCGCAACGTCTGACGAATGCGGCGTTGCTGCGTCGATACGGTTAGTATTCGGGGTTTTGGCCCCTTTTCGCGTACGTTGCGCGATGGCGGGTGCGGAGCCGGCGCGCGCATCGATTACACTTCCGCGTCCGCGGCGCGCGACGGCGTGGCCCGCACAGATTCATTCCGAACCATTCCCGAGGAAACGATGAGCGACGTTCAGCAAGGCATCCTGGCTCCGATCGATACGGCAGCCCGATACCTCACTTTCACGATGTCGAACGACGGCAATGTCGCCGCGGCGCTGGCCGCGCTGCGCGAGATCGCCGACGGACGCGACACGGTGGTCGGTTTCGGACACGCGCTGGCCGCCTATCTCGGTCACCCGGTGCCGGGCCTGACCGACTATCCGGCGTTCTCGGTGAACGACCGCACGCTGCCCGCGACGCCGGCCGACGTGTGGGTCTGGCTGCGCTCGGACGACCGCGGCGAGATCGTGCTGCGCGCGCGGGCGATCGAACGCGCGCTCGCGCCGGCGTTCGTGCTGCAGGAGGCCGTCGACGGCTTCCGCTATTCGAACGATCGCGACCTGTCCGGCTACGAGGACGGCACCGAGAACCCGGAAGGCGACGATGCGGTAGCCGCGGCGATCGTCACGGGGCAGGGCGCGGGGCTCGACGGCTCGAGCTTCGTCGCGGTGCAGCAGTGGGTGCACGACTTCGACCAGATGGAGCGCATTCCGTCGGGCGAGATGGACCACATCATCGGGCGTCGCCGTTCGGACAACGAGGAACTCGACGACGCGCCCGAATTCGCGCACGTGAAGCGCACCGCACAGGAAAGCTTCGAACCCGAGGCATTCATGCTGCGCCGTTCGTCGCCGTGGTCGGACACGCGCCGTGCGGGCCTGTACTTCGTCGCGTTCGGCTGCTCGTTCCGCGCGTTCGACGTGCAGATGCGCCGGATGAGCGGCGCGGAAGACGGGATCGTCGACGGCTTGTTCCGCTTCACGCGGCCGCTGACGGGCGCGTACTTCTGGTGCCCGCCGATGAAGGACGGCAAGCTGGACCTTGCCGCGCTCGGACTGTAAGCGCCGGGGAGGATCGACGAACGGGCGGGGCGCGCCGGATGCGCGGCCCGCCCGTTTCGTTTTTCGAGCGGCAAACCGTACGGCGTACCGCGTGCGTCAGTTCAACGTCGTGTCGATCCGCGTGCCGCGCTTGATGAACTGCGTCACCGGGGTTTTCTCGCAGATTTCCGCGAGACGCTGGCGTTGCGCGTCGTCGAGCGGGCCGTCGAGCGTCACGACGCGGCGCACGTACTGCACGCCTTCGCGATCGGCGTGCAACTCGGTGCGCACGGCGATGCGCGCGGCCGGCCACGTCTTGCGCTGCATGTACATGCGCAGCGTCGCGGCCGTGCATTGCGCGAGCCCGGCCAGTACGAATTCGTACGGCGCCGGCCCGCGATCCTGGCCGCCTTCGCGCGGCGCTTCGTCGCCGGTCAGCGCGTGCGTGCCGGCCTGCAGCTGGACGACGTAGTCGGGCGCGTCGGCATCGAGGACGGCGGCGGCGTGGATGAGCGACATGGCAGGTCTCCGGGAAGCAAATAAAGGAAAGCGGGCGCCGCGTGGCGGCGTGCAGCCGTCAGCATACCGTCCCGGCCGCGCGGGCGTGCGCAGCGCGCTACGCATCGGCGATGCCGGCGCTGCTGCGCACGAGCGCGGCGATGCGTTCGCCCGCGTTCGATGCACGTCGCTGCCGTTCGCGCCGATACGCGAGCGTTCGCGTTGCCGATGTAACGCAATCGAACACGCACGCCATTACGCATGACGGCTGCAATAATCGGCTGCATCGCATACGCGATTCTGTATCGGCATACCAGCGGCGCGCGGCAGCCTGTAGTAATCCGCCATCATGCTGTCCCCGTCGGCCATTTCGCGCCAAAGGCGCTACCCGTTCGGCTAAGATGCCGTCGCTTCATATTTCGGGATAGCCGTCCTGTCGCACGCATTCAAACCAAATATAAGCCTGACAGTTCGACGGTATTAGAAGAAGTCGAACAAGTCGGGGGCTTGGCCAGTGAATGCAGCAGATCAGCGGTGGGTCATTATCTATTTGAGTACGGGGTTTTCGTTGGCCCAGGCCGCGCGTCTCGGCGAGGCCTTCAACCTGGCGAATCGCCTGCATGGGTACGGTGTGGATTACCAGCTCAAGTACGTATCCGAAAGCGGGGGACTGTTGCAGTCGTCGTCCGGCGTGAGAATCGCGGCCGATCCGCTCGGCGACGAACACAGCCGCCGCGCGCGCGCGTTCTTTCATCTTCATGGCGACCGCGCGGCCGTCAACTGGGACGACGCATTGCAGCGGCGCCTGGCCGACATTCGCCAGCATGCGCGCTGGATCGTCGACGCGATGGACCTGCCCGCGCTCGCCGCCACGCAGCGGCCGTCGTCGTCGATCGACGTGCGGCCGGGCAGGGCGCGACGCCGCGCCGCCACGACGATCGAATCGCGGGCCGGCGAGACCGACGTGTTCGCCGCCGCGCTCGACATGTTCCGCGCCGACCTCGGCGACGGCGCCGCGCGGGAGATCGCCAGCAACATGATGCGGCCGGTCGAGCAGCGCTATGTTCAGTCGATGTGGGCGTTCCGCGAACTGAGCGCGAGCCCGTCGATCCGGATGTCCGCACAGCGGCTGCGCGCGCAGAGCGTGAACCGCATCTCGATCGCCAACGCCGCGCAGGCGGCCGCGATGAGCGAGCGCAATTTCCTGCGACGCTTCAAGAAGGAAATCGGCGTGACGCCGACCGAGTTCGTCCAGCACGTGCGGCTCGAACGGGCGTGCCACATGCTGATCCATACGACGCTGCCGGCCGACAAGGTCGCGCGGCGCACCGGGTTCGGCAGCGGCGAGCGGCTCGCGAAGCTGTTTCGCCAGCGCCTGTTGATATCGCCGACCGAATTTCGCGTCGCCGAGCGGGAAAAAATCCTCGCGCACGGCGCGGCGTCGCCCGATCCGGATGACGGGGCCGCCGCCGCGTGCCGCGACGGCGACGGGGCGGAATGCGACGCGTGCGTGGCCGCGCGCGGGAAAACGGGACGGATACCCGTAGAATCGTCGTGTCGCGACCTCGATTCCCGGTTTCCATGCCCTTCCTCCCCTCTACCGCCACCGCCCCTTTCTGCCCGTCGGAAGTAAAGGGCAGCATCACGATCGACGCCGCCGCGCCGCGCTGGCAGAAGCTCAAGCGTTTCTTCGGCCCCGGCCTGCTGGTCGCGATCGGCTACATGGATCCCGGCAACTGGGCGACTGATATCCAGGCGGGCTCGCAGTTCGGCTATTCGCTGCTGTGGGTCGTCGCGTTCTCGAGCCTCGCGGCGATCTTCCTGCAGATGCTCGCGGCGCGGCTGGGCCTCGTCGCGGGCAAGGATCTCGCGCAGGCCAGCTACGACCGCTACGGCCGGTTCGGCCGCGTCGTGCAGTGGATCACCGCCGAAGTGTCGATCATCGCGTGCGACATCGCGGAAGTGCTCGGCTGCGCGCTCGCGTTCAAGCTGCTGCTCGGCGTGCCGCTTGCGTGGGGCGTCGTGCTCACCGCGCTCGATACGGTGATCGTGCTCGGCCTGCAGGGCAAGGGGTTCCGGCAGATCGAGGCGATCGTGCTCGGGCTGATCGCGACGATGGCGTTCTGCTTCGTCGCGCAGGTGGCGATCACGCCACCCGACTGGCACGCGGTGGTCGGCGGGCTCGTGCCGGGCGACCCGGGCCACGACCGCAAGGACGCGATCGTGCTCGCGCTCGGCATCGTCGGCGCGACGATCATGCCGCACAACCTGTACCTGCATTCGTCGGTCGTGCAGACGCGGCATGTGGTCGGCGGCGCGCGCGGCGTGATCCGCGACACGCTGGGGCTCGTACGCATCGATACCTGCGTGTCGCTGTTCGTCGCAATGCTCGTCAACGCGGCGATCCTCGTCGTCGCGGGCGCCGCATTTCATGCGACGGGCCAGCACAACGTGACCGACATCGAACAGGCGTACCGGCTGATCACGCCGATCGCCGGCGGCGCGGCCGCGCTGTTGTTCGGCATCGCGTTGCTCGCATCGGGGCAGAGCTCGACGCTGACCGGCACGATCGCCGGCCAGGTCATCATGGACGGTTTCCTGCATACGAAGATCCCGTGCTATCAGCGTCGGCTGATCACGCGCGGGCTCGCGCTCGTGCCGGCGCTGATCGGCGTGCTGTGGCTCGGCGACGGCTCGGTCGGGCAACTGCTCGTCTGGAGCCAGGTGCTGCTGAGCCTGCAGTTGCCGTTCGCGATGTGGCCGCTGATCCGCTCGGTCAGCGACCGCCACACGATGGGCGAACACGCGATCGGCCGCGGGATGCAGGTGGTCGCCTGGGCGCTGTTCGCCGTGATCACCGGCACGAACCTGCTGTTGATTACCGGTGTCGCGGGCTGATACAGCCTGTCACAGGCTGACACAGGCGTGCGGCGCGCATGCGGTAAACTGCCGCCTTTGGATCGACCCCGAAGTCCATTATGTGGAGTGAAATCAGCAATATCGGCGATGCCGCGCTGACCTTGCCGATCGCGCTGACCTGCGCGGCATGGCTCGTGCTGACCGACTGGCGCCTCGCCGCCCGCTGGGGCGTGCTGCTGGCCGCCGGCATGGGCGTCGTCGGCGCGACGAAGATCCTGTATGCCGGATGCGGGATCGAGCTTCCGCAATTCGATTTCCGCGTGATCAGCGGCCATACGATGCTGTCGACGTCGGTGTGGACGGTCGCGCTGTCGATGCTGTGGCAGGCGTTCCGGCCGGGCAGGGCGCCCGGCATCGCGGCCGGGCTGGCCGTCGGCGCGATCACGGCCGTCGCGCGCGTGTTCGATCATTCGCATACCGTGCCGGAAGTCGTCGCCGGCTGGATGCTCGGCGCGCTGGTCGCGCTGGTGTTCCTGCGCGGCTACGACGGCGCGCGGCAGCGCGCGTTCTCGCCGCGCGTCGCGGCGGCCTGCCTGCTGCTGGTGTCAGGCATCGCGTACGGGCACCGCGCGCCGTTCCAGCAGATGATCGACACGCATTCGCCGCAGTTTTGCGCGTTCATGCGTGCGCCGTCGGGCGACCGGGTCTGACCGGTGCAGATGGCGGGCGCTACGGCGCCGCCTCCCTGCCGCCGGCGTTCGTCCGGCGTTTTCCCGGGTTTTCCGGCGGGTCGCACGATGCCACGCCGGTTCATCTCCCCGATTGCTTTCCCCGGTTGTGCGGAACGCAACGCCCGGCATCCCGAAAATCGACTTGCTCGCCAGCCCGTTCGATGTCTATGACCGGGCATAACGAACATTCACTTCAACGATCGGCTGCATTCGCGTACGCTGGCTGTCGTTCAACCGCGGACAGCCTGCCCGGCCGGGCACGCGTGCGTCGCGTTCGTCTCGATATACTCGCGGAAACCGTGTGGCGCGTCGTCATGTCGGCGCACCGGCCACCGGCGCACGTCGGCCGGCAGCGGCCCTGAAGGCCCGGAAAGCACGCACACCCCGTCGCGGCAGCGTTCCGCGACGACGATTCAAGACAGGAGCAGACACATGACAATCGTTTCTCCGCGCCTCGCCGGCAAGTGCGCATACATCACGGGCGCCGCGGGCGGCCTCGGCCGCGCGATCGCGCGCCGGATGGTCGAGCAGGGCGCGCGCGTGTTCGTGACCGATATCGCCGAAGCGGCGGTGCTCGACGCGTTCGCGCAGGAACTCAACGCGGGCCGCGCGACGCCGGTCGCGTTCGCCGCGACCCAGGACGTGCGCGATGAAGCGCGCTGGCAGACGCTGCTCGCGCAGGCGACCGATGCGATGGGCGGGCTGTCGGTGCTCGTCAACAACGCGGGTGTCGGCTCGATCGGCTCGCCCGCGCAAATCGAGCTGGACGAATGGCGGCGCGTGATGGCGATCAACGTCGAGAGCATCGTGCTCGGCTGCAAGCATGCGCTGTCGTATCTGGCCGAGAGCCATCCCGCATCGATCATCAACATCTCGTCGGTCGCCGCGTTCAAGGTCGAACCGGATTTCACCGCGTACAACGCGTCGAAGGCGGCGGTCGCGTCGCTGACGAAGTCGGTCGCGATCGACTGCGCGCGCCGCGAGATCGACGTGCGCTGCAATTCGATTCACCCGGCGTTCATCCGCACGGGGATCGTCGAGCCGCTGTTCCAGTCGCTCGGCGAACGCGACGCGACGCGCAAGCTCGCGCGCGGCATTCCGCTGCGCCGGCTCGGCGAGCCGGACGACGTCGCGCATGCGGCCGTGTATCTCGCGTCCGACGAGAGCCGCTTCGTGACCGCCGCCGAACTCGTGATCGACGGCGGCATGTGCGCGGTCTGACGCGCATCCCGAACCACAACGATTGGAGGAGAACAGCATGTCGACACCCGTGAACCGTCAGCTGCTGCTGAAGACGCGCCCGGAAGGGCGGGTCGGCCGCGAACATTTTTCGCTCGTCGAGACGCCGGTGCCGGCGCTCGCCGACGGCGACGTGCTCGTACGCGTGCTGTATCTGTCGATGGACCCGACCAACCGCGTGTGGATGAGCGACGTGCCGCAGTACCTGCCGCCCGTCGCGATCGGCGAGGTGATGCGCGCGCTCGGGATCGGCCGCGTGATCGCGTCGCGCCATGCGGGGTTCGCGGAAGGCGATCTCGTGCAGGGGCTCGTCGGCTGGCAGGACTACGCGGTCGTGCCGGCCGAGCAGGCCGCGCAGTTCGTGAAGCTGCCCGCGCAGTCGGGCCTGCCGCTGCCGACGCTGCTCGGCGCATGCGGAATGAGCGGGTTGACCGCGTACTACGGGCTGACCGACATCGCGCCGGTGCAGCCGGGCGAAACGCTCGTCGTGTCGGCGGCGGCCGGCTCGGTCGGCTCGATTGCCGGGCAGATCGGCAAGATCCACGGCGCACGGGTGGTCGGCATCGCGGGCGGTGCGGACAAGTGCCGCTACCTGACCGAGACGCTCGGCTTCGACGCGGCCGTCGACTACAAGGCCGACGATTTCCGCCAGCAACTGAAGGCAGCGACGCCGGACGGCGTGCACGTGGACTTCGAGAATGTCGGCGGCGAGGTGATGCGCGCGGTGCTGTCGCGGATGGTGATCGGCGGGCGGGTCGCGCTGTGCGGCGTGATCTCGAACTACAACAGCGGCCGCGCGGCCGACGACGTCGGCGTGCTGATCTCGAAGCGGCTGACGATGCGCGGCTTCCTGATCCTCGACTACCGCAAGAGCCGCGAAGCCGTGCAGACGCTTTCCGGCTGGCTGCGCGACGGTCGGCTCAAGGCCGAGGAAACCGTGGCCGACGGCCTCGAAAACGCGCCCGACGTGCTGAATCGCCTGTTCGACGGCGACCATCGCGGCAAGCTCGTGCTGCGCGTCGATCCGGAAGCGTGACGGACGTGTCTCGCCTGTCGGATCGGGGCGCGGGCGCGTATCGATCGCGCTGAGTTCGATTAATCCGGCTGCAGTTTAGGACTTGTCCCATATATTGTCCGGGCCGCTCTCCCTACAGTGATTGCCAGTACACAGGCGGCGTGACCGACGCGTCACGCCGCCTGTTTTTTCTGGTGACGCGGCAGAGGAGAGGGAACATGCGCGACAACGCGAAGCGGTTGGCATCGGCGACGGTAGTGAGTGCGGGAGTCGTGCGGAAGAGGATGTTCGGGCTCGGTGTCGCGCTCGCGATGTCGACTGCGACGTCGATCGCAATGTCGAACACGAACATGGCCGGACAGCCCGCGGCGGACGGTGTCGTGCGATTCACCGGTGCGCTCGTCGATCTCTACGACGTGACGCTCGATGCCCCGGCGGGTGTGCAGGTCGACGCGCGGAACGCGGATCACGGCGGGGCAGCGGCCACGCTCCGGTTCGATGCGCATGGGCGGCGCCTACCCGGTGCGCTGGTGACGCTGGTCGGGCCGGACGGCGCGCCGCTCGCGGCCGATGGCGGCGCGGCGGTGCGCGCCACATGGCACGACGCGCGCGGCGATCGCAGCGTGCCGCTGGCGCCGGGCCGCGTTCATCGCGTCGGCCCGTATGGCGGCGTGATGACGGTTGCGGCGGATGAAGCAACGGGCGCCGTGGCGCCCGTCATGATCCATATCCGTCATCCTTGACCGGCGATGTCCGCCCGCATGCGGATCGCCGGCCGCCGGACGCGCGTCATTCGCCCTGTTCGGCGCGCGCGTAGATGTCCCAGCTCGCCATGAACAGCGCGGCGACGAGCGGCCCGATCACGAAGCCGTTGATGCCGAACAGCGCCATCCCGCCGAGCGTCGAGATCAGCACGACCCAGTCGGGCATCTTCGTGTCCTTGCCGACGAGGATCGGGCGCAGCAGGTTGTCGACGAGGCCGATCACGCCGACGCAGAACGCGACGAGGATCACGCACTTCCATACCGCGCCGATCATCAGGAAGTAGAGCGCGGCGGGCACCCACACGAGGCTCGCGCCGATCGCGGGCAACAGCGACAGGAACGCCATCAGCGCGCCCCACAGCACGACGCCCTCGATCCCGAGGATCCAGAAGATCAGGCCGCCGAGCGCGCCCTGGACGAGCGCGACCGCGATGTTGCCCTTCACGGTCGCGCGCACGACCGTCGTGAATTTCGCGAGCAGCAGGTTCTTGTGCTCTTCGTCGAGCGGCAGCGCGCGGCGCACGCGGCGGCCGATCTCGCCGCCGTCGCGCAGCAGGAAGAACACCATGTACAGCATCACGCCGAAGCTCACGACGAACTGGAACGTGTTCTGGCCGATGCTGAGCGCCTGGGTGGCCGCGAACTGGCTGATCTGCGCGGCGCCGTCGGTCAGCTTCTTCTGGATGCCCGGGATGTTGGTCAGCCCGTATTTCTGCAGCAGGTTCTGGATCGACGTCGGCAGCGCGTGAATGATGTCGTGGAAATACTGCGAATAGTTCGGCTGGGCATCCTTGAGCTCCTGGTACACGTACGCGATTTCCTGCACGAGCGTGGCCGTGACGAACACAAGCGGCAGGATCACGATCAGGATGATCAGCGACATCGTGACGAGCGCGGCCAGATTGCGCCGCTTGCCGAAGCGTGCGGCCAGCCAGCGCTGCACGGGCTGGAACAGGATCGCGAGAATGGTGCCCCAGAAAACGGCGCCGGAGAACGGCGCGAGGATCCAGCAGAGTCCGACGGTGACCGCGAACAGCAGGAAGTAGAAGAATTTTTGGTGATCGTGTCCGCTATCCATGGGTACATTCGCGCAGATTGATGCGTGGTTTGATTGAATCTCGTTGCCCCGCGCGCGATCGGTTCGCGAACGTCGGGTTCGCGGCGCGACGCGCCGCCGGGCGGCCCATGCGGAGTATGCCCGCAAAGGTGCCGCCATCATAGCCGCTGCGTGATGCACATGCGAAAACGCCGCGGCCGGGGCCGCGGCGCTGCCGGGAAGCGAACGCGGCGGGAGGCCGCGTGCCGCATCGTCAGATGTTGAGCTTGGTGACCTTCGTGCCGTTCACCGACAGGTCGCCCATCAGGCCTGCATTGGTCAGGACCAGCACTTCCACCGGTGCGGTAGCCGTGTTGGAGTCGACCGCGCCGTTCGCGCCGACCTTCACGACCGCGACCGACGCGTCTGCGCCGGCCGACCAGCCGTCCGACTTGCGGAACGAGTCGAGCGCATCCTGCGTCATGAACAGGAACACGACCGCCTTCGACTGCGCGCCGGCCTGCAGGCCGACCGACAGCGACGACGTGTTGTAGTAGCCGACGGTGCTGCCGCCGACGCGCAGCGCGCCGTTGCCGGACTGGGCGCCGACGATGAAGCCGGCCTGCAGCACGTTCGGGAACACGAGGACGCCGCGCGCTTTCGAGACCAGGTCGCGCGAGCCGGGCACCGTCGAATACAGGCGCGACAGCGTCGCGTTCACGCTGGCGTCGATCGACTCGCGCTTCGACGCGCTGGCCGCGGGGCTATCGGGTTTGCCGGACGTGGTCGTGCAGCCGGCAAGGGCGAGGCTGCCGAGCATCACGGCAGCGGCGGCTTTCATGGCGAGGGATTTCTGCATGGCGTTTCTCCTTCGTTGTCTGATGGATGACGGGCGAGGCGGGCGGCGGTGCACGCCGCCCCGTTCAACGGCGGGAAAGGAGCAGGCCCGCAACGAACGCAAGGCCCGCGACGACGCCGGCGGTTTGCCACGGGTTGTCGTGCACGGCCTGCGACACGCGTTCGGCCGATTCGCGCAGCCGGGCGGCCGCGCTGCCCGATGCGTAGTCGAGCGCGCCGCGCGCTTCGTCGAGCCGGGATTGCACGCGCTTGCGCAGCGCGGCGATATCGCCATCGCCATCGTTTTTCAGCAGATCTTCCAGTTCGTCGACCAGCCCGCGCAGATCGTCGGTCACGTCGGCATGCAGATCGCGGGCGGCCGCGCGCGTCGTGCGGCCCACGCGCCGGCCGGTGCGACGGATATCGGACAGCCCGCGGTCCAGCTTGTGTTCGATCGAGTCGGTAAGCGCCATGGTGTTTATCCTCCTTTGATTCCAGGCAATTTGAAGATAAGACGAATCGCTGCAACTAATGTGATTCACTTGATCCGATTGAGTTTCGAGACAAATTTTCAATTCGTCAGCCGGATCGCCGGGAAACCCCGTCGCGCGGGGCGGCGCAGCGGTTGAAAAAATTTCGCGCGTCGGGGCGATACAGCGTGTCGAGCAGCGGGTCGCAGTGAAGGTCCGGTAAATATGGCGCCCCCACGGGCATCAGGTAAATAGTGCCGTTGCAGGTTGAGCGTTGATGCAAATGCACTACTCGACGCTCGATCGAGGCGCACGATTCGTGCCTGATGCCGGCTGTGGGCCGGTGTCGTTCAGCGCGACGTCGATGACGACGGGATCGTGGTCCGACGAGCGGTAGGCGTCCGGCGCGTAATAAGCCGACCGTCGCGTGCGCGTTTTGTAATCGGGCACGGGTTGCAGCGCGAGCGGTTCGTCCGCATTGATGTGCCAGAACCGCACGGCCTTCACGCGCGCGGCGAGCGGCGGCGTGGCGAGCGCATGGTCGAGATTGCCGGCTTCGCCGCGAAATACGTAGCTGTACGCAGCATCGCCGACGAAGCGCGCAACCAGATTCGCGTAGCCGCGCGCTTCGAGCGTGCGGACCGGGTCTTCCTTCGCATAACTGTTGAGATCGCCGATCAGCAGCACGCCGCCGGCCGCGACGCCCGTCGGCGACGTGGCGAGCCAGTCGGCGACGCGCGCGGCCGCCCGCGTGCGCGCCGCATTCCAGCAGCCCTGGCCGTCCGACTGGTCGAGATCGGCGCCGCTCGCATGCGGGCAGTTCTTCGACTTCAGGTGATTGACCGCGACCGTGAGCGCACGCGTGCCGCCGATGCGCCGGAACGTCTGCGCGAGCGGCGCCGATCTCGACCAGTCGGACGGCCAGGGCTGCTGGAATGCGGCGCGCACGCGGGCGGCCGCGCGCGTCNNCGCCGAGTTGCGCGGCGAGCCGACGGATGGCGCTCGCGTCGCCGTGGCCGTTGTTCGCGATTTCCATCAGCCCGATCACGTCGGCGCGCAGCGCGCGCAACGCCGCGACGATCTTCGCTTCCTGCCGCGCGAACGCGGCGGCCGTTTTCGCGCCGCGGTTGGCCGGCGCGTCGAATCCGCCACCCTGGCCGTCGCCGTTGAAATAGTTGAAGACGTTGAACGACACGATGCGTACGTCGGCATCGGGATGCCGGGCCGGCGCCGCGGTACGCGGGTTCGCGGCGGCATCGAATACGGGCGCCGTGCCGGCCACCGGTTGCAGCCGCCATGTGCCGTAGCGCAACTCGAGCACGCCTTCGACGCCGCGTACCGTGTAGCCCGCGCGCAGCGTGTTGGCGGCGCTCAGCGCGGGCGGCGGATAGCGGACGGTCGCCGGGTCGCGGCGGTTCGAACCGTCGTCGAGCACGATGCGATTCAATGCGTTGGCCGTTGCCTGGGCGGCAGCGTCGGCCGGCGGCGCGACCTGGGTCGGCACGCGCAGCCGGCCGTTGCTCAGCACGATGCTGCCGTAGCGGCCGAGTTCGTAGGTATCGCTGACCGTCAGCGTTTGCGGCAGGCGTACGCGCATGGCTTCGTGCGCGGCGAGGACGGCGGGCGACGCGACCGGCAGCGTGAGCGCGGCCGGCGTGACCGTCTGCCCGCGTGCGCAGACGGCCACGCGGCCCGACAGCGTGAGCTGCGTCCGGCCGTATTTCTCGTCGACCTTGCCGGTCAGACGCACGAGATCGCCGGGTTCGGCGCGCGCGTCCGGTGCGTAGACGAACAGGCCTTCCGAAACGCCCGGCCGGCGTTGCCGCTGTGCGTCGGCCTGCTGGACGAAGAAGCCGCCCAAGCCGTCGGCGCCGCCGAACGCCGCGGTGACGACCGCCTCGATCGACGTCGTTTGCCCGGCGAGCGGCGACCGACCACCGGCGCGGCGGATCTCGGCAATCGCCGTGGCTGCGCCGCCGCAGCCGCTGCTGACCGGCAGCGCGGCGGTGGTCCGCCGGGCGCAGAAGGCCACGGACAGCGCGACGGACACCACGACGAACAGCGCGACGGCAAGCAGGGGGAGCGGGCGTGACATGGGGCGATCCACAGGATGAGAATCCGACAGTTCGGGACCGCATCTTGAAGGCAAAATGTCAGGCTGCGGGCGAAATGGCCGTTCGGCCATTGCCGGTTGGCCAACGATGCGGCAAGCCGCCCCGCGGCTGTTACGCTTTCGCACCGGGCGTCGTGTGCCGCTCGTCCGCTGCATGTCGCCGCACCCCGTTCCCACAGGAGAAATCCATGTCTTACATGCTGTTGATTGTCGAACCGGTCGAACAGCGCGCCGAGCGCACGCTCGACGAAGGCCAGGCGCTTTATGCGCGGATGGTCGAATTCGCCGAGTCGTTGAAGGCGCGCGGCGTGCTGCGCGGCGTCGAGTCGCTGGAGCGGTCCGAGCGCGGCACGCGCGTGCAGGTGCGCGACGGCGAGACGCGGCTGCTCGACGGCCCGTTCGCGGAGGCGAAGGAGATGGTCGGCGGCTTCTTCCTCGTCGACGTCGACACGCGCGAGGAAGCGATCGAGATCGCGCGCCAGTGCCCGGCCGCGCAATGGTGCACGGTCGAGGTACGCGCGGTCGGCCCGTGTTTCCTGTGAGTGCCGCGACTCGGTATTTACCCTGATTTGTCGTGGCGCGTGTCGATCCGGCCGTCTTCCGCCCGTCGTCCGGGTAAGGCGCCGCGGAACGGGCGCCGCTTTCCACCGACGACAAGGAGTGAACGATGCGATTCATGATCATGATCCGGGCGAACGCCGTCAGCGAATCCGACGCGTTGCCGGACAACCGGCTGGTCGAGGCGATGACGGTCTATCACGAGGAACTGGCGAAGGCCGGCGTGCTGCTCGACGCCAACGGCCTGAGGCCGAGCGCCCACGGCTGGCGCGTGCGCTACACGGGCGGCAAGGGCACGGTGGTCGACGGCCCGTTCGCCGAAACGAAGGAACTGATCGCCGGCTACACGCTGATCCAGGTGCGCTCGCGCGACGAGGCGCTCGAATGGACCCGCCGGTTCCCCGCGCCGTTCGGCGCCGAACTCGATTGCGAGATCGAGGTGCGGCCGCTGTTCGAGCTCGACGACCTCACGCCGAGCGATGCGGTCGAGCGGTTCCGCGATCTCCACGTCGGCCGCAGCCACGCCTGAATCCAACCTCACCGGGAGCACCCGTCATGCACAAGATGGTTTTCATCAACCTGCCGGTAGCCGACCTGCCGCGCGCGAAGACGTTCTACCAGGCGCTCGGCTTCGAGGTCGTGCCGGCCTATACCAACGAGCAGGCCGCCTGCATCAAGATCAGCGACACGATCTTCGCGATGCTGCTCGTGCGGCCGTTTTTCCAGACCTTCACCGACAAGACCATCATCGATCCGGCGACGCACATCCAGGTGCTGTCGTGCCTGTCGTGCGACAGCCGCGCCGAAGTCGACACGCTCGTCGCGAAGGCGCTGGCCGCCGGCGGGGCTGCGCCGCAGGCGCCGCGCGAGTACCCGAACATGTACGGCCACGGGTTCACCGATCCGGACGGCCACACGTGGGAACTGATGGCCATGCCGCTGGAGGCGTCCGCCCAGGGGCAGGCGTCGTGACGCATGAGGCGACGCATCGTGCGATCGAAGCGGTCTGGCGAATCGAGGCGCCGAAGATCATCGCGCGCGCCGCGCGCGTGGTGCGCGACGTCGGCGTGGCCGAGGAGCTGGCGCAGGACACGCTCGTCGCGGCGCTCGAGCACTGGCCCGTCGACGGCGTGCCCGACAACCCGGCCGCGTGGCTGATGACGGCCGTGAAGCGTCGTGCGCTCGACCGGGTCCGGCAGGAGTCGCTGCATGCGGCGAAGCGCGACCAGCTCGGCCACGAGATGGACGCGCTCGAAGCGCATGTTGTCCCCGACATCGCGGACGCGCTCGCCGACGCGCGCGACGACGACATCGGCGACGACCTGCTGCGGCTGATCTTCACGTCATGCCACCCGGTGCTGTCGACCGACGCACGCGTCGCGCTGACGCTGCGGCTGCTCGGCGGGCTGACGACGGGCGAGATCGCGCGCGCGTTCCTGACGCCCGAGCCGACGATCGCGCAGCGGATCGTGCGCGCGAAGCGCACGCTCTCGGCCGCGCACGTGCCGTTCGAAGTGCCGGCTGCCGATGCGCGGCCCGCGCGGCTCGCGTCGGTGCTCGAAGTGATCTATCTCGTGTTCAACGAAGGCCATGCGGCGACGGCGGGCGACGACTGGATGCGTCCGGCGCTATGCGACGAGGCGTTGCGGCTCGGCCGCGTGCTGGCCGGGCTCGCGCCGGATGAAAGCGAGGTGCTCGGGCTCGTCGCGCTGATGGAGCTACAGGCGTCGCGCATGCATGCGCGCGTCGATGCGCAGGGCCGGCCCGTGCTGCTGCTCGACCAGGACCGCAGCCGCTGGGATCCGCTGCTGATCCGGCGCGGCCTCGCGGCACTGGAACGGGCGACGAAGCTCGGTGGCGTGCGCGGGCCGTATGCGCTGCAGGCCGCGCTCGCCGCGTGCCATGCGCGTGCGCGGCGGCCGGCGGACACGGACTGGGCGCAGATCGTCGCGCTGTATGACGCGCTCGCCGAAGTCGCGCCGTCGCCGGTCGTCGAACTGAATCGCGCGGTGGCCGTGGGAATGGCGTTCGGGCCGGCTGCGGCGCTCGAACTCGTCGACGGGCTGCGCGACGATCCGGCGCTCGCGCGCTATCACTGGCTGCCGAGCGTGCGCGGCGATCTGCTCGCGAAGCTGGGTCGCACCGACGAAGCGAAGCTCGAGTTCCGGCGCGCGGCGGAACTGACCCGCAACGCGCGCGAAAGGGAATTGCTGCTCAAGCGTGCGACGGATGCGTGAAGTGGATCGCGCGCCGTCGCGGCGCGTCGGCGGGAAATGCTCGCGAGCCCGGCCGGAAGCGGTGCGGTGACGACACGCCGAATGCGGCATGACCGGCCGGTGCGCACGAGTCGGCGCCTCTCGGCGGGATCCGCGATATGTCGGCAGATTTAAGCGATGTCCTAATTGGACGCTAAAAAATAATAATACGTGTACGAATTATATTTCAAGATGATAATTTTAATTGAAACTTAAATGCAAGGCTTCGCATAATCCGCGCTTGATTGACATGTCGCGCGATGGGCGGGGTCCGAGTGTTAAGGATAGTTAACAAAAAGAAGTATGGGCGAATGGAGCCCACGGAGTCGCGACGCGCCCGCATGCGCCAGTCTTGCGCATCATGCGAGACCGGGCGCGGCCCGATACGATTCGGTCGCATCGGTCATTTCCCGGATCTGGTCATGCGGCCGCGACGCATTGCGAGCCGCGCGCTGTGCGCCGCGAACCTGGTGGCATTCGCTGTTGCCGCGGCTGCCCAGACCCCCGAGTCCGGCGCGCAGCCGCTCAATGCACAGCGCCATCAGGCCCAACAGCTCGACGAGATCCGGCAGCAGATGCTCGACCGGCCGGACGTGCTGTCCGCGAAGCCGCCGCGTGAATCCGACGCGCTGCAATTGCCCGAAGAAACGCCGTGTTTCGACATTCACACGATCGAATGGCGCGGCGCCGACGCATTCCCGTGGCTGCGCGACGCCGTCCCGTTCGAGCCCGCCTGCATCGGTGAAAAAGGCTTGGGTCTGCTGCGCGAACGGATCGGCCGCCGTCTCGTCGCACGCGGATACGTCACGTCGCTCGTCAGCATTCCGTCGCAGGATCTGTCGACGGGACGCTTGATCATCGAGGTGCTTCCCGGCCGCATCGGCGCGATAAACGACGAGCGCGGCCGGATCGGCTGGGTGCGCATCGCGTTTGCGCGCGGCGCGCACGCGTTGCTGAACGTGCGCGATCTCGATCAGGCGCTCGAGAACATACGTCGTCTGCCCGGTCAGGCAGCCACCGCGTTCGATCTGGTTCCCGGCGCGTCGCTTGGCGATACCGACATCGTCGTCCGGCCTCCGGACGATACGCGCCGCTTTCGCTTCATCGCGACGGCCGACAACGGCGGGCTCGATGCGACCGGTCGCAACCAGCTCGGCGCGATCGTCGCGATCGATTCGCCGCTGCGGCTCTACGATCAGTTGATCCTCACCTACAACACGGACGCATCGCTGGGCAACAAGGCGATCGGCTCGCAGGCGAAAAGCGCCGCATGGAACGTGCCGATCGGCTATGCGTCGTTCTCGCTCGGCATCAGCGAGTGGACGAGCCGGCAGGCGCTGTTGAACGATGTGCCCGGCCTTGTCGTGCCGCCGTTCGGCCAGCGGACCCGCCGCTACGAGACCGGCATCGGCTACGTGCCGTATCGCTCCGGTCACGGCAAGACCACGCTCGGTTTCCGGCTTGCTCGACGCGAGGACCGTTCGTGGTTGGGGCCGATCGGTATCGACGTGATGCGCCATGACATCGTCAGCTATGAGGTGAGCGCGGCGCATCGCGAGAAGCTCGCGCGCGCGACCATCGACGCGAGCATCAGCATGCGCGCAAGTCTCGCCGGGTTGAGTCCTTTCCCCGGCCATATCAACGGTCGGGACTCGTGGGACGGCCGCTATCGCGTGTTTACCGCGGCGTTCGGCGCCGATGCCCCGTTCCGGATCGGCGCGCGGCCGTTCGGTTATCGCGGGTTCGTCCAGTTCCAGTACACGCCCGGCGTGCTGCCGTCCACGGAGTACCTGCAGATCGGCGGCCGCTACACGGTGCGTGGGTTCGACGGCAACCAGACTCTCGCTGGAGCCTCAGGCTGGTTATGGCGCAACGAGCTGGCGACGCCGTTGTTCGGCATGCACGAGGTCTATGCCGCGCTCGACGCCGGCCAGATCGTCGGCGAAGGCGCGGACGAGGGCGCGGGCCGGGGAGGCCGCATGCTGATCGGCGCCGCGCTCGGCGTGCGCGGCGGCTACCGGATGCTCGGCTATGACGTCGCGCTCGGCATGCCGCTTCACAAGCCGGGCGCGCTGCGAACCGCGCAACCCATGTTCCTCATGTCGCTTACGAGCCGTTTCTGATCGGTGCGGGCGCACCCGCGTTCGCCATATGCCACGGAGGGAACCGCCATGTAAGCACGTTTGCCCGTTCATCGGCCGATCGACGGACCGGCCCGATCCGGCGTGGCCTGGGCCATGCCTGTCATTCATCTTCAGAAAAACGAGAAGACCATGAAACATCAACTCGACCATCATCGCCGGCGTGCGGCCGTGCCATCCGTGCGCACCGCGCTTGCCGCGGCGCTCACGCTTGCAATGCCGATCCTCGCGACACAGCCCGCGTTCGCGCAACCCGGGCTCGTCGTGGATCCGAGCGGGGCCAATCGCCCCGGTCTCGGCACCGCACCGAACGGCACGCCGATCGTCGACATCAACGCACCGGATGCCGCCGGCATTTCGACCAACCGCTTCACCGAATACAACGTCGGTTCGACGGGCCTGGTGCTGAACAACAGCGTGGGCCGCACGCACACGCAACTGGCCGGCGACATCGACGGCAACGCGCGGCTCGGCGGCCGGTCGGCGCAGGTGATCCTGAACCAGGTGACGGGCGGCAACGCGTCGGTGCTCGCGGGCACGACGGAAGTCGCGGGGCAGAAGGCGCGCGTGATCGTCGCGAACCCGAACGGGATCAGCGTGAACGGCGCGAGCTTCATCAACGCGAGCCGCGTGTCGCTCGTCGCGGGCACGACGGAATTCGACGAGATCGGCAACGTCAAGCAATTCCGGACCGAGAACGGCCGCATCACGATCGACGGCGACGGGCTCGATGCGCGCAATATGGATCAGCTCGATCTCGTGGCGCGCACCCTGAAGGTGAACGCCGCGCTGCACGCGAAGAAGCTGGTCGCGGTCGCCCAGCAAGGGACGGCCGCGATCGAGAATCCGCAGGCGATGTCGTTCGATGCTGCGACGGGTGGAGAATTGCCGCGTGTCGCGATCGACGTGTCGAAACTCGGCAGCGTGCATGGCGAGGATTCGATCGTCATGCGTGGCACGTCGGCGGGCGTCGGCATCAATATCTCGGGCAAGCTCGAGGCGGTGACGGGCTCGATCTCGCTGCTGTCGGATGGCAAGGTCCGGATCTCGAATGGCGGGTCGCTGCGCGCGAAGCGTCTGTCGGTGCCGTCCGGCCTGCAGATCGGCGGGAACTGGACGGACGACGACGAGGCGACGAAGCCGCCGGTCAAGCCGGAGCCGCCGGTCGCCGAAACGAAGCCGCCAGTCGATCCGGAGCCGCCGGTCGCGGAAACGAAGCCGCCGGTCGATCCGGAGCCGCCGGTCGCGGAAACGAAGCCGCCGGTCGACCCGGAGCCGCCGGTCGTCGAAACGAACCCGAAACTCGTCGTCGACCCGAACGCAGCCGATCGCCCCGTGCTTGGCGCCGCGCCGAACGGCACGCCGATCGTCGACATCAATGCACCGGACGCCGCCGGCATTTCGTCGAACCGGTTCCTCGAATACAACGTCGGTCCGAACGGCCTTGTGTTGAACAACAGCACGAAGCGCACGCACACGCGACTGGCCGGCGATATCGACGGTAACGCGCGGCTCGGCGGCCGGTCGGCGCAGGTGATCCTGAACCAGGTGACGGGCGGCAACGCGTCGGTGCTCGCAGGCACGACGGAAGTCGCGGGGCAAAAGGCGCGCGTGATCGTCGCGAACCCGAACGGGATCAGCGTGAACGGCGCGAGCTTCATCAACGCGAGCCGCGTATCGCTTGTCGCGGGTACGACGGAATTCGACAGGTACGGTCGCGTCAAGCAATTTCGGACCGAGGACGGCCGCCTCACGATCGAAGGCGACGGGCTCGACGCGAGCAGCGCGAATCAGCTCGATCTCGTGGCGCGCGGCGTGAAGGTCGATGCGGCGGTACGCGCGAAGCAACTGTTCGCGATCGCCCATCAAGGGACGGCGGCGCTCGAGCAGACGGTGCCGCGGACGTTTTCCGGGCCGGCGAGCGGCAACGCGCCGGACGTGGCGCTCGACGTGTCCGCGTCGGGCAGCCTGCAGGCGGACACGATGGCGCTGGTCGGCGCGTCGGCGAAAACCGGCGTCAGGATCGCCGGTACGGTGGACGCATCGGCCGGTGGCGTCTCGATCTCGTCTACCGGCAAGACGCGGATCGAGTCGACCGGACACCTGCAAGCGGGCGCGTTGCGGCTGATGAACGGGCTCGACAACAGCGGTACGGTTCGCGGCGGCACTGTCAGCGTCGCTGGCGATCTCGACAACGACGGTTCCGTACAGGGACGCAGCGTCTCGATCAGCGGCAACGCAACCAATGCCGGCACGCTGCACAGCGACGGCGCGCTCGACATCGCTGGCCGTCTGGCCAATAACGGCGCCGACAGCGCCGTCGACGGGCGCGATGTTCGGGTCATGGGCAACGTCGTCAACGAAGGGACGCTGGGGAGCGCCGAGTCCCTGAAGCTCATGGGATCGCTGACCAACAGCGGTACGGTCGGCGGTCGCAACATTCAGGTGATGAGCAACCTGGTCAACACCGGCTCGCTGCACGCGGAGAAATCGCTGTCCGCGATGGGCAACGTGACCAACCGCGGTACGATCGACGCCGGCAACGTGCGGATCATGGGCAATACGACCAATGACGGCACGCTGCACGGCGACGATTCCGTCCTCGTGATGGGCGGCCTGTACAACGGGTTGTCCGGCATCACCAGCAGCTACGGCGGCGTGACCGGCTTCGGGCGCATGTCGGGGCCTGGGCGTGTCGTCAGCTACATGGCGCGTCCGTTGCCGGCCGACAAGGTCCGATAAACCTCGATCGCACGGCTCGTACCGAGTCGGGCAAGCCGGGCGTCGCGTCGTTGGCGATGCCCGGTCCTTCACTCGCATCGCCACGGCGCGCTTCGTCATGGCCCGGATATCGGCCGCGGTCCGTGATGGAAGTCGCGTTGCCCGCACGCTTGCACGAACGATCGCCCGGCAGCGGGCGGCCGCTATCGGCCGGATTGAAAAAGCCTATTGGGGGATGCGAACGCCAGCGCCTAGATTAAAAGGCACGAAGCGTGCGCGTCCGGCGTGTGCTTCGTTCCCACATACCTGATCGGCCCGGCGTCGCACGCGGCCGCGCCGACTCGAACGGAGGCGCACATGGCTCAACTCAAGGGCAGCAAGACCGAAGAGAACCTGAAGGCCGCATTCGCGGGCGAATCGCAGGCGAATCGGCGCTATCTGTATTTCGCTTCGAAGGCCGATGTCGAGGGGCAGAACGACGTCGCCGCGCTGTTCCGCTCGACCGCCGAAGGCGAAACCGGCCATGCGCACGGCCATCTCGAATACCTGGAAGCCGTCGGCGATCCGGCGACGGGCTTGCCGTTCGGTTCGTCGCGGCTGAATCTCGAATCGGCGATCGCCGGCGAAACGCACGAATACACCGACATGTATCCGGGCATGGCGAAGACCGCGCGCGACGAAGGTTTCGACGAAATCGCGAACTGGTTCGAGACGCTCGCGAAGGCCGAGCGCAGCCACGCGAACCGCTACACGAAGGCGCTGGACAGTCTCGTCGACTGACGGGCCGCCGCAGGCCGCACGGCATCGCCGCGCGACCGGCACGCGGCAGCTGTTCGTTCATCGCCGCCTGCGTCGCGCGGGCGGTGCGCTTGCGCACATGCGCGCCATGCGGGAGCGCCTCATGCCCCACAAGGAAGGCAGTCTCGAAGCTCCGACCCGGCATCCGCTCGACTGGCGGTCCGAAGCGTTCTACGACCAGGCCGAGATCGACGCGGAAATGACCCGCGTATTCGACATCTGCGCCGGCTGCCGACGCTGCGTGTCGCTGTGCGGCGCGTTTCCGGCGCTGTTCGACCTGGTCGACGACACGCCGACGGGCGACATCGACGAAGTGCCGAAGGAAGCGTTCGGCAAGGTCGTCGACCAGTGCTATCTGTGCGACCTCTGCTACATGACGAAATGCCCGTACGTGCCGCCGCATGCATGGAACGTCGACTTCCCGCACCTGATGCTGCGCGGCAAGGCCGCGCGCTACAAGCGCGGCGAAGCGACGCTGCGCGACAAGGTGCTGTCGAATACCGATGCGCTCGGCCATTTCGCCGGCATTCCGGTCGTCACGCAGGCGGTCAACGCGGTGAACCGCACGCCGCCCGCGCGCCACGCGCTCGAAGCGGCGCTCGGCGTCGATCGCAGCGCGTGGCTGCCGGAGTTCGCGCCGCGCACGTTCCGGCGCGCGGCCGAGCGCTCGGCGAACCCGCCCGTGCGCGACGGCGAACGCACGCCCGGCAAGGTCGCGATCTACGCGACGTGCTACGTGAATTTCAACGAGCCGGGGATCGGCCACGACCTGCTCGCGATCCTCGCGCACAACGACATCCCGTACGAACTCGTCACGCGCGAAGCGTGCTGCGGGATGCCGCTGCTGGAGCAAGGCAATCTCGACGGCGTCGCCGCGAAGCAGGCGGTGAACATCCCGGTGCTCGAACGTTACGCACGCGAAGGCTATGCGCTGATCGGCGCGATCCCGAGCTGCGTGCTGATGTACAAGAGCGAGTTGCCGCTGATGTTCCCCGGCGACGCAGCCGTGCGCGCGGTGGCCGACGCATTCTGGGATCCGTTCGAATACGTGATCGCGCGGCATCGCGACGGCCTGCTGAAGACCGATTTCAAGACCGGTCTCGGCAGCGTGTCGTATCACGTGCCGTGCCATGCACGCGTGCAGAACATCGGCCGCAAGACGGCCGATGCGCTGTCGCTCGTGCCCGATACGCGCGTGACCGTCGTCGAGCGTTGTTCGGGCCACGCGGGCACGTTCGGCGTGAAGAAGGAATTTCATGCGGACGCGATGCGGATCGGCGCGCCGGTGTTCAAGGCGATGGCCGAGCCGCGGCCGGACGTCGTGTCGTCCGACTGCGCGCTCGCCGGCCATCACATCGTGCAGGGCATCGACGAGAACGGGCTGCCGGAAGCGCCGCTCGCGCATCCGCTGACGCTGCTGCGGCGCGCGTACGGCATCTGAGCCGCGGCCGGCCATCCACGAGGACACCCATGACGCTGACCCGCGACTCCCTGCTGACGCTCGAAGCGTACGCGAAGATCCGCAAGGCCGAACACGCGCGGCTCGTCGCGTACAAGCGCCGCCGCGCGGTGGCGCTCGGCAACCACCTGCGGTTCCTGTTCGAGGACGAGACGACGATCCGCTACCAGATCCACGAGATGCTGCACATCGAGAAGATCTTCGACGAAGCCGGCATCGAAGGGGAACTCGACGCGTATCTGCCGCTGATGCCCGACGGCACCAACCTGAAGGCGACGATGCAGATCGAGTACGAGCACGAGATCGAACGGCGCGCGGCGCTCGCGCGGCTGATCGGTGTCGAGGATCGCGTGTACCTGCGGGTCGACGGGCACGCGAGCGTCTACGCGATCGCCGACGAGGATCTCGAGCGCGACAACGCGGAGAAGACGTCGGCCGTGCACTTCGTCCGCTTCGAGTTCGACGCGCCGATGCGCGCGGCGCTCAAGGGCGGGGCGGCGCTGTCGATCGGCTGCGATCACCCGGCCTACACGATGCCGGCGCAGCGCATCGACGCGGACGTGACCGCGTCGCTGGTCGGCGATCTGCGCTAGCGCCGCCGTCGTCGCGGAGCCGCGTACGCCGGCTTCGGGCTTTCCGTTCCGACCCGGAACAGCAGCGCCTACGGCCTGCGGCGCGGTCGCTTGCCGGTCTCCGCGAAAATGTAACAAGCGTGACGGATTTGCATGCGGGGACAGAGTGGGCGCGCTACGTCAGCGTATTTTCATTCCTCGCAGCGAAACAATAAAAAGATTGTGCATCGAGATAATTTGATTTAGCTCAATTTGAATGATTTACCGATTTGTGAATGGCTCGTTACGAAATTTTCCATGATTTACCGATTTCCGGAAGCCATTCCGGAAGAGCTTGCCGGCAAGGGTCGGACCAGCCTGTAACCACCGGTGCAGCGCATTCCTCAGACGCTGCGGAGCCCCGTCAGCCGGGCCTTTGCAGCCATCGGCATAAAGATCCCGCAAAAAAATTCAAGCGTAAATGGATTGCTCGCCGATGGCAGGTTGTTTCAGTGCGTAACATTAAGTCATTGTCATATTGAGATAAACCCTAAGGATGGTATGCTTCGTGCACAAAAATTCCCACATTGGAGTGAGACCGCGATTTGTGCGCCATTGCCGGGAATCGCGGCACCGTGAAAGTGCGGTGTCGCCCGGTATGCACAACGCCGGATAACCATAATGTGCAACCTGGCCGCCCCGCGACGCGATGTGTCGTGACGGCGCCGCCAATCGCAGCCCCGGCCTGGCTGCGTGGAGAGATCGACTATGTTCTTCGATGAGCTTAACGATGAAGAGTGGTTTCGCCTTTCAGCGCTGATCGCCGATGAACCCATCAGGCTGAACCGTCGTGGGCGTCCACGTGCCGAACCGCGCGTCGTCGCGAACGCGGTGCTCTGGATCCTGACGACCGGGGAAGCCTGGTCCAAGCTGCCCGGTCGCTATCCGTCCGGGCCGACGTGCCGTCGTCGCTACGAGGAGTGGCTCGCGAACGGCACGCTGCTGAAGATGATCGACGTGCTGACCCAGTTCAGCGGGCGCACGTTCGCGTATATTCCGCCGCCGCCGGAGGCCGTCGTGCCGGCTCGCCGCGCGGAGCCCGCGCCCGACAACGACCGTCTGCGCGGCGTGTTCTGGCAGAACCCCGAGTCGTGGCAATTGCCGGTTGCGCAGGCAAACGTTTGGCGGGACGAGGGTGCGTCGCTGAGCGCGATGGCGGAGGACCAGGTGACCGGCCGCGCCGACGTGTCGTTTACCGTGCCCGGCGCGCCGGGCACGGAGTTGCGCCATGCGCGCGCGTCGGCGGCGAGCTTCGCCGCGGCCGAGCCGCAGGTCGACGAGTATCGCGGCTATACGATCAGCGGCATCGCGCAGCCCGTGCAGAACCTGATGTATCGCGCGTGGGCCGAGATCTCGCAGGACGACCGTCGGGTCGAACGCTCGGGCCTGATCGGCCCGCGCTTCACCGACGCCGAGGAAGCCGAGCAGTACGCGCTCGACTGGGCGCGCCAGTGGATCGATCGCCACGGTGCGAGCGACGCCCCGGCGCGCGAGCCGCAGGGCGAAGTGCTGGCCGGCTTGTCGGCGCTGGCGCGCGCGGAATCGGACATCAAGCGCTTCATCGCCGAGCGTCGCGCGGGCGCGCTGTCGGAAAGCCGCAACGATCCCGTGCAGGCGGAGCGTCGCGAATACGCGTATCGCGTGGGCTGATCGCCGTTGCCGTGTCACGCGCGGGCCGTCGTGTGCCACGACGCCCGCGCGGAAGTCCCATGTCTCCATGTCTGCCTAGGGCACGTTCGCAAGCCCGTTGTTAGCGTGAACAGACCCTTGCCCGGGCGCCGCCGTCGAAGCGGCGCCCTTTGTTGCATGCGCGTTACTGCCGGCCGTAGGTATCGTCGAAGCGGACGATGTCGTCCTCGCCGAGATACGCGCCCGATTGCACTTCGATCAGTTCGAGCGGCATCTTGCCCGGGTTTTCCAGGCGGTGCGAGACGCCGAGCGGAATGTACGTCGATTCGTTTTCGGACAGCAGGAACGTTTCGTCGCCGCGCGTGATGCGCGCGGTGCCGCGCACGACGATCCAGTGTTCGGCGCGGTGGTGGTGCATCTGCAGCGACAGTTGCGCGCCCGGCTTCACGACGATGCGTTTCACCTGGAAGCGCTCGCCCGTGTCGACCGAGTCGTAGTGGCCCCACGGACGATGCACCTTGCGGTGATCGGTCGCTTCGGTGCCCTGTCGCGCCTTGATGTGCCCGACGATCTTCTTCACGTCCTGCACGCGCGATTTATCCGCGACGAGCACGGCGTCGGGCGTTTCGACGACGACCAGGTTCTGCGTGCCGACGCAGGCGACGAGCCGGCTTTCCGAATGCGCGAACGTCGAGTCCGCGCCTTCGAACAGCACGTGGCCGCGGCCGACGTTGCCGGCGTCGTCCTTCGGCGAGATCTGCCAGATCGCGTCCCACGAGCCGACGTCCGACCAGCCCGCGTCGAGCGGCACGACGACGCTTTCGCACAGTTGCGGCAGGCTCGCGAGCGGCTCCATCACCGCGTAGTCGATCGAGTTCGACGGCGACGCGGCGAATGCATCGCGATCGACGCGGAAGAAATCGCCGTCTTCCTTGCCCTGTGCGACGGCCTGTTCGCAGGCCGCGTAGATCTCGGGTTCGAGTTGCCGGATCGCCTTCAGCCAGACCGACGCGCGCACGATGAAGATTCCGCTGTTCCACCAGTATTCGCCCGACGCGACGTACTGCTGCGCGAGTTCGAGGTGCGGCTTCTCGACGAAACGGTCGAGGCGGCGGACGTCGAGGGCGGCCGTTCCGGCGTCGCCGAGCGGCGCGCCGACGCGGATGTAGCCGTAGCCGGTTTCCGCGTGCGTCGGCACGATGCCCATCGTCGCGATCTTGCCTTGTGCCGCGCAGTGCACGCCGGCCGCGACGGCCGCGTGAAAGCGCGGCACGTCCGCGACCGCATGGTCGGCGGGCATCACGGTCATCACGGCGTCGTTGCCGCCGGCGACGAGCCGCAACGCGGCGAGCGTCAGCGCGGGCGCGGTGTCGCGGCCGAGCGGCTCGAGCATGATGGTCGCGTGCTTGGCCGTCAGGCGCAGCTGTTCGGCGGTGGTGAAGCGGTGATCCTCGCCGCACACGATCAGCACGTCGTCGTTCAGCGGGTGCTCGGCCATCAGGCCGTCGAGGCGCAGTGCGGTGGACTGCAGCAGCGAATGATCGCCGAGCAGGCCGATCAGCTGTTTCGGAAAACGCTCGCGCGACATCGGCCACAGGCGCGTGCCGGAACCGCCGGCGAGAATCACGGGCTGCACGGCGAGGCGGGTGCCGACGGCGGGCATACCGGCTGCGGGCATACCGGCTGCGGGCATACCGGCTGCGGGCATACCGGCTGCGGGCGTACCGGCTGCGGGCGTACCGGCTGCGGGCGTACCGGCTGCGGGCGTACCGGCATCGGGCGTACCGGCATCGGGTGCGGCGGAAGAAGAATGGCGCGTTTCGGCGACCACTGCCGGAGCATTCATGATGACACTCTCCACGGTTGAAGTCAGTGCCTGTCGTTGTAGCATGAAGTAAATCGACAATAAAACCGGACCTAATGCCGGATATCCGCCGCACCGTCATCCGGGAGAATTTTCCGCGGTAGCACCGGCCGCAAATAAAAAAATAAAAAATAATTCCGGTCGTGCGCCTGTCATGCCCGCCTGCAAAGGGTGAGCGGAAAGCGTAAAGATTCAGAAAAAATCCTCGTTCGGGCCCGATTCGGGAAAACCTGCCGATTTAATTAAAAAAGATCGCGGCAAGAATTTCCGATTATTTTTCGAAATACTTGTGCGCTTGAGGCGGAATTTTCTTGTCGCTTCAATAGCGTCATGCAACGTTTGAATCGAATGTGCGGCACGGGTCGCGCAAGGCGCTGTTCGGCAAACGCCTGTTCAAAGAAGAGGAAACAGACATGTTGAGCGTGCTGGCGAGAGTCATCGATATCGCGATGGTCGTGACGGGCGCGCTGATCGCGGCCGCGTTGCACGACGGCAGCATCGGGCTCAGCGACCTGCAGCGCACGACGGTGCTGTTCGACTGCCTGCTGGTCGTCGTGTTCTTTCCGGCCGTCGGCATCTACCAGTCGTGGCGCGGCAAGCGTCTCGTCGGGCTGGTGGTGCGCGTGGCGTTCGCGTGGCTCGCGGTCGAGCTCGCGGGCATCCTGATGAGTTTCAGTTTTCACCAGTCGGGCGACCTGTCGCGGCTGTGGCTCGGTTACTGGGCGCTCGTGACGATGGCGCTGCTCGCCGGTTCGAAGACCTGCGTGCACGTCGTGCTGCGCCAGTTGCGCCGCGGCGGCTACAACCTGAAGGCGGTCGCGATCGTCGGCGGCACGCCGGCGGCGCGGCGGCTGATCGCGCAGATGCGGGCGCGGCCGGAAGCCGGCTTCAACCCGGTGTGCGTGTACGACGAAAGCGAGGCGCCGGGCGAAGTCGCGCTCGACGACGTGCGCATCGAGCGGCAGTTCGAATCGCTGGTGTGGCTGGTGCGCAGCCGCGCGATCAGCGAGCTGTGGCTCACGCTGCCGATCACGGAGGAGCGCCGGATTCACCAGATCGTGACGGTGTTCCGCCACGACTTCGTGAACATCCGCTTCATCCCGGACGTGCGCACGCTGTCGTTCTTCAACCAGGAAGTGGTCGAGGTGCTCGGCGTGCCGGCGATCAACCTCGCGGCGTCGCCGATCACCGACGTGCGGATCCTGCCGAAGTTCGTGTTCGACCGGCTGTTCGCGCTGGCGGCGCTCACCGCGCTCGCGCCGGTGATGGTGCTGATCGCGGCGCTGATCAAGCTGACCTCGCGCGGGCCGGTGTTCTTTCGGCAGAAGCGCAAGGGCATCGACGGGCACGAGTTCGAGATCTACAAGTTTCGCTCGATGAAGGTGCACCAGGAAGCGGCCGGGCAGGTCACGCAGGCCACCAAGAACGACTCGCGCGTGACGCCGGTCGGCCGGTTCCTGCGCCGCACGAGCCTGGACGAGCTGCCGCAGTTCATCAACGTGCTGAAGGGCGAGATGTCGGTGGTGGGCCCGCGCCCGCATGCGCTCGCACATGACGACATCTACAAGGATCTGGTCAAGGGCTACATGTTCCGCTACCGGATCAAGCCCGGCATCACCGGGTGGGCGCAGATCAACGGCTATCGCGGCGAGACCGACCAGATCGAGAAGATGATGGGCCGCGTGAAGCTCGACCTGTACTACATGCAGAACTGGTCGTTCTGGCTCGACATCAAGATCGTCGTGCTGACGCTGTGGAAAGGCTTCACCGGCAGCAACGCGTACTGACACCGACGCGCTGCGTCGCGCAGGCATTCCGGTTTTCCGAATTTCGAATCATTGGTCAAGGGGTCCGACACATCATGAATCTGACTATCATCGGCAGCGGTTACGTAGGGCTTGTCACCGGCGCCTGTCTCGCCGACATCGGGCACGACGTGTTCTGTCTCGACGTCGACCAGGCAAAGATCGACATCCTGAACGAGGGCGGCGTGCCGATCCACGAGCCGGGCCTGAAGGAAGTCATCGCGCGCAACCGCTCGGCCGGCCGCCTGCGCTTCTCGACCGACATCGAGGCCGCGGTCGCGCACGGCGACGTGCAGTTCATCGCGGTCGGCACGCCGCCCGACGAGGACGGCTCGGCCGACCTGCAATACGTGCTCGCGGCGGCGCGCAACATCGGCCGATACATGACCGGCTTCAAGGTGATCGTCGACAAGTCGACGGTGCCGGTCGGCACGGCCGAGCGCGTGCGCGCGGCCGTGGCCGAGGAGCTCGCGAAGCGCGGCGGCGACGCCCCGATGTTCTCGGTCGTGTCGAATCCGGAATTCCTGAAGGAAGGCGCGGCCGTCGACGATTTCACGCGACCGGACCGCATCGTGATCGGCTGCGACGACGACGTGCCGGGCGAGCGCGCGCGCGAGCTGATGAAGAAGCTCTATGCGCCGTTCAACCGCAATCACGAGCGCACGCTGTACATGGACGTGCGCTCGGCCGAGTTCACGAAATACGCGGCGAACGCGATGCTCGCGACGCGCATCTCGTTCATGAACGAACTGGCGAACCTCGCCGACCGCTTCGGCGCGGACATCGAGGCCGTGCGCCGCGGGATCGGCTCCGATCCGCGCATCGGCTACCACTTCCTGTACGCCGGCTGCGGCTACGGCGGCTCGTGCTTCCCGAAGGACGTCGAGGCGCTGATCCGCACGGCCGACGAGCACGGCCAGTCGCTGCAGATCCTGAAGGCCGTGTCGTCGGTCAACGCGACGCAAAAGCGCGTGCTCGCCGACAAGATCGTCGCGCGTTTCGGCGAGGACCTGAGCGGCCGCACGTTCGCGCTGTGGGGCCTCGCGTTCAAGCCGAACACCGACGACATGCGCGAGGCGCCGAGCCGCGAGCTGATCGCCGAACTGCTGTCGCGCGGCGCGCGCGTCGCCGCCTACGACCCGGTCGCGCAGCAGGAAGCGCGCCGCGTGATCGCGCTCGATCTCGCCGATCACCCGAGCTGGCTCGAGCGCCTCTCCTTCGTCGACGACGAGGCGCAGGCCGCGCGCGACGCCGACGCGCTCGTGATCGTCACCGAATGGAAGGCGTTCAAGAGCCCCGACTTCGTCGCGCTCGGCCGGCTGTGGAAGGCGCCCGTGATCTTCGACGGCCGCAACCTGTACGAGCCGGAGACGATGAGCGAGCAGGGCATCGAGTACCACCCGATCGGCCGGCCGGGCTCGCGCCAGGCCGTCGCCGCGCGCGTGCCGGGCGCCGCGCGCGCCAGCGCGTAACCCGTTTTTCGTCACTCGTTACGAGACGCCATGTTCCGGAACATCCTGATCGTCTGCCACGCGAACGTCTGCCGCAGCCCGGCGGCGGAAATGCTGTTCAAGTCGCACGCCGCGTCGCGCGGCGGCCCGCGCCCGACGTTCCATTCGGCCGGCGTCCACGCGAACGACGGCGACGGCATCGATCCGGTGATGCGGCAACTGCTGGCCGAGCGGGGCGTCGATGCGACGACTCATCGCTCGCGGCGGCTGTCGCGCCGGATCGTGCGCGACGCCGACCTGATTCTCGTCAGCGAGCGCCGGCAGATCGCGGCCGTCGAAGCGGTCGATCCGTTCGCGCGCGGCAAGGTTCACCTGCTCGGCAAGTGGGAGGGGGCCGAGATCGCGGACCCGCACGGCGGCCCCGAGGCCGACTACCGCGAGAGCTACTCACTGATCGAACGTCTGGTTCAAGGATGGCTACAGAAACTATGCTGAAACGCCCGATGCGCCCGGTGGCGCTTGCCGTCGCGCTGACGACTTTCCTGTCAGCCTGTGCAACCGCGCCCGGCAACTACCTCGACTCGTCGAACCTGAAGGACGAAGGCCGGCAGGAAGCGGCCGAAACCTATCCGGTTCATTACATCGACGCCAAAGTGGTGATGGACCAGCTGCAGAAAGCGCAGGTCGATCATCCGCTGCCGCCCGGGCGCTATACCGATCCGTCGCAGTACACGTATCGCGTCGGCCCGCAGGACATCCTCGGCGTCACCGTGTGGGACCACCCGGAGCTGACGACGCCGCAGGGCCAGTCGTTCTCGAGCGGCGGCAACACGACGCAATCGGTCGCGGGCGCGTTGCAGCAGCCGTATACGACCGCGTTGCCGGGCCAGGCCGATCCGTACGGCCAGACGGTCGCCGCCGACGGCACGATCTTCTTCCCGTTCGTCGGCCGGATTCGCGTGGCGGGCAAGACGGTCGGGCAGATCCGCGACGAGATGGCGTCCAGCCTTGCGCGCTACGTGAAGAATCCGCAGCTCGACGTGCGCGTGCTGTCGTTCCGCAGCCAGAAGGTGCAGGTGACGGGCGAGGTGAAGCAGCCGGGCCCGCTCGCGGTGAGCGACGTGCCGCTCACGCTCGTCGACGCGATCTCGCGCTCCGGCGGCTCGACCGCCGAGGCCGACCTGCAGCGCGTGCGCCTGACGCGCGACGGCAAGCTGTACACGCTCGACGCGAACGGCGTGCTCGATCGCGGCGAGGTGAAGCAAAACGTGATGCTGCAGCCGGGCGACATCGTCAACGTGCCGGATCGCAGCGACAGCCGCGTGTTCATCATGGGCGAGGTCAAGACGCCGGTCACGGTGCCGATGCTCAAGGGCAGGCTGACCATCGCCGACGCGCTGACCGCGGGCGGCGGGATTCTCGACACCGACGCGAACCCGCGCAAGATCTACGTGATGCGCGGGATGCGCGACAACCCGACGAAGCCTGAAGTGTTCCGTCTCGACATGACGCAGCCCGATGCGCTGATGCTGTCGAGTCGCTTCCCGCTTCAGCCGCTCGACGTCGTCTACGTCAGCACGGCCGGCTCGGTGCAGTTCAACCGTGTGCTGCAGCAGGTGCTGCCGACGATCCAGACGATCTTCTACATGCGGCAAATCACGCGCTGATAGCCCGCCGGGGCGGCGTCCGCCCCCCGGCACCACTCAAGCGGGAACGAATGGTGAACACGCAAGCGAAACACTCCTACGCGGACCTGACCGCGAAGACCGAGGAAGAGGACGTCGTTCTCGGCCAGTTGCTCCAGGTCATCATGGACGACATCTGGCTGCTGCTCGGCATCGCGGTGACGGTCGTCGCGCTCGCCGGCCTCTACTGCTTCATCGCGAAGCCGGTCTACCAGGCGGACGTGCACGTGCGGGTCGAGGGCAACGACAACACGTCGCAGGCGCTCACGCAGACGCAGACGGGCGCGTCGATCAACAGCGGCCCGCAGCAGGCGCCGACCGATGCGGAAATCGAGATCATCAAGAGCCGCGGCGTCGTCACGCCGGTCGTCGAACAGTTCAAGCTGAACTTCTCGGTCGCGCCGAAGACGCTGCCGGTGCTCGGCAGCCTCGCCGCGCGCCTCGCGACGCCCGGTGAGCCGTCGCGGCCGTGGCTCGGCCTGAAGTCGTACGCGTGGGGCGGCGAACTCGCCGACGTCGATTCGATCAGCGTCGTGCCGGCGCTCGAAGGCAAGAAGCTGACGCTGACGGCCGGTCCGAACGGCACCTATTCGCTGGTCGACGAGAACGGCACGCGGCTGCTGGCCGGCCGCGTCGGCGAATCGGCGCAGGGCGGCGGCGTGACGCTGCTCGTGCGGAAGCTCGTCGCGCGCCCCGGCACGCAATTCACGGTCGTGCGCTACAACGATCTCGACGCGATCAGCGGCTTCCAGGCAGGGATCCAGGTGAGCGAGCAGGGCAAGCAGACGGGCGTCGTGCAGATTTCGCTGGAAGGCAAGGACCCGGACCAGACCGCCGCGATCGCGAACGCGCTCGCGCAGTCGTACCTGAACCAGCACGTGGTCGCGAAGCAGGCGGAGGCGACCAAGATGCTCGACTTCCTGAAGGGCGAGGAGCCGCGCCTGAAGGCCGACCTCGAACGCGCGGAAGCCGCGCTCACGCAATACCAGCGCACGTCGGGCTCGATCAACGCGAGCGACGAGGCGAAGGTCTACCTCCAGGGCAGCGTGCAGTACGAACAGCAGATCGCCGCGCAGCGCCTGCAGCTCGCGTCGCTCGCGCAGCGCTTCACCGATTCGCACCCGATGGTGATCGCCGCGAAGCAGCAGCTCGCGGAGCTGCAGGGCGAGAAGGACAAGTTCAGCAACCGCTTCCGCAGCCTGCCGGCGACCGAGGTGAAGGCCGTCCAGCTGCAGCGCGACGCGAAGGTCGCCGAGGACATCTACGTGCTGCTGCTGAACCGCGTGCAGGAGCTGTCGGTGCAGAAGGCCGGCACGGGCGGCAACATCCACCTCATCGATTCGGCGCTGCGTCCCGGCGCGCCGGTCAAGCCGAAGAAGGTGCTGATCCTGTCGGCCGCCGTGTTCCTCGGGCTGATCCTCGGCACGGGCGTCGTGTTCCTGCGTCGCAACCTGTTCCAGGGCATCGAGGATCCGGACCGCATCGAACGCACGTTCAACCTGCCGCTGTACGGGCTGGTGCCGCAAAGCGCCGAGCAGGTGAAGCTCGACGCGGCCGCGGAGAAGGGCGGCAGCCGTGCGCGGCCGATCCTCGCGAGCCTGCGCCCGAAGGACCTGAGCGTCGAAAGCATGCGCAGCCTGCGCACCGCGATGCAGTTCGCGATGATGGACGCGAAGAACCGCGTGATCGTGCTGACCGGGCCGACGCCGGGCATCGGCAAGAGCTTTTTGACGGTCAACCTCGCGGTGCTGCTCGCGCATTCGGGCAAGCGCGTGCTGCTGATCGACGCCGACATGCGTCGCGGGATGCTCGACCGCTACTTCGGGCTGACCGTGCAGCCGGGCCTGTCCGAGCTGCTGAGCGATCAGGCGCCGCTCGAGGAAGCGGTCCGCGAGACGCCGGTGCAGGGCCTGTCGTTCATCGCGGCCGGCACGCGTCCGCCGAACCCGTCGGAGCTGCTGATGTCGACGCGCCTGCCGCAATACCTCGAGGGGCTCGGCAAGCGCTACGACGTCGTGCTGATCGATTCGCCGCCGGTGCTGGCGGTGACCGACGCGACCATCATCGGCCGCATGGCCGGCTCGACGTTCCTCGTGTTGCGCTCGGGCATGCATACCGAAGGCGAGATCGCCGATGCGATCAAGCGTCTGCGCACCGCGGGGGTCGACCTGGAAGGCGGAATCTTCAACGGCGTGCCGCCGAAGGCGCGTGGCTACGGCCGCGGCTATGCGGCCGTGCACGAATACCTGAGCGCTTGATCGCATTTCACGACACCGGGCCGGCGCGAGCGGCGCCTGCCCGGCCGACTGGAGAATCCTTGATGAAAATTTCCGTGCTCGTTCCGACCTATCGGCGTCCCGCCGACCTCGCGCGCTGCCTGCTGGCGCTGCAGCGGCAGCAGCGGCTGCCCGACGAGGTGATCGTCGTCGCGCGCCCGGAGGACGACGCCACGCACGAACGGCTCGCCGATCCGGCGGTCGGCGGCGCGCTGCCGCTGCGCATCGTGCCGGTGGAGGTGGCGGGGCAGGTCGCCGCGCTGAACAAGGGGCTCGACTCGGTGAACGGCGACATCGTCGCGATCACCGACGACGATGCGGCGCCGCATCCCGACTGGCTCACGCGCATCGAAGCCGCGTTCCTGTCCGACCCGCGCGTGGGCGCGGTCGGCGGCCGCGACTGGGTGCACGAGAAGGGCCGCCTGCTCGACGAATCGCGCGAGCTGGTCGGTCAGCTCACGCTGTCGGGCAAGATCATCGGCAATCATCACCTCGGCGTCGGCGGCGCGCGTGCAGTCGACATGCTGAAAGGCGCGAACATGAGCTACCGCCGCGCGGCGATCGAACGGCTGCGCTTCGACACGCGGCTGCGCGGCGCGGGCGCGCAGGTGCACAACGACATGGCGTTCAGCATGGAAGTGCAGCGCGCGGGCTGGACGCTGCTGTACGACCCGGCGATCGCCGTCGACCATTTCCCGGCCGAGCGCTTCGACGATGACCGGCGCGATGCGGCGTCGCTGAACGCGATCAGCAACGGCGCGTACAACCTGCAACTGACGCTGCGCGAGCATCTGCCGCCGCTGCGGCGCGAGATCGCGTGGTGGTGGTGGACGCTGGTCGGCACGCGCGTCTATCCGGGCTTCGCGCACGTGCTGCTCGCGCTGCCGACCGCGCGGCGCGCCCGCGTGCTCGCGCACTGGCGCGCGGTGCGCCGCGGCGCGCGCGATGCGCGTCGCACCAACCTTGCCCCCCATCGTGCGGCGATGCCGCCGGTGACGTCTTGAACGGCCCGCGCGCCTCGCGCGCGGCCATGCCCGGAGGGCTCGCATGACCACGAAGGCTGCAACGAACGTTCACGTCCATTTGTTCTACGGCGCCGATCCGCGTACCTATCGGAAAGGCGACGACATCGGCTGCCTGTACGGCTATCACCACGCCGAATCCGACGAATTCCGGCTGACCTATTCGCAGGACGTCCGCGAGAACCGCGTCGTGAGCGTTGCGCGCCGCGCGCTGAAGGCGGCGCTCGGCTTCGACGTCGTGCATGCGTGGCGCAACCGCGCGGCGCTGCTCGCGAGCGACGTGATCTGGACGCACACCGAGCAGGAGCATCTGGCCGCCGCGCTGATCCTCAAGCTCGCCGGCGCGCAGGGCAAGCGCCCGCTGCTGCTCGCGCAGAGCGTGTGGCTGTTCGACAAGTGGGGCAGCTTCGGCGGCCCGCGCCGCTGGCTGTACCGCAAGCTGCTCGCGCGCGCCGACGTGCTGACCACGCTCGCCCGCGACAACGCCGACCTGTGCCGCCGCTACCTGGGGCGCGAAGCCGAGTTCGTCTATTACGGGCTGAATACGCAGGATTTCCCGCCGGTCGAGCCGCGGCAGTGGCAGCCGAACCGGCCGCTGCGGATCGCCGCGATCGGCAACGACCGCGACCGCGACTGGCGCACGTTCCTCGCCGCGTTCGGCGGCGACGAACGCTACGACGTGCGGCTCGCGACGCGCCGCCGCGTGCCGCGCGAATGGCACGCGCCGAACGTGAAGATCGGCGCGGCGTCGGGGCTCGCGAAGCAGCACGAGCTATACGCGTGGGCCGACGTGATCGTCGTGCCGCTGCGGCCGAATTTCCACGCGTCGGGCATCACCGTGATGCTCGAGGCGGCGGCCGTCGGCAAGCCGATGATCGTGTCCGACGTGGGCGGCCTGAGCGACTACTTCCCGCACGATACGGCCGCGTATGTGCCGGCGTTCGACGCGCAGGCGATGCGCCAGGCCGCGGACCGCTTCGTCGCCGATCCGGCGGCGGCGCTCGACTGCGCGCGGGCCGCCGCCGCTTGCCTGCGCGAGCGCGACCTGACCACGCAGGCGTTCGCCGAGCAGCACGTACGGATCACGCGCGACATGCTGCGCCGGCGCCGCACGCCCGCGGCGGCCGGCGTCGCGATGCCGCTCGCCGATTCGCACCCTTCGTCGCAGTGAGCGCGCATCGATGAGTACGATTGTCGCCGAACGCGCGCCGTCGCGCGCCCGCAGCTGGTTCGCCGAGCCGAGGCACTGGGCCGGGCAGGCCGGGCTGTGGACGTTGACCGCCGCGCTGATCGCGATCCACCAGGGCAAGGTGCTGACGCTCGCGTTCCCGGTGCTGGCCATCGGGGTCGGCATCTGGCTGTATTTCAAGAGCCCGGCGCGCTATATCGGCTTCATGTGGTGGGTGTGGTTCCTGAGCCCGGAAGTGCGGCGTCTGGCCGACTGGTCGAAGGGCGCGTTCACGCCGACGAGCCTGATCCAGGTCGCGCCGCTCGCGGTGACGATGATCGCCGGCCTGGGGCTCATCCGGCATTACCGCGTGCTCGCGCAGCGGCGCGGGATTCCGGTGCTGCTGATCCTGTTCGGGCTCGTGTATGCGTACCTGGTCGGGATCGTGTCGAGCGGCGTGATGGCCGCGACCTACGACCTCGCGAACTGGCTGTACCCGATCCTGATCGGCTTTCACATCATGGTGAACGCGCGCAACTATCCGGAGTATCGCGACGTGCTGCTGTCCACTTTCATGTGGGGCATGCTCGTGATGGGCGTGTACGGCGTCGTGCAGTACTTCGTGATGCCGCAGTGGGACGTGTTGTGGATGGTCGGCTCGCAGATGGGCTCGCAGGGCGAGCCGGTGCCGTACGGCGTGCGCGTGTTCAGCACGATGAATTCGTCGGGGCCGTTCGCGTTCGCGATGATGGGCGCGCTGGTGTTCGTGCTGGTCGCGCCGCAGAAGATCCGCTGGTTCGCGGGGGCGGCCGGTTTCGTGTCGTTCGCGCTGTGCCTCGTGCGCTCGACCTGGGGCGGCTGGGTGATCGCGCTCGCGATCCAGCTCGTGCAATCGAGCAACCGCGTGCGGATGCGGATCCTGATCAGCGGCGTCGTGCTGGTCGGGCTGTGCGTGCCGCTGCTGACCGTCGGGCCGGTGGCCGACCGGCTCGGCGCGCGCCTGCAGTCGATCACGAACCTGAAGGACGACCGCAGCTACGACGACCGCAACAAGTTCTACGCGACCTTCGCGCAGACGGCGTTCACCGACGTCGCCGGCGAAGGGATGGGCGCGACCGGCGCGTCCACGAAGCTGTCGAGCGACAGCGGCGAGCTCGGCAAGTACGGCAGCTTCGACAGCGGCGTGATGAACGTGCCGTTCGTGCTCGGCTGGCCCGGCACGCTGCTGTATCTCGCCGGCGTCGTGATGCTGTTCGGCCGCACGCTGCGCGCGGCGTTCAAGCTGCGCCAGGACAAGTTCGTCGGCGCGTGCCTGAGCCTGTGCCTGTCGACCTTCGCGATGCTCGTGTTCACGAACTCGCTGATCGGCACCGGCGGCCTGCTGATGTTCACAGCCATTTTTTCGATACTTGCCGCGGCGCACTGGCAGAAGGCGCAACGCCTGCTGGCCGCCGCGCGTTCACGGGGAGGCGACCATTGAGAATCGCGATCGTCACGCACGTCGTGCGACATAACGACGGGCAGGGCCGCGTCAATTACGAAATCGCGCGCGCGGCGCTGGCCGAACACTACGAGGTCACGCTGGTCGCGTCGCATGTCGCGCCCGAGCTGCTGGCCGACCCGCGCGTGCGCTGGGTGCCGGTGAAGGTCGGCGGCTTCTGGCCGTCGAATCTCGTCAAGCAGCAGGTGTTCGCGCTGAAAAGCGCGGCGTGGCTGCGCGCGCATCGTAGCGAATACGACGTGCTTCACGTGAACGGCTTCATCTCGTGGATCAAGGCCGACGTGAATACCGCGCACTTCGTGCACGGCGGCTGGTTCAAGAGTCCGTACTATCCGTTCGGGCCCACCAAGGGGCTGTGGTCGGCCTACCAGTACGTCTATACGCGTGTGAATACCGTGCTCGAGCGCTGGGCGTACAAGCGTTCGCGCGCGATCACCGCCGTGTCGCAGAAGGTGGCCGACGAGATCGCCGGGCTCGGCATCGACAGCCGCAAGATCAGCGTGATCTACAACGGCGTCGACGGCAGCGCGTTCGCGGGCGCGCAGGCCGACCGTGCGGCGTTCAAGCTGCCGGACGACGCGTTCCTGCTGCTGTTCGTCGGCGACCTGCGCACGCCGCGCAAGAACCTCGGCACCGTGCTGAAGGCGCTGACGAAGCTGCCCGCGAACGTGCATCTGGCGGTGGCCGGCTACTTGCCCGGCAGCCCGTATCCGGAAGAGGCGCGTGCGCTCGGCATCGATTCGCGCGTGCATTTCCTCGGGCTCGTGAAGAACATGCCGACGCTGATGCGCTCGGTCGACGCGTACGTCTTTCCGTCGCGCTACGAAGCGATGAGCCTGTCGCTGCTGGAGGCGATGGCGGCCGGGCTGCCGGTCGTCACCGCGCGCACGGCGGGCGGCGCGGAAATCATCACGCGCGAATGCGGGATCGTGCTGGAGGATCCGGACGATCCGGCCGCGCTCGCGCAGGCGATCGGCGCGCTCGCGGCGTCGCGCGACACCTGCCGCGCGATGGGCGACGCGGCCCGCGAACTGATGACCCGTTTCGGCTGGGCGCACATGGGCGCCCAGTACGTCGCGCTTTACCGGCGCATCGGCCAACCCACGCAGCCGTCCGCGTTCGAGCGGGTCGAGCATGCAATCACGCAGGAGCAACCGTGATGTCCCAATCCTCCCGGCCGATCAAATCGTTGCAGATCGGCATGCACTGGTTCCCCGAACGCGCGGGCGGCCTCGACCGGATGTACTACTCGCTCGTCGGCGCGCTGCCCGGCGCGGGCGTCGAGGTGCGCGGGCTCGTTGCCGGCTCGCCGAAGGTCGCCGACGACACGGGCGGCGCGATCCAGGGCTTCGGGCCGGCATCGCAGCCGCTCGCGCGCCGGATGCTCGCCGCGCGGCGCGCGCTGCGCGACGAAATCCGCAGCGCGCGGCCGGACGTGATTTCGTCGCACTTCGCGCTGTACACGTTCCCCGGCCTCGACGTGACGCGCGGGATTCCGCAGGTGTCGCACTTCCAGGGGCCGTGGGCCGACGAAAGCCAGGTCGAGGGCGCCGCGTCGCTCGGGCAGCGCGCGAAGCGCTATCTCGAACAGGCCGTCTATACGCGCTCGTCGCGGCTGATCGTGCTGTCGCAGGCATTCGGCCAGATCCTGACGCACCGCTACGGGATCGATCCGTCCCGCGTGCGCGTGATTCCCGGCTGCGTCGATACCGCGCAGTTCGACACGCCGCTCACGCCGGCCGAGGCGCGGCACAAGCTGCAACTGCCGCAGGACCGGCCGATCGTGCTGGCCGTGCGCCGGCTCGTACGGCGCATGGGGCTCGAGGACCTGATCGACGCGATCGGCCTCGTCAAGCGCCGTCACCCGGACGTGCTGCTGCTGATCGCCGGCAAGGGCAAGATCGGCGAGGAACTGCAGCAGCGCATCGACGAAGCCGGGCTGCAGGACAACGTGAAGCTGCTCGGCTTCGTGCCCGACCATCATCTCGCGGCGCTGTACCGCGCGGCGACGGTCAGCGTCGTGCCGACGGTCGCGCTCGAGGGCTTCGGGCTGATCACCGTCGAATCGCTGGCATCCGGCACGCCGGTGCTGGTCACGCCGGTCGGCGGGCTGCCGGAGGCGGTCGCGGGGCTGTCGAACGATCTCGTGCTGCCGTCGACGGGCGCGGACGCGATCGCCGAAGGGCTCGGCGGTGTGCTGTCGGGCGCGATCGCGCTGCCCGACGAGGCCGCGTGCAAGCGCTATGCGCGCGATCATTTCGACAACGCGGTGATCGCGCGACGCGTGGCCGGCGTCTACGAAGAGGCGATTCAGGCGGCCGGCTGAACGCCCGCGGCGCGCACCCGGCGCGCCAGATCGAAAGCCCGACCGGCGCGCGTGCGTGGCCGGTTCGCGTGCCGGCCGCCCGCCCGGGGCGTGCCGGCTTTTCCCGTTCCATCCGCCCGACCGGCACGCATCATGCGCGCCGCAGCGTCGCAACCCATACGCCGAGCGCGGCCACGCTCACTCCTGCACCGAGCACGCAGACGCCCGTCCAGCCGGCGCGCGCATACATCATCGTCGCCGCGATCGCACCGAGCCCGCTGCCAACGGAATAGAACAGCATGTAGCAGCCGACGAGACGCGCCTGCGCGTCGGGCCGCGCGCCGAGAATCATGCTCTGGTTGACGACGTGCACGGCCTGTCCGCCGACGTCGAGCAGCACGATGCCGACGATCAGCAGCGCAATCGACGTATTGCCGAATGCGAGCGGCAGCCACGCGCACGCGAGCAGCGCGAGTGCGGCGCCGGTCGTCGTTTCGCCGTGCCCGAGATCCGCGAGCCGGCCCGCGCGGGCGGCCGCCGCCGCGCCCAGCGCGCCGACGAGGCCGAACGCGCCGATCTGCGTGTGCGACATCGCGTGCGGCGGCGCGCTCAGCGGCAGCACGAGCGCGCTCCAGAAGATGCTGAACGCCGCGAACATCAGCAGCGCGATCGCGCCGCGCACGCGCAGCACGCGTTCTTCGCGCAGCAGCGACACCATCGAGCGCAGCAGCGCCGCGTAACCGATGCGTTCGCGCGGCTCGCGCATGTCGGGCAGCAGCCGCGACAGCGCGATCAGCATCGCGATCGCGAGCGCACCCGATACGAGATAGACGGCCCGCCACCCGGCGATGTCGGTGACGACGCCCGCGACCGAGCGCGCGGCGAGCAATCCGACCACGACGCCGCCCTGCGCGGCGCCCACGACGCGCCCGCGTTCGCCCGCCCCGGCGAGGGCGGCCGAGCACGCGATCAGCCCTTGCGTCATCGCGGTGCCGAGCAATCCGACGGCGGCCATTCCCGCCACCAGCGCGACGCGTGTCGACGCGGCGGCCACGCCGATGCAGGCCGCGGCCAGCAGCAGAAGCTGCACGGCGATCAGGCGCTTGCGGTCCAGCAGGTCGCCGAGCGGCACGACGAACAGCAGCGCGAGCGCGCAGCCGAGCTGCGTCGCGGTGATGACGCCGCCGACGGCGGCCTGCGACACGCCGAAATCCCGTGCGATCGAATCGAGCAGCGGCTGCGCGTAGTAGACGTTCGCGACGCTCGCCGCGCAGCAGACGGCGAGCAGCGCGACACGCGCCGACGACAGGCGGCCGCCATCGGCCGGATGGACCGCATCGGTTCGCGCGTTCGATGCAACGGTGCCGGAACGGCAGGACGACTCCATGGTTGCCTCACGCAATGTAGTTGCAATTTGAAACTTGTTTGGAGTGTAGGGAAAGTGGTTTTAAAATGCAACTTGTTGGGTGGCGGGCCGAAGGCCCGTGCACGGATGGCCGGCATGCCCGCGAAGGCGGCCGGCGCGATTGCGGAGAGGAAGATGGCCAGGCAGAAAAGTCTTGCGGATTCGCCGTGCCCGGTGGCGCGCGCGACCGATATCGTCGGCGATCGCTGGGCGTTGCTGATCGTGCGCGATGCGTTCGACGGCGTGCGCCGCTTCGGCGATTTCCGCGCGAGCCTCGGCGTCGCGAGCAACATCCTGTCCGACCGGCTGAAGCGGCTGGTGGACGCCGGCGTGTTCGACGTCGTGCCGGCCTCCGACGGCACCGCGTATCAGGAATACGTGCTGACCAAAAAGGGCGAGGGGCTGTTTCCGGTCATCGTGATGCTGCGGCAGTGGGGCGAGGCCAACCTGTTCGCGCGCGGCGAGCCGCATTCGGTGCTGGTCGACCGCGGCACCGGGCGCACGATCCGCAAGCTCGCGCTGCGGCACGACGACGGCCGGCCCGTGAAGGCGGCCGACACGGTCGTCAGGAAGATCGATGAAGAGGCCGGTGCGGCACGGCGGTGAGCGTCATGTGCGAGGGTTGTACCGTCGGATGGCATTCGGCGCGGAAGCACGGGCGCGGCCCGGCCCGGCCGGCTCCGCGAGTCGCTTCAGGAAGACGTCCTGTCGTTGGCGTGACGACCTGATTCAAGGTCGGCGGCGAAATGCGCGCGCGATATTGACGATCGTCACGTCGAGCTGCGTGACGACGAACCCGATGCCGGCGGTGGCGACGACGCGCGTGGGCGCAGGCGGGAAAGCGGGGGACGGTGGGGGCGCATCCATGCGTCCAACGTAGGCGGCGACGGACACGCGATGTTTCAGCGGGACGTGAAGCGTCGATACGCATGCCGACGCGTGCTGCCTGCTACGTGCGTCGTTACGTATTCGGTGAGGCCGATGCGTTCAGTGCCGTTCGCCGCGCCAGCGCCCCGGCGCGACGCCGAAGCGCTTCGTGAACGCATGCGTGAACGTGCTTTGATCGGCGAAGCCGACGCTGCCCGCGATGTCGACGAGCGAATGCCGGCCGTCGGCGAGCAGTACGACCGCGGCGTCGAGCCGCAGCCGCTGCAGGTAGCGATGCGGCGTTTCGCCGAACGCGTCGACGAACAGTTGATGAAACCGGCGCATCCCGTAGCCGCAGTGCGCGGCGAGATCGGCGATGCGCAGCGGCTCGGCGAGCCGCGCGCGCAGCCAGCGGTCGATGCGCGCGAAATCGAGGCCCGACGCGGGCGCGGCGATGCCTGCATCGTCGAGCAGCGCGTCGCACAGGCGCGCGGCGGCCTGCCACTGGAAACGGTGCGCGGCGGCCTGCCGTGCGTCGCCGGCCGGCGCATCGTGTTGCACGGCCGCCGCCGCGACTTGCGCGACGAGCGACGTGAGCGCCGGGTCGATCGACACGGCGCGCGCATGGTCGAACAGCCGCTGTGGTACCGCGAGCGACGCGGCGGGCAGGTCGATCACGAGCTGGCGATTGTCGCCGAGGCCCGCGTAGTCGTGGCGCGCGCCGGCCGGAATCAGCCAGGCCGCGTGCCGGTCGATGCGCCGGCCGATTCCGTCCACCGCCATCACCATCGCGCCATCGACGCCGAGCACGACCTGGTGAAAGTCGTGCACATCCGACGCTTCGCACGTGGCGTAGCGGCGCAGCGCGATGGCGGGGGAGGCGATGCGTTCCATCGGGAAGAAAACGGCCGGATGCGCGCTCAGACGTCGAGCAGTTCGACTTCGAACACGAGCGTCGCATTCGGCGGAATCACGCCGCCTGCGCCGCGCGGGCCGTAGCCGAGTTGCGGCGGGATCGTCAGGCGACGCACGCCGCCGACCTTCATGCCCTGCACGCCTTCGTCCCAGCCCTTGATGACCATGCCGCCGCCCAGCACGAACGCGAACGGGTCGTTACGATCCTTGCTCGAATCGAATTTCTGACCGTCGGTCAGCCAGCCCGTGTAGTGGACGCTGACGGTCTTGCCGGCTTGCGCTTCCGCGCCGGTACCTTCGGTCAGGTCTTCGTACTTGAGGCCCGATTCGGTCGTGATGACGGACATGATTTCTCCTGAAAGAGCGTGACGTAAAACCGCTATTGTAGGCGAGCGCGCAGCGGGCCGGCACGTGCGGATCTCGCGCCGCCGTGCGCGTGTCGGCAAGCGTGTCGCCAGGCGCGGCGGAGCGCCGCGCGCGGGATCGCCCGAAACGCCATTGGAACGCGCGTTTGAATTTTTCGCGCGTCGCGGCGCCGAGGTTGCACCACGGCAGTGTGCTGCGCGTATGAATCGATGGGACCGGCATGCGTTGCCGCGGGTTGCACGACCGGCGCCAGAGGCGGCGAAATGGCCGCCACACGGGGCTTGCGGCCCGATAGCGACGCGCCGTATCGGGCCTGGCATCTCGCTCGCCCGCGCGTCCGCGCGTTCGAATCGCACCGGGCCCAGGCGCCGTTCGAGCGCCGTTTTTCCCACCTTTCCGACCGTGCCCTGTTTGGAAGCGCGCATCTACCGCGCGGCTTGCGTGCGCCGGCGCGTGCGGCCTATCTTTACATCTGTCGATGTCATGATTTGGCGGCGCGCGATGGGCCGCCCGGGCTTGCGCCGGCCGCGTCGGACGATGCGCCGGGCGGCTCCGCACCAGGAGAAAGATGAACATGAAGTCAGCCGCTTCCGCCACCGCAGCCGGGATCATGCCGGTGCGTCGCGATCTGCGTTTCGACCTGCCGGTCGAACGCGCGAAGGACTGGCATGGCCTCGGGTCGCACGTGACCCATTTCTTCAACGCGCTGTCGCTGCTGTTTCCGGCCGGCGAGCGCTTCTTCATGGATTCGGTGCGCAATTACCGCGACCGGATCGACGATCCGGTGCTGAAGCAGCAGGTGCTCGGCTTCATCGGCCAGGAGGCGATGCACACGCGCGAGCACGTCGAATACAACGAGCTGATGCAGGCGAACCGGCTGCCCGCGCGCAAGCTCGACAAGCGCGTGTGGACGGTGCTCGGCTACATGAAGCGCAAGCTGCCGCATTCGGTGCAGCTCGCGCACACGGTGGCGGCCGAGCACTACACGGCGATGCTCGCCGACTGGCTGCTGGGCGACCCGACGCGCCTGGCCGGTTCGGTCGAAGGCTACCGGCAGATGTGGCTGTGGCACGCGCTGGAGGAGACCGAGCACAAGGCCGTGTCGTTCGACGTGTGGAATGCCGCGATGAAGCCGGGGCTGCGCCGTTACCTGGTCCGCATCGGCGTGTATCTGCTGACGACGCTGACGTTCTGGCCGACCGTGTTCCTGATCCATGTGACGCTGCTGTGGCGCGATCGCGGCGCCGGCCATCACGTGCGCGGCCTGCTGCGCGTGATCGCGTTCCTGTACGGGCCGCGCCGCGGGCTGTTCCCGCGCATCGCCGGCGAATGGCTGAGCTTTTTCCGGCCGGGCTTCCACCCGTGGGATCACGACAATCGCCACCATCTCGCGCGGGTCGATGCGCTGGCCGCCAGCTATGGCCAGCACGGCGGCACGCCGACCGGCCGCGCGAGCGCGCCGGCGCCGCTCGCATCGGGCCGCTGACCCGGCCGCCCGCCGTACGGCGGGCGCCGCGCATGTTGCGTGCGTGCATCATCTGACTGCTTCCGACGATTGACGCAAATCAACCGGAACCGGTTGCGCGGGCGCCCGCCTGCCCGGCCGACCGGTTGCACGCGCATGCGCCGGCGCGCCGATCGGCGTGCGCCGCGTCGCACGCAATCGCCGCGCGCCAGCACCGGCGCGGCTGTGCGCGCGCGGCGGCGGTCCGTTCCGGTCGCGCGCCGTGCCCGCCTCCGGGATAACACCCATCTAGCCGCAGGCCGGCCGTATCGATATACCGTTCATGACAACGTCTACCTCCGGCGCGATTCATGCGCAGGGGGATTTTATTCGGACGGAAATACGGCCAATATGTCGGTTCGATCGTGTCCGTCGTACGCGGCGGTGAGCCGGCGCGCGATACCAACGCCAAGCGGGGAACAACGATGGTTGCAAGGTCACCCGACGCAAACGGGCAGGCGGCGCCCGAGATGACGGACATGTCCGTCACCGCTCCCGAGGCCGGACGCAAGCTGTTCGTGATCATGCGCACGCCCGACGAGCCGTTGCTCGCACAACTGCGCGGGCTCGGCTGGGAGATCGCGGTCGCGAAGACGGCCGGCGCCGCGCAGAACATGACCTCCGGCGTGAGCGTGGCCGCCGGTCTGGTCGATTTCACCGGGTTCACGTCGCGCGACTATCCCGCGCTGAAGATGTGCCTGAGCCAGCCGGCGATCGGCTGGATTTCCATCGCGCAGGCCGGCATCACGATCGGCCCCGCCGTGCGCGAACTGATTCGCAGCTATTGTTTCGATTACGTGACGCTGCCGCTGCCGTACGAGTGGATTTCGCACGTGCTCGGCCATGCGCGCGGGATGGCCGCGCTCGATCGCGTCGACGGCGCCGCCTATGCGGCGTCGATCGGCGAACACGGGATGATCGGCAACTGCGAGGCGATGCAGCAGCTGTTCAGCACGATCCGCAAGGTCGCGAAGACCGATGCGAGCGTGTTCATCTCGGGCGAATCGGGCACCGGCAAGGAACTGACGGCGCTCGCGATTCACGAGCGCTCCGGCCGCGGCAAGGGGCCGTTCGTCGCGATCAATTGCGGCGCGATCCCGCATCACCTGCTGCAGTCGGAGCTGTTCGGCTATGAACGCGGCGCGTTCACCGGCGCGAACCAGCGGCGCGCGGGCCGGATCGAATCGGCGAACGGCGGCACGCTGTTTCTCGACGAGATCGGCGACATGCCGGTCGAAAGCCAGGCGAGCCTGCTGCGCTTCCTGCAGGAAGGCAAGATCGAGCGGCTCGGCGGGCAGGAATCGATTCCGGTCGACGTTCGGATCATCTCGGCCACGCACGTCGATCTCGACGGCGCGGTCGAGGCCGGGCGCTTCCGCGCGGATCTCTATCACCGGCTGTGCGTGCTGCGCATCCACGAGCCGCCGCTGCGCGCACGCGGCAAGGACATCGACATCCTCGCGCACTACGTGCTGCAGAAATTCAAGGCCGACAGCGGCCGCAAGATCAGCGGCTTCACGTCGGCCGCGCTCGACGCGATGCGGCGCTACGAATGGCCCGGCAACGTGCGGGAGCTGATCAACCGCGTGCGGCGCGCGATCGTGATGGCCGAGAGCCGGCTGCTGACGCCGCACGATCTCGGGCTCGACACGCCCGGGGAAACCGAACCGGTGACGCTCGAGCAGGCGCGCTCGCTGGCCGAGCGCACCGCGATCGAGAACGCGCTGCTGCGCAACGACCACCGGATCAACAAGGCCGCCGCCGAACTCGGCATTTCACGCGTGACGCTCTACCGGATGATGATCGAGCACGGGCTGAACGATCACGACAACACCGGCGGCAACGGCGGAAACGGCGACAGCGGCGGGCACGACGGCGCGCCGTCGGGCGACGCGGAGCATCAGCGGGTCGGATGAGCGACGTGTGCGATGCGTGTGGCGCGGCTCACCGATAGGTCCACAGCCGGTGCAGCACGAACGTGACGGGCGGCACGCACAGCACGACCGCGACGATGCTCCATGCACGGGCGAGCCCGAGCGCGTCGGTGCCGCGCGCCAGCAGCATCGTCGCGGCGAGGCCGGCCATCGCGACCGCGAGAAAGCGCACGAAGTTGCCCCATGTCACCGGCGACGCAAAACTCCACAGCGTGTTGGCGAGATACGAGAACGCGGTCGAACAGACGAACGCAGTCGCGTTCGCGACGACGGGCGTCGCGTCGAACAGCGCGAACATCGCGGCGGCGATCAGCGCATGCAGTGCGGTCGAGCCCAGGCCCGACACGCCGAAGCGGATCAGTCTCGCGCGCTCGGCGGCATGGAAGGTGCGGATCATCGTGGGCGGGCGTTTGCGTGAAGTCGCGTGGAGCGGTGTCGCAGTATAGCCATGCGATCGGTCGTAGCGTCCAGCGTCCGGCAGCGACCTGCGGTGCGCGTTGCCGCCGCCGGCATGTAAAGCGCATGAAACATTTCGCGTTGGCCGCCACGCGAATTTCCGCGGCGAACCGGGCCGATCGGCCAGCCCGCCGCCGGTAAAAATTCCGCGCTCCATTGTTCAGCCTTATTCCGCAAGGCCCCGCCGTTGCGCGGCCGGCGCGTGCCGCGGCGCCGATGTTTCAGTTTCGTAACTTCCGGCATTCCACGCCCGTTCCAGCCGCCAGCCGGTCCGGGCACCGCCTTGTCCTGCCGGGCTCGCGCAGCGCTGGCCCGGTCCTTGCGAAGAAGGGCATGCGAGAGTCGACGGCGCGAGATCCGTCCGGTCGGGCGGCGACAGCCGCCGCTGCCGGCCAGGATGCAGTCCGCGGGGATGCGGCGGCCGTGCGCGGTGCAGCGGCCGCGTCACGGCGAGCAGGGAACGTCGTCGCCCGATCGCCGGGGCATCGGCATCGTCCGGTTGCCGGAACAAACATCAGACAGCAAACGGGGTAGAAAAATGATCGATCATCACACGCCGCGGTCCGCAGGCCGCGATCGCAGTGATTCGGGACATCGCCGCTCGAACGTCGCGCTTGCGGCAGACCGGCATGCCTCGACAGGCCATCTCTCCGCGCCCGGTGCGAGGCGGATCCGGCTGGTTGCCGGTCATCCGCGCCGGGTCGGCACTTTCCTGCACGCGAATCCGATCCGCATGGGCATGTGCACGCGGGCGCCGATACCGCGACGTCCGATCTTCGCCTATTGACCCGAGCGGCACGCGGTCCGTTCGCATGACTATCTGTTCCGCGAACGATTGATCGGTTATCCGAACGATGGTCGACGCATCGTGCTGCGCGCGATGCGGGAAGACAGGCATTCGATGCAACGGCGAACCACGCGCCGCCGTTGCCATCCGGTTGAAGGGGAGGGGCGGTCGGACGCGCGCGACGGGAGCAGTACCCGTACGCGCGCGACGCCGTTTTTCAACCGCCGTAGATGTCGAAGTCGAAGTACTTCGACGCGAGTCGCTTGTAGGTGCCGTCCTTGACCATGTCGGCGATCGCGCGATCGATCTTCGCCTTCAGGTCGGTGTCCTGCTGACGCAGGCCGATGCCGGCGCCGATGCCGAGCACTTTTTCGTCGACGAGCTCGGGCCCGACGAACGTGTAGTTCGCGCCGCGCGGCGATTTCAGGAACCCGATCGCGGCCTGCACTTCATCCTGGAGCGCCGCGTCGAGGCGCCCGGCGATCAGGTCGGCATACACGCCGTCCTGGTTCTGGTACGACACGACGTTCGCGCCTTGCTTGCCCCAGTACGCTTTCGCATACGTTTCCTGCGTCGTGCCCTGCTCGACGCCGATCGATTTGCCCTTCAGCGATTCGGCGGTCGGCAGCAGCGACGAGCCCTTCTTCACCACGAGCCGCGTCGGCTGGTTGTAGATCTTCGTCGTGAAGGCGATCTGCTGCGCGCGCTGCGGCGTGATCGACATCGACGACAGCACCGCGTCGAACTTCTTCGCTTTCAATGCAGGAATCATCCCGTCGAAATCGTTCTCGAGCCACACGCATTTCGCTTTCAGGCGCGCGCAGATCTCGTTGCCGAGGTCGATGTCGAAGCCGACGAGCTTGCCGTCCGGCGCCTTCGACTCGAACGGCGCGTAGCTGGCGTCGGTGCCGAAGCGGATCGTGGTCCAGTCCTTCGCGACGGCGGGGCCTGCGGATACCGCGAGCAGGGCGATCGAAACGGCGGCAATCAGTCTCTTCATGGTGCGTTCCTTGGCGTGGGGCATCCGGTTTCCGTGCGACAGGGTCTCCACGGACGCGACCCGCGCCGTGACGCGGTGTCCGCACGGCCATTAACGCAGAAAATAAAATAAGAGTCCAGAATGGACAAAAAATATCGATCTGGCGGATCGGTGTGACGATCGATGGGTGCGACCCTTGCAAAAATACGATAATGGACTAACCTTGTTAGTAAATTCATTTAGAGACTAACGATCATGTCACAGCCCGCGTACGATTCGCATTCCGCCGTGCCGCACGCTTCGGTCGCGCAGATGTCCGCGGCCGGCCTGCGTGCGTTTTTCAACATTGCGCGCGACTGGGAACTGACGATCGACGAGCAGATCGTGCTGCTTGGGTCGCCTGGCCGCTCGACGTTCTTCAAGTGGAAGGCCGCGCCGGAATCGGCACGCCTGCCGCGCGATACGCTCGAGCGGCTATCGCTGCTGCTCGGCATCTACAAGGCGCTGCAGATCCTGCTGCCGCAACCGGCCGCGGCCGATGCGTGGGTCAAGCGGCCCAACGATGCGGCGCCGTTCGGCGGCAAGCGCGCGCTCGACCGGATGCTGGCCGGCAACGTCGGCGATCTGGTGGCCGTCCGGCAATATCTCGACGCAATGCGGGGTGGCTGGGCGTGACGACACCGATCGAAGTCACCCGGTGGCCCACGACCACCGTCGACTGGGCGCCAGCCTATCGCGTGATTCCCACCCGTTTTCCGGCCATCAACCTGTTCGACCGCGTTGCATCGGCGGACGATTTCGACGCGCTCTACGCGCTCGAATCGCTGACCAACGACCGCATCCGCAACGAAGTCGGCACGCTCGATCTCGTGCCGCCGGCCGAGCGCCGCTACGGGCAGGGCTGGGGGCCGATCATGGCCGCGTTCACGCACCTGAATCCGCTGGGCAGCCGCTTTTCGGACGGCAGCTACGGCGTGTTCTACTGCACGCGCTCGCGCGACACGGCGATCGCCGAAACGCGCTATCACAGCGGCCTGTTCCTCGCCGCGACGAAGGAGCCGCCGATGCGCCAGCAGATGCGGCTCTATACCGTGTTCGCGCACGGCGACGTCGTCGACGTGCGCACGTGGCCGCAGCGCGACCCCGCGTTGCTGGACCCGGTCGACTACGGCGCGGGGCAGGCGTTCGGCCGCGCGGTGCGCCATGCCGGCGGCGCGGGGATCGTCTATCCGTCGGTGCGCGATCCGCGCGGCGAGTGTCTCGCCGCGTTCCGCACGACGCTGCTGCGCGACTGCCAGCATGCGGCCTATCTCGAATACAACTGGAACGGCTCGGCCGTCGATGCGGTGTTCGAACTGAATCAGGTCGGCTAGCGTTCGCGTGCGGGACGAAGCGCCGGCCGGCGCATCAGGGCAGCGGCCAGTCGCCCGCGTGGCGCTCGCGCGCTTCGGCCTGCGTCATCGACCAGGTGCGGCCGGTGCGCGGCTCGGCGAGCGTCAGCCGCCCGGCCGGCGCGAACGCACCCGTGTCGATGAACCATTGCGCGCCGATCCGCTGCGGCTCACGCACCGGCGTGTGTCCGGTGCAGGTCAGCGACAGCCCGGCCTGCACCGCCGGATCGGCGAGCCCCTGGACGAGATCGCGGCCCCAGATCAGCCGCTCGCGCACGTCGTGCGGATAGCTGCCGGCATCGAGATCCGCGTCCGAGCCGAAGAATTCCGCGTGCAGCACGTTGAAGCGCGTCGGGCCGTCGCCGATCACGCGCACGAGCGGCAGTGCGTCGACGCGCGCCGCATGCGCGCGCAGCCGTTCCGGCGGCAGGTCGGCGCCCCAGTCGCCGCCGATCCCGCGCCACGCGTCGGGCGGCAGCTTGCCGCGCGCGACGAGGCTCAGCACTTCCTCGTGATTGCCGCGCACGACGTGGCACCATGGTCGGTCGAGCAGGTCGAGCGCGGTGTCGGAGGCCGGGCCGCGGTCGACGAGATCGCCGACCGAGAACAGCCGGTCGCGGGCAGGATCGAAGCGGACGTCGTGCAGCAGCGCGCGCAGCACGTCGACGCAGCCGTGCAGGTCGCCGACGACGAAGTCGCGGCCGGCCGTGTTCGCGGGATGGCGGCAGAGCAAGGCGGTGGCGGTCATCCCCTTATCTTAGGCGCTCCTCGGGCGCTCGCACCCATCGCCATCTGACGATGGAATGAGGATAATCGGGGCGCGTTTCACGCCGGCGCGGCGGCGCTGCCGCGCACCCGGCCGAACCCTTTCCATCTGCTTTCGGAATCACACGATGACGCTTTATCCGCAGGTATTACGCAACCGGCCGCGCATGGTCGCGGCGTTCGTCGCCGGCGTGCTGTGCGCGGTGCTGCTGCCGTTTCCGCTGCGCGCCACCGCGCGTGCGCTGATCGGCTGGGATTGCGCGGTCTGGCTGTATCTGGCGTTGATGTGGGTGCGCATGGTCACCGCGCATCATTACAAGGTGCGCGAAGTCGCGATTCGCGAGGACGAAAACGCGACGACCGTGCTGACCGTCGTGTGCCTCGCGACCATCGCGAGCGTGGCCGCGATCGCGATCGAACTCGCGACCGCCAAGAGCGTCGGCTTTCGCGCGGGGCTCAGCCACTACGCGATCACGGGCGCGACGCTGTTCGGCGCGTGGTTCCTGATCCCGACGATCTTCACGCTGCACTACGCGCGGCTCTATTACGGCTCGCCGAGCGGCGATCGCGCGCTGCGTTTCCCGGACCAGCATCCGGAGCCCGACTACTGGGATTTCCTGTATTTCGCATTCACGATCGCCGTCGCGTCGCAGACGGCCGACGTGTCGCTCGCGAACCGCACCGCGCGGCGCTCGGTGCTCGCGCAATCGATCCTGTCGTTCTACTTCAACATGGCCGTGCTCGGCTTGTCGATCAACGTCGCGGCGGGGCTGCTGAGCTGACGCCGGTTATTTGAGCAGGTCGTACCGGCCGCCGCGCTCCAGCGCGCGCCGGTAGGCCGGCCGCGCATGGATCGTGTCGAGAAAGCGCGCGATCGCGGGATACCGGCTGCCGCCGCCGCGCGCGGTCGCGGCTTCGAGTGGAAAGCTCATCTGGATGTCGGCCGCGCTGAAGCCGTCGCCGACGAACCAGCCGCTGCGCGCCAGCGTGCCGTCGACATGGCCGAGATGCAGGTCGATCTGCGGATCGACGAATCCCGACTGCAGCGTCGTGGCGATCTTGCGTGCGATCGGCCGCGCGAAGAACGGCATCGGCGCATGCGCGATCCGCAGCGCGACGAGCTTGAGCAGCAGCGGCGGCATCGCCGACCCTTCCGCGTAGTGCAGCCAGTATGTGTAGTCGTGCCGCTCGGGCGAGCCGGGCGGCGGCGCGAGGCGCCCGTCGCCGTAGCGTTCGACCAGGTACTCGATGATCGCGCCCGATTCGGCGAAGGTGCGGCCGTCGTCGGTCACGACGGGCGACTTGCCGAGCGGATGGATCGCGCGCAATTCGGCCGGCGCGAGCATCGTCTTCGGATCGCGCTCGTAGCGCACGATCTCGTACGGCACATCCAGTTCTTCGAGCAGCCAGAGCACGCGCTGCGAACGCGAGTTGTTCAGGTGATGGACGGTCAGCATGTCGAGGCCGGAAGGGGGGCGGGAACGCCATCATACCGAGCCCATGCGCCGCGTACGCGAATCGTGTGACGCACGCCGCCGCCGGGCGCATCGACCGTCATGCGCGCCGCACCGCGATCCACGCGCCCCAGAACAGGCTCGCGAAAAAACGCAGCGGCGCATCGAAGCCCGCGTCGCGCAGCAGCGCGAACACGGCTTCCTCGGACGCGGGCGGATCGGCGCCCTGCAGGATCTTCGCCAGTTGCGCGCGCACGGCGTCGGGGGTGGCGCCCTTCATGCGCCAGCGCTGCTGCCACGCGTCGAGCAGGCGCGGGTGGTCCGCGTAGCGGCGATGGTTGCCGGCGAGCACGAGCGGCGCGCCGGGCTTCAGGCGTCGCGCGATCGCGTGCAGCAGCGCGGCTTTCGCGTCGTCGCCCGGCACGTGATGCAGCACGCCGATCAGCGTCGCGCCGTCGAACGCGGGCACGTCGGGCAACGCGTCGACGCCGTCCTCGACGAATGTCGTACGCGCGCCGAAGCCCGCGGCTTCGACGTTCGCGTGGGCGAGCGCGAGCATCGGCGCGGACGGGTCGACGGCCGTGAACTGCCAGCCCGGTTCGAGCGCGGCCGCGACGCAGATTTCCTGTCCCGTGCCGCCCGCGCCGGCGACGAGCATCCGCGCATCGGCCGCACCGATCGCCGACGCGAGCATGCATGCGGTGAGTTCGTGGCACGCATCGTAGCCGGCGAGCGCGATGCGCGATTGTTCGGCGTAGTCGTGTGCGCGTGACGGATCGAATTTCGCGGCGCTGGCGGGAAGCGACATGGCAGGTCCTCGGATCGGGGCGGACGACGTGTCCGCGAACAGGACGCAGAGCGTATGTGCGCGCGGCCGGCGCAACAAGACGAGCAATCATTCCGGTATGCCGACTACCCGACTGGCGGGCGCATGCCGGCCGGTTTCCCGCGCGATTTTCCAAGGGTCGATTCGCATTTAAAAATGTCTGACTACGATGCATCGACGTGGCGAATCCGGCGCATACTCGGTGCTCTCCCCCCGCCTGGCCTTCGCATGCCGGGCTCCGATGCGCTGCGCCATCGGCGCGGCCATGCCGCTCGGTACGCACGAGGAGCGCATGATGTCCGATTGTCCGCACGATCCGTACGCGCAGCACTACATCCATTGTTTGCCGTTTGGCGCGCAGCCCTGCGGCGCCCTGTGCACGACGCCGCGCACGCATTTCCGCGTGTGGGCGCCCGGCAGCGCCCACGTCGAGCTCGAACTCGATACCGGCTACGGCCCGACGCTCGTGCCGATGACGAGCGCCGGCCCGAACTGGTTCGAGGTTTTCGTCGACTGCGGCGCGGGCGCGCGTTACCGCTATCGTCTCGACGATACCGTGTCGATTCCCGATCCCGCCTCGCGCTCGCAGCCCGAGGGGCTCGACGGCCCGAGCGAGGTCGTCGATCCGCGCGCGTTCACGTGGCGCAATACGTTCTGGCACGGGCGCGCGTGGGAAGACATCGCGCTCTACGCGATCCGCCCGCACGCGGTGGGCGGCTTCGACGCCGTGCGCCGTCGCCTGCCGCAGCTGGCGCGTCTCGGCGTGACCGCGCTGGAACTGCTCGCGTCGCCGCACGACAGCCTGCCGTTCGCGCCGCTTGCGGCCGAAGGCGGCCCCGACGCGCTGAAGGCACTGATCGACGCTGCGCACGGCTACGGTCTCGCGGTGCTGCTGGAGCTCGACTACGCGCGCTTCGGCAGCGGCACCGACGCGCTGCGCCACTACGCGGGGCCGTTTTTCCATACGCGCGACGATCCGCTGCAGGCCGCGCCGCTCGCGCTCGATCATCCGGAAGTCTGCGATTTCTTCTGCGACAACGCGCTGTACTGGATCGACGAATACCGCTGCGACGGGCTGCGCCTGCGCGAAGCCGACCGGATCGGCGTGTCGTGGCTGCGCGAGATCGCGGATCGCGTGCGCGCCGCCGTGCCGGCCGACCGGCTGATCCACCTCGTGCTCGGCAGCGAGCGGCATCCGGCGCATCTGGCCGATACCCATTTCGATGCGCAGTGGAACGGTTGCGGCGAACGCGCGCTGCACCGGCTCACCGGGCGCGACACGTCGGCTCATGAAGGCATTTCCACGCACCAGTCGATTCACACGCTCGCCCGCGCGTTGACCGCGGCTGGCGCGGCGTATCAGCCGGCCGCATCGGCGGACGGGATGGCCGCCGACAGCGGGCTGTCGCTGACGTCGCTCGTGCTGTCGGACGGCGCATGGCGCGACAGCGGCCCGGGCGATCACGGGCAGGCGGCCGGTCTGGCCGCGCTCGCGCTGTCGCTGCTCACGCCGCAGATCCCGCTGGTCTTCGACGAAACCGCGCGCGACATCGACCGTGCGCATTTCGTACAGTCGGCGCTCGCGGTGCGCGCGAAGCTGATCGCGCCCAGGCTGACCGATTGCCGGCCGCAGGAAGCCCATGCGCTGAAGGCGGACGGCGACGGCGATGCCGACGCGCTGTGCGCATCATGGCGGCTCGCCGACGACGAGACGTTGACGATCGCGTTGAACCTGTCGCCCGATGCGCTGCCGTTCGATGCACCGGTCGGGCGGGTGGTGTTCGAGACGCCGGCACGCGCGCGCGACCGGGTCGATGAAGGGGAGTTGCCGCCGTATTCGCTCGTCGCGTGGCTGACGGGCGACGTCAATCGCTACGCGCTGACGCACGACGTGCGTCGCCTCGACGACGGTTCATGGCGCGGCAGGCGTGCGAACCTGAACGCATGAGCCGATGAACGCGTGAAGCGGCGTGGCGGCCATCGGTCGCGCACGGCCGCGCTGCCGGAACATACCGAATTACCAGAACCCGCGAATGCCCGCGATCCCGTACGCGCCGTGACGGCGCGCGTCGTCGAGGTGCGCGCGCGTCATGCCGCCGAGCGCGAACACGGGCATCGCGGCCTGCGCGGCCAGCGCGTCGAATCGCGCCCAGCCGAGCGTCGGCGCGCCGGGGTGGCTGAGCGTCGGCAGCACCGGCGATAGCGTGACGAAATCCGCGCCGGCGCGCGCGGCCAGCAGCAGGTCGTCTTCCGAGTGGCACGCGGCGGACACCCACCGGCCGGCCGGCAGCGGCCGCTGCGCGACCGCGCGCAACGCGGGGCCGTCGAGATGCCAGCCGGCGCCGTCGAGCCGCATCACGCCGGCTGCGTCGATCGGGCCGTTCAGCATCAGATGCGCGCCGGCCGCGTTGCAGCGCGCGAGCGCCGCGGCGGCCAGCGACGCGAACGCGGCCGCGTCGAACGATTTCACGCGCAGTTGCACGAGCGTTTCACCGCGCGCGAGCACGGTCGACAGCCGATCGAGGAACGCGGCCCGATCGGCCGCCGATGCGGATGCCGGCTCCGGCGTGATCACGCAGCAGCGCGGCAGCGGCGCGTTCATCGCGCGATGCAACCCGCCGCCGTCATTCGTCGGCCTCTTTCGCGATCTTCGGATAGACGCGCACGAGCACGATGCGCGGCCCGTTCATCTTCTTCACGACGACGTCGAAGCGGTCGAACGATACGCGCTGCCCTTCGGTCGGCAGGTCGCTCAATGCCTGGATCACGAGGCCGCCGACCGATTCCGCGCGGCCTTCGTCGATGTCGATGCCGAGCGCCTGCTCGAGCGACACGACGGGCAGGCTGCCCTTGCCCATCAGCGTGCCGTCGTCGAGGCGGCTCCAGTCGGCGTCTCCCTGGCGGAACTCGTCGTGGATCTGGCCGACCAGCGCGCCGAGCAGGTTGTCGAGCGTCAGGAAGCCGATCGGTTTCTCGCCCTTGTTGCCGACCAGCGCGAAGTGCGGCGCGCCCTTGCGGAAGCGGCGGAACAGCTCCAGCGCCGGCGTGTCGGGCTTCACGTACTGGACCGGGCGCACGTAGTCGGACAGATCCGCGAGCGCGGCGCCCGCGTGACGCGCGAGCAGCAGGTCCTTCAGGTGGATCAGCCCGCTCACCTGTTCGCGCGACGCATCCTCGAACAGCGGATAGCGGCTGAAGCGGTGCCGCGCGACGATCTCCATGTTGTCGGGCAGCGGCAGGTCGCGCCGCAGGCCGATCATTTCATGGGCCGGCCGCATCAGGTCCGACACGGTCATCGACGAAAAATCGAGCGAATGCGCGAGCGTGTTCCACTCGTCGTTGCTGTATGTGCCGCGCGCCGGCTGGGCCGCATTGCCGGCCGCGCTGCGGCGGCTGCGCAGGATCAGCTTCAGCTCGTCGGTCGAATAGTGCGCATCGCCGCCGTGGTCGGCCGACAGCCCCGCGAGCCGCAGCACCGCGTTCGCGCTGGTGTTGAGCACCCAGATCGCCGGATACATCGCCCAGTAGAACGCGTAGAGCGGCAGCGCGACCCACAGGCCGACCTTCTCCGGCTGGCGGATCGCCATCGATTTCGGCGCCAGTTCGCCGACGACGATGTGCAGGAACGAGATCAGCGAGAACGCGAACACGAGCGAGATCAGGTGCACGACGCGTTCGGACTCGACGCCGATCAGGTCGAGCAGCGGGCCGATCAGTTCCGCGAACGCCGGTTCGCCGACCCAGCCGAGGCCGAGCGACGCGAGCGTGATGCCGAGCTGGCACGCGGAAAGATACGCGTCGAGCCGGCCGTGCACGATGGCGAGGATGCGCCCGCGCAGGCCGTGCTTGCGGGCGAGGGTCTTGACGCGCGTCGCGCGGAGTTTGACGAGGCCGAATTCGGCCGCAACGAAGAACCCGTTCAGGGCCACCAGGAACAACGCGCCGATGAGCGCGAAGATCTGTAACAAAGAATCGCTCCGGTTATGAATGGCCCGTCAGTATAGGGCCAGAAAGGATTTTGTAATGTGTCGGGCGGCCGCTTGCTTACACCGGCGCCTCGCACGGAATCGAGAACGTGAGGGTGGCGGGCGCGCCGTCGCCGAACACGTCGTGCGCGAACGTGCCGCCGTGCGCGAGGGCGACGCGTTGGCACAGCGCGAGCGCCCATGCGCTGCGTTTCGCGTCGCGCTCGCGCAGCATCTCGTGCCGGGCGAACGATTCGAACGCGTGTGGCTGCGCGGGATCGACGAGCACGCCGGTGTTCACGGTGCAGGTGGCGCGCGCGGTGAACTGTGCGCCGTCGCGCGTGCAGGCGAACACGACGCGGCTGCCCGCGGCGCTGGCCTCGACGGCCGTCGTCAGCAGGGTCCAGAGCGCCTGCGCGACGCGTTCGCGATCGACGGTGAGCGACGGCTCGCCATCCGGCAGCGTCGTGTCGAGCGCGACCTGGCGGGTGTCGGCGAGCGTGAAACGCACGAGCGCGATCGTTTCGTCGAGCAGCGCGCGCAGCGCGAACGGCCGCGGCGCGAGCGCGAGCGTGCGGGTTTCCGCGCGCGGCGCGTCGAGCACGCCATCGATCAGCGCGACCTGCTGGTCGATGCCCGTGCGGATGCCCGCGAGCGCGCGCTGCAGGTTCGGATCGGCATTGGCGAGCTGGCGCTCGAGCACGTAGGCCCAGCTGTGCATCGCATTCAGCGGGCTGCGCAGGTCGTGCGACGCGGTGGAGAGCGCCTGGTCGCGCAGGAACAGCGCCGCCTGGGCGGCGTAGTGCGCTGCGCGTTCGCGCAGCAGGTCGGCGGCGGGATCGACGGAAGTGGACGTCACGGAGCTGGCCTGTCGGAAGCGGTTGGCGTGGAAGTCACGCGAATCGCCATTATAGGGACGGTGGGCGTCACGCCGGCAGCGCGTCCTCGTCCTTTTTCCGCGCGTCGCCGTTCGGCAGCAACTGGCACGCGAGCAGGCCGGCCAGCATCAGCGCGCAGCCGACGAGCGCGCGCAGCGTCAGCGTTTCGCCGAGCGCGGCCCAGCCGGCGATCGCCGCGAATACGCCTTCCATGCTGAAGATCACCGCCGCGTGCGCGGGCGCCGCGTCGCGCTGCGCGACGACCTGCAGCGTATAGCCGACCCCGACCGACAGCAGCCCGCCGTACAGCAGCGTCGGCAGCGCGCCGCGCAGCATCGCGACGCTGACCGGTTCGACGGCCAGGCCGGCCGCGAGACACGCGACGCCGCACACGGCGAACTGCAGGAACGCGAGCACGAGCGGATCGTGGCGCTTCGCGAGATGGCCGACCGCCATCACGTGCGCGGCGATGATGACGGCGCCCGCGAGCTGGAACCAGTCGCCGTAGAGCACCGAGAAGTGCTCGTCGATGCTGAGGAAATACAGGCCGATCGCGGCCAGCAACGCGCCGAACCACGTGCCCGCGCCGATCCGGTGGCGCGCGAACACGCCCATCAGCGGCACGATCACGACGTACAGCGAGCTGATGAAGCCGGCGTTCGCGATCCGCGTGTATTGCAGGCCGACCTGCTGCAGCGAGATCGACACGGCGAGCAGCCCGCCGAGCGCGAGGCCGGGCAGCAGCAGCGCCGGTTCGCGGCGAATCGCCGCGAGTTGCGTGCGCGACGCCGGATTCAGCATCAGCAGCGGCACCAGCACGAGCGCGCCGAGCAGGAAGCGCAGCCCGGTGAACAGGAACGGGCCGATCACGTCGAGACTCAGGCGTTGCGCGACGAAAGCGGAGCCCCAGATCGCGGCGGCGCCCAGCATCAGCAGGTTGGCGCGGAGGTGCTTGCGGGCGTCGGGCTTCATGGGAATTCGTCTGGAGATTACGGAGGAGCCCGCTAGTTTACGCCGAGATTGCAAGACTGTCGGCGAACCTGCGCAGCGCGGCGGCGGCGCGGGCGTCGCGTACGCGCGAATACAGCACGACCTGCGATCGCGGCAGCGCCGGCAGCCCGAATTTCGCGCCGACGTCGACCAGCGTGCGGGGGGCGACGCGCCGCGCGAGCGGGCAGACGGCCAGCCCCGCCGCGGCGGCGGCCGTGACCGCCGCGACCCCGCCGCCCGTGAAGCGCTCGCGCCATGGCAGCCCCGCACGGTCGAGCGCGCGCAGCGCGGCGGCCCGCACCCCGCAGGGGCCGGCCAGCACAGCGAGCGGCAGCGGCTCGCCTGCGCGCGGCGCCCAGTCGGGCGCGGCGAGCCACGCCAGCGGCTCGGTAAACAGCGGCGTGGCGTCGTCGCGCGGCGGATCCTCGCCGGGCTCGTGCCGGACGATCACCGCGTCGAACCGCCGTTCGTCGTACTGCGGAAGCAGGCTCGTCGACGCTCCGAGATGCATTTCCAGCGACAGCCCGGGATCCTGCCGGTGCAGGCTCGTCAGCACGGCCGGCAGGTCGGGCACCGCGACGTGCTCGCTGACGCCGAGCGACAGGCGCACCGTGCCGGTCGAGATCGCGCCGAGCGCGTGCTCGTGCGCGTCGAGCAGCGCGCGGGCGGCCGGCAGGAAAGTCTCGCCGTCGGCGGCCAGCTTGACGACGCGCGGCGTGCGCGCCAGCAGCGGCTTGCCGAGATGGGCCTCCAGCCGCTTCAGCTTCAGGCTGACGGCCGACTGCGTGGTGCCGAGCGCATCGGCTGCGCGCGTGAAGCTGGCGAGGTCGGCGACCAGCACGAACGCGCGTACCGCATCGAGATCGAGTACTTTCATTTCAGTTGAAAATGAATGAAATATTCATCAATGACTGTTCATTATAGGTTGCCGCGCCTAACCTGACGCTGTGTTTTCGATCTTCAACGTCACTCACCGACAGGAGCAGCACCATGCCATTCACCCGTATCGCCGTACGCGAAGGCAAACCGGCCGCCTACCGCAAGGCCCTCGTCGACGGTGTGCAACGCGCGCTGATACAGACGTTCAACGTGCCCGAGGACGACATCTTCATGGTCGTCACCGAGCACGCGGCCGAGAATTTCGTGTTCGGCCGTCATTACCTCGATATCGAACGCAGCGACGATCTCGTGATCATCCAGATCACCGCGAACAACACGCGCACGCTCGAGCAGAAGCGGGCGCTGTACCGGACGATCGCCGACAACCTGTCGCAGCAGCCCGGCGTGCGGCAGGAAGACGTATTCATCGGTCTCGTCGAGGTGCTGAAGGAGAACTGGTCGTTCGGCAACGGCATCGCGCAATACGCCGTCTGACGTGCCGGTTTGACGTGCCACAGGGAGACAGGGCCGGATCGTCGGCTGCGCTCTTTTGGGGCGTGTACTATGGAAGTTGCTTCACGAGCGACGCCGGCGCGGTCGATGCGCCGGCGATCCTTCTTGTGCAGGAGCCTCCATGTCGCGTGTGCTGGAAATCGTGTTGTCGTTGTCGCTGGAAGGGTGGCCGGGAAAGGGCGCAAGCCGCGCCCGTGGCGCGCAGCGCGACTTCGGCGCAGAACTCGTGCGCGCGTGGCGGATCTGCCCGCAGGTCCGGATGCGGCGCGGCCACGAGCGCGTGACGATCGAGCCGTGCCAGATCGAGGAGGCCGAGCGGAGCCCGGGCGCGAGCTGGTGGACCTGGCTCGAAGCGAACGCGCATGGCACACGGGTCGTCGCGTCGCGCACCGAGACGTTCGCGCCCGGCGTCACGCAGCGCGAACTGTTCGACGCGGAGCACGCTGGCATCGTCGTCGCGACGTCGCCGGTGCCTGCGGCACGTGCCGCGGCCGGTGCCGACGCGCCGGCCGCCGAGATCGACGGCGTTGCATCGGACACCGACGAAGCGCGATCCCAGGCGTCGGCGCTGCGCATCGTCAGCGAACGGCGGCGCGGGCGCTGGGCCGATGACAGCGGCGTCGTGGTCGAGATGACGCTCGACGACATCGCGCTGCACGGCGGCGGCGAGCCGCCGCGCCGCTACGTGGAGTTGCGACTGGCCGCGCCCGACTGGGAAACCGTTGCCGCGCGCACGGCCGCGCTGCACGCGCTGTTTGCCGCGGCGCGCGAACTGACCGGCGCGTGGCCCGCCTTCGTGCAACTGACGAGCGTGATCGACCGCGCCTGTGCGGGCGGGCCGGTAGCCGCCGCGCTGGTCAAGGCGCAGCCCGTCGACCTGAGCGGCATCCGCACGCAGCGCGCCGCGCTGTTCGCGCTGTCCGGCGACATCACCGCGCAATGGCTCGGCAACGAGTGCGGCGTGCTCGATCGCGACGATCCCGAGTTCGTGCACCAGATGCGCGTCGCGCTGCGCCGCCTGCGCACGCTGATGCGCTTCTTCCCGCGCTTCACCGACCGTCAATGGAAGGACACGCTCGGTGTCGACCTGCGCTGGCTCGCCGCGCTGCTCGGCACCGTGCGCGACTGGGACGTGTTCGCGACCGAGAGCCTGCCCGCGCTGATCGCGGCCGACGGCGGCGGCGGTGCGTGGGACGGCACGCTCGACGCCGCCCGCGCGCAGTCGATGGCCGCGCGCGTCGAACTGCGGCAGGCGCTGCATTCGGCCCGCTATGCGCGGCTGACGCTCGGCTGGCTCGAATGGCTGAGCGCGCTCGCGCTGCCGGCGGGTGGCGACGACGACGCGCCGTCGCTGCGGCGTCACGCGACCAAGCGCGTGCGGCGGCTGTTCGGTCATCTGTACGGCTCGCCGTCGCTCACGTCGCTCGACACGGCGGCGCGCCACCAGGTGCGGATCGATGCGAAGCGGCTGCGCTACGCCCTCGAATTCTTCGCGTCGCTGGCGTCGCGCCGCACGCGCACCGAGACGGTCAAGACGCTGGCGCGCGTGCAGAGCGTGCTCGGCGAAGCGAACGACGCGATGGTCGCGCTGCACCATCTCGAACAACTGGCGGCGCCGCCGTATCAGCTCGGTTTCGTGCGCGGCTACGGCGCCGCGCTCGAACAGCGGGCCGCGCGCGACGCCGAGACGCTGCTGGCCAGCCTGCGGCCGCCGAAGCTCGACGGCAAGCCGGGCTGAGCGCCGCGCGCCGGGCCCTATAATGGCCGCCCGTTTCCTGCCCGCATGCCGATGATGACCGACGCACCGCATTCTTCCTCGTCCGCCGGGCCGCTCGAACTGGGTGGCGAGCTGTGGCTGCGTGCCGGCGAACAGACGCTCGGCGGCGCGACGCGTATCGCGCTGCTCGCGGCGATCGGCGACACCGGTTCGATCACGCGCGCGGCGAAGGCCGTCGGCCTCAGCTACAAGGCCGCTTGGGAGGCGGTCGACACGATGAACAATCTCGCCGGCGAGCCGCTCGTCGCGCGTTCGACGGGCGGCAAGGGCGGCGGCGGCACGACGCTGACGCCGCGCGCGACGTCGCTGATCGCCGTGTTCCGCACGATCGAGCGCGAGCATCGCCGTTTCATCGAGGCCGCGAGCGCGGCCGTTGCCGGCTTCGACGTCGACTGGGCGCTGATCGGCCGGATCGGGATGAAGACGAGCGCGCGCAACCAGTTGTTCGGCAAGGTCGCGTCGATCGTGCGCGGCACCGTCAACGACGAGGTCACGCTTGCGCTGCCGGGCGGGCAAGCCGTCGTCGCCGTGCTGACGCACGAAAGCGCCGAAGCGCTCGGGCTGCGGGAAGGCGCGAGCGCGTGCGCGCTGGTGAAGGCGTCGTGGGTCGTGCTCGCGGTCGACGATGGCGGGCCCGACCTGAAGGTGTCCGCGCGCAACCGGCTGCGCGGCAGCGTCGAAGCCGTCACGGCGGGCGCGGTGAACAGCGAGGTGACGCTGGCGCTCGACGGCGGCGGGACGCTGACGGCCGTCGTGACCAACGACAGCGTCGATGCGTTGCAGCTCGGCTCCGGCCGGCGCGCGATCGCGCTGTTCAAGGCGTCGAGCGTGATTCTGGCGGTGACCGGCTGACCCGGCCGGCAGCGTGGCTTCCATTGGCCTGGGGCCGTCGTGCGGGGCGGCGTGAAGCCGGTGCCGCATGCGTGCGCATCGCACCGGCTTCGTTTCCGCTTTCAGCCTGTGCCGCGACGCGGCTGCTCTCAGGCTCCAGCGTGGCGGCGGGCGCCACGCTCACGACCACGGCGTCGCGCGTTCAGGTGACGCGCGTCGGCCACTCGGCGTGCGGCGAACTCGCCTGCACGCGTCCTTCGCTCAACTGCACGACCTGGTCGCCGAATGCGGCGACGTCGTCGGGGTCGTGCGAGATCAGCACCATCGGGATGTCGAGCCGCGCCTGCAGTTCGGCGAGCTCATGGCGCATCCGCTGGCGCATCGCGCCGTCGAGCGCCGCGAACGGTTCGTCGAGCAGCAGGATGCGCGGCTGCGCGACCAGCGCACGGGCGAGCGCCACGCGCTGCTTCTGCCCGCCCGACAGTTGCGACGGATATTGCCCCGCGAGCGATTCGAGATCGAACGCGCGCAGCCAGTACGCGACCTCCGGCGGCGCCGTCTTCGCGCGCGGGTTGCGCAGGCCGGCCGTGAGCCCGAACGCGATGTTCTGCCGCACGTTCAGATGCGGGAACAGCGCATAGTCCTGGAACAGGTACGCGACACGGCGTTCGCGGGTCGGCACGTCGATGCGGCGCGCGGCGTCGAACAGCGGCTCGCCGTTCAGCGTGATCGCGCCTTCGTCGGGCGTCAGCAGCCCGGCGATCGCCTGCAGCGTCATGCTCTTGCCTGCGCCAGACGGACCGAACAGCACGACGCGCTGCGTCGTCGCCGTGAACGACACGTCGAGCGTGAAGCGGCGCTCGGCGTTCGCGTAGGTCTTGCGGATGTCGACGACGACGCTCATGCGGGCCTCCGCCGAAGCGGGCCGGCCGCCGGGCGGCGCCACTGATACGGACAGGACGGCCGCTTCATGTCAACTGGCTCCGCCGGGCGCGCGACGGCACGAGCCAGCCGGTCGCGAGCAGCACGAGCACGCAGGTGATCGACGTCACCAGCACGAGGAAGTTGGCCGTGTTGTCGTCGCCGGCCTGCACGGCCGCGTAGATTGCAACCGACAGCGTCTGCGTGCGGCCGGGCAGGTTGCCGGCGATCATCAGCGTCGCGCCGAATTCGCCGAGCGCGCGCGCGAACGCGAGCAGCGCTCCGGCGAGGATCCCTCGCGTAGCGAGCGGCAGCGTCACGCGGAAGAACACCGCAACTTCGCCGAGCCCGAGCGTGCGCGCGGCGCGTTCGAGATGCGGATCGACGCCTTCGAACGCCGCGCGCGCCGATTTCAGGATCAGCGGAAACGCGACGACCATCGACGCGATCACCGCGCCTTGCCACGTGAACACCAGTTCGATGCCGAACTTGTCGAGCCACGCGCCGAACACGCCGCGCCGGCCGAGCAGCACGAGCAGGTAATAGCCGAGCACCGTCGGCGGCAGCACGAGCGGCAGCGTCAGCACGGAATCGACGACGTCGCGCAGCGGCGAGCGCCAGCGCGCGAGCACGAACGCGGCCGCGACGCCGAGCACGATGTCGAGTGCGGTCGCCCAGCCGGCAACCCTCAGCGACAGCAGCAGCGGGACCCAGGCGTCTTGCATCGCGATTCCCTCACTTGGCGGGCTTGAAGCCGAACGTCGACAGTACGGCCTGCCCCTGCGGCGACGCGACGAAATCGATGAACGACTGCGCCTGCGCGGCGTGGCGGCTGTCCTTGACCACGGCGATCGGGTAAGTGATGGCCGTCCGGGTCGGCACCGTCAGCGCGACTTTCACGCGGCCCGGCATGATCGCGGCGTCGGTGCCGAACACGAAGCCCGCGTCGACCTCGCCGCGCGCGACGTAGTCGAGGCTCTGGCGTACGTTGGCGGCCAGCACGCCCTTCGCGCTGACCGCATCCCACACGCCGGCCGTGCGCAGCGCGCCCTCGGTGTAGCGGCCGACCGGCACCGAGGCCGGGTCGCCGTACGCGATGCGCTTCACGCCCGGCGCGGTCAGGTCGTTCAGCGACGTCGGCGCGGCCGCGCGGCTGTCCGCCGGCACGATCAGCACGAGCGAGTTCGCCGCGAAGTCGCGGCGCGTGCCGGGCACGATCACCTTCTCGTTCACCGCGCGATCCATCGCCTTCTGGTCGGCCGACGCGAACACGTCGGCCGGCGCGCCCTTGGCGATCTGCTGCATCAGCACGTCCGATGCGCCGAAGTTGAACAGCACCTTGGTGTCCGGATGCTGCTTCTCGTACGCGTCGCCGACGGCCTTGAACGCGTTCGTCAGGCTGGCTGCTGCCGACACGACGAGTTCGTCGGCGGCGCAAGCGGGTGCGCTGAGCGCGACCCCGGCGGCAAGCGTGGCGATCGGCAGCAGGCGAAGCAGGGCGCGGCGAAGCGGACGGGCGGTTGAGCGCATGGGTTTCGTTGTGAATGGGTGGAAACCGTCATCGTAATATAGGGCGGGTTATAACGCTCGACATACTGCGCATGCGACGGTGCGCATGAAATGGTCAGACATGAAAACGGGCGGCCGGGCGGCCGGTCACGCATGAAGCGCAGGCGGCGCCGATTCGGTGCGCTGCAGCGACGACGGCTGCGACGCGGGATGGTAGTTCGGATTGGCCTTCCAGCGCGCGCGGACGAAGGGGCGCTCGTGGCCCGACAGTTCCAGCGCGACTTTGGTGACCCAGCGATGCGACGGCACCGTGAGGCCGTGGAGCGCCACGGTGACGAGCGCGAGGCTCGCGACGACCGCCGGCACCGACCAGCGGTGCGGCGCCGCGCGCCACGAGCCGGCGATGAACGCGAGCGCGGCGATCGCGCCGACGATGCAGCCTGTGATCGATTCGGACGGCGAATGCGCGTCGAGCGCGACCCGCGACACGCCGACCGCGATGCCGGCCGCCAGTCCGAGCGCGATGCCGGCGATCCGCACCGGCGTGCGCGTGCGGATCAGCGCGAGGAAAATCGCGACCGGATACACCGACGTCGACAGCATCGCATGGCCGCTGAAGCCGGTGAAATCCCACGCGCGGATGCCGATGCCCCAGCCGAGGAACGCGATCTTCGTGAGCGCGACCACGCCGATTGCGGCCGCGAGCACGCCGAGCCACGCGGCCGCGCGCTGCCATGAGTAGCCGAGCATGAGCCAGACGGCTATCGTGATCGCGAGCGGCAAGGTCAGACCGGCGCCGCCGAACGCGGTGATCATGATCCACAGGTGAGCGGGCAGGTCGAACATCGGGAAGGGGACGAACGAAGGCGGGACAATGCTTAAATCAACGCGCGAGCCGGGAAGAACGACTACAACGGATACAAGCGACGAAACCCCAGTATAGCGCCGTGTCCGTATGGGGGCCCGCTTTTGCGCCGCCGGGAACGCTCGGCGAGCAGGAAAAATCCTGGAAACAATGTTATGGTGCATTGCACAAAGTCAAACGATGCATCCGTTGCGGCGGCTTCATCGCGCCCCTATTTTTCCTGACTGCGAGCCCGATCGATGACCAAAAGTCTGACCAAGGTGTGGCTGGGCGGCATGAAACGCATGCTGTCCCCGGTCGCCAAGCGCGCGGCGCGCGATGCGCAGCGCATCGCGCGCGACGCACTCGAGGCCGCGGCCTCTCCTGCCGTGTCCGATCCGTCCCCGCCTCGCGAATCGCGCGTGCGGCCGCGCGCGGCCGCGTGGGCGGCGGGCGAGTGGACGCGCGGCGAACATCCGATGGCGCCCGCGCTCGGACGCCTCGTCCAGCATCTCGCATACGGGCTTTACGTGCCGCCCGGCCGCCGGCGTGGCGCGATGCCGCTCGTCGTGATGCTGCACGGGTGCCAGCAGTCCGTCGACGAATTCGCGCAGGGCACGCGGATGAACCTGCTGGCCGACAAGCACGGCTTCGCGGTGCTGTATCCGGAACAGTCGCTGCGCGCGCACGCGCATGGGTGCTGGCACTGGTATGAAGACACCGACCGCGCGGGGCGCGGCGAGGCGGACACGGTGGCGGCGCTGGTCGACGCGCTGGTCGACGAGCAGGGTTTCGACGCGTCGCGCGTCTACGTCGCGGGGCTGTCGGCCGGCGCGGGGCTCGCATCGCTGCTTGCGCTGCACCATCCGGACCGTTTCGCGGCGGTCGCGTTGCACTCGGGCCCCGCGCTCGGCGAAGCGAATTCCGGCATCACCGCGATGGACGTGATGCGCCGCGGGCTGCGGCAGAACCCGGCCGCGGTGGTCGACGCGCTGGTGGACGCCAGCGCATATCCAGGCATGCCCGCGCTGATCGTCCAGGGCGACGGCGACCATGTCGTGGCGCCGAAGAATGCCGACCAGCTGACCGTCCAGTTCATGCGCCTGAACGGGCTCGCCGACAGCCGGGGCGCGCTGCGTGGCGGCGAGCGCGTCGAGACGCGCAAAACGGGCGTCCAGATTACCGACGTGTGCCGCGACGGCGAGCCGGTCGTGCGGCTGTGTCACGTGAAAGGGCTCGATCACGCGTGGGCGGGCGGCGACGAAGCCGTGCCGTTTCACGCGGCGGTCGGCCCCGACGCAAGCGCGATGATCTGGGCTTTTTTCGAAACCCATCGCCGCACTGTGGCGACCGAACGACGCACGGTTTGATCGATGCTGGTCAAAGCCTAGGGTTTTCCCTATAATTCGGGAAAACCCTAGTCCAGAACCTTTGAATAGCGAGATCGACCATGTACCTGCTGAGCCACCTGTTCCTGATGCTGACCAAGAACGCCGAAAAGGCCGCGAAAGAGCGCGCCGACGCGTATCTGGCCGAAGCCACCGACATCTACGATCTCGAATTCCGCATGCGCAAGATCGATCGCGACGCGGCAATGAACCGTCCGTATTCGATCGGCGCGCGCTAAGCGGCGCACGCGGGCCCGCCGGCCCGCCATTTCGACGAATCGCGTAAAAGGGCGCGTGCGGCATCGAGCTGCACGCGCCCTTTTCGTATTCTGTCGAAGCCCGAACCTGGTCGCGTCAGACGACCGTCAGGCGCACCGGCACGTTGTTGCGCGTGGCGTTCGAGTACGGGCACACGTGATGCGCCTTGTCGACCAGCGCTTGCGCGTCGTTCTTGTCGAGCCCCGGCAGCGACACGCGCAGTTCGATGTCGAGCCCGAAGCCGCCCGCATCGTTCGGGCCGATGCCCACTTCCGCCGTCACTTGCGTATCGGCCGGCAGCGTCTGCTTGTTCTGGCCCGCGACGAATTTCATCGCGCTCAGGAAACAGGCCGAGTAACCTGCGGCAAACAGCTGCTCCGGATTCGTGCCTTCCGCGCCCGTGCCGCCGAGTTCGCGCGGCGCGGCCAGCTTCACTTCCAGCTTGTGGTCGGCGGATACCGCGCGGCCGTCGCGGCCGCCCGTGCTCGTGGCGCTGGTCTTGTACAGAATGTTCATCGTGCAACTCCTGTCGGGAAGAGAGGGGGAAAGCGGTCCGGTCGGACGGGATGTCGCCGGCCATGACTAAAATATAGAACACAAATGATTAGTGTGCAAATTAAATTTTGAAGAAAAACCCGCCAGCGCGGGGTGGGTGGCTTCGCGCGCGAAGTGTCAGCGTTCGTTGGCTACCGACAACGCGTCGCGCAACTGCTGGAGATCGGCGCGCAGCCTGATCAGGAAGTCGGGCGTCTGTTGCATCGCGCAAAAGAGATCGGCGGGCACCGAGCGCGCGCGGTCCTTCAGCGCACGGCCTTCCGGCGTCACGCGCACGTTGACGACGCGTTCGTCAGTCGCGCTGCGCACGCGCTCGACGTAGCCGAGCGCTTCCAGCCGCTTGAGCAGCGGCGTGACCGTGGCCGGATCGAGGTCGAGCCGTGCTGCGATGTCCTTCACGGCCAGGTCGTCGCGCTCCCACAGCACGAGCATCGCGAGATATTGGGGATAGGTCAGCGACAGCTTGTCGAGCAGCGGCTTGTACGCCTTCGTCATCGCATGCGAAGTCGAGTAAAGCGCGAAGCAGAGTTGCTCGTCGAGCGTCTGGGGCAGCGGAGGCAGGCGATCCATGATTCGGGAAGCGCGGCGGATGCGCGAACGATTTGCACACAAATTATTTTGCGCGCAAAAGTTCAGGTTGAACAGGGGGCGACCAGAGACGGTCGATACCGGAAAAGGGGAGAGATCGGAAGCGCGCCGGGCGCCCACCCGGCGCGGGAAACAGCGTGACGGCCGGCGACATGCGCCGGCCGGGAGAAGGGTCAGCGGCCCGACATCGTCGTCGTCGCGCCCGGTTCCTGCACGCCGAAGCAGCCGCGATAGGTCGCGTAGAACGAGCAGTACAGCATCGTGACGATGATGATCGTCACCGGCATCATGATCGTCAGCGCATACGCGCCGGCGCCGAGCGCCTGCAGCAGCAGCGACAGCGCGAGCGACGTGCCGAGCGCGACGCCGAACCACAGCACGCCGTACACGACGAACGCACCGCGATTGCGCCAGCAACTGACGACGCTGAAGAACAGCGCCTTCGCGGGCGGAACGTCATGCCACGCGACCAGCACCGGCGCGAACCAGAACAGCATCGCGACCGGCAGATAGAGTAGCGTCGCGAAGAACAGCGCGCCCAGCGTGCCTTGCGCGGCGAGCGTCTCGGGCGTCGTGTTCGCTTCGTCGGCCGCGCCCATCATCACGTGGAACAGCGCGCCGCCGTCCACGAGCGACGATGCCGCGAACACCAGCACCATCGACACGACGTAGATCACGCCGAGCACGAGCAGCCGCTGCGTCGCGACGGTGCCGTACGAGCGAAAGCCGTCGACGAGGATCGTCGGCATCACGGTCTTGCCGGCCACCGTGTCGCGGCACGCGGCCATGAAGCCGACCGCGATGCCGGGAATGAACACCAGCGGCAGCGCGGAGCCGATCACGGGCACCATCGACACCAGCGTGATCGCGAGCAGGTACGTGAAGAACAGCGTGATGAATGCGAGCGGATTCCGGCGGAACAGCCAGATGCCTTGACGGAACCAGACATAGCCCGTTTTCGCGGGCACTTCGATCAGTTGCATGCGGTTTGGATCTCGGGAAGCGCGGGCGTATGCGCGATACGCTCACGCAGAATGCGTTCGAAATGGCCGGGGTCGTGCGGCTTGAGCATCTCGGCCGCGCGCGGCAGGTAGAAGTCGTACAGGCGCGACACCCAGAAGCGGTACGCGCCGGCGCGCAGCATGTCGCTCCAGTGGCGGCGTTCCTCGGCCGTGAACGGCCGGACCGTCTGGTACGCGCGCAGCAGCGCATCGGCGCGCGCGACGTCGAGCACGCCGGTCGCAAGGTCGACGCACCAGTCGTTGACGGTAACCGCGACGTCGAACAGCCACTTGTCGCAGCCCGCGAAATAGAAGTCGAAGAAGCCGCCGAGCCGCACGTCGTGGCCGGTGCCGGGCGCCGCGTGCGCGAACAGCACGTTGTCGCGGAACAGGTCGCAATGGCATGGGCCGGCCGGCAGCGCCGCATAGTCGTCCGACGCGAAGAAACCGGCCTGGTGCGCGAGCTCGCTTTCGAGCAGCGTGCGTTGCGCGTCCGTGATGAACGGCACGATTGCCGGCACGTTCTCCTGCCACCACGGCAGGCTGCGCAGGTTCGGCTGGCTGCGCGGATAGTCGCGCCCCGCGAGGTGCAGGCGCGCGAGCATCTGCCCGACCTCGATGCAGTGTTCGACGCCGGGCGCGAGTTCGGCCGCGCCGTCGAGCTTCGTGACGATCGCGGCCGGCTTGCCGTGCAGCTCGCCGAACAGCGCGCCGTCGTCGCGCGGGACCGGGTCCGGCACCGGCACGCCGTGGGCGGCCAGGTGGCGCATCAGGTCGAGGTAGAACGGCAACTGCTGCGCCGTGAGCTTTTCGAAGATCGTGAGGACGTATTCGCCGCGCGTCGTCGTCAGGAAGAAATTGCTGTTTTCGATACCGGACGGAATGCCGCGGAACGCAAGCACGTCGCCCAGTTCGTAGTGGCGCATCCATTGCGCGAGATCGGAGTCGGAAACAGCGGTGAAAACGGCCATGCGGATGCGTCAGGTCAGGGTGTCGGCACGCGGGCGGCGTGCAGCGCGACAGCAGGTGAAGGGGCGGCGCGGCGCGGTCGGTGCGCGGCGCCACGGAATCAGTAGCGCAGGTTCAGCGACGGCAGGCGCGTGATCGGGATGCCCGCGTCGTGCGGCTTCGGCGACGTGTCGGGCGTCGAGCTCATCTGGTAGCGCGTGCCGAAGTTCGACTTCACGTCGATCTCGACCGGCTTGCCGCGGTCGCGGTACTCGGTGACTTCGGTGCCGTTCTTGCTCTTTTCGTGGAAGCTCGGCGTGCGGCGGATGTCGGCGAAGTCCACTTTCGACGTGACTTCGGCGCCCGGCCGGTTGATCTTGCGGAGATCGGGCAGGCCGGCGGCTTCGTTGGCCTCGGCCCGGGCCTGCGCGTCGGCGTCAGGCGTGCCGCCGGCGGCGTGGGCGACGCTGGCGGCGGCAAACGCGACGGCAGCGGCGACGAAAATGAGCGGCTTCATGATGAGTCTCCAGTGAACCTACCGATTTTAGCAAATACTGCGCGCCATCCGGCCCCCGCGTGCACAGGGCGACCATAAGGGCGACCTGGTTCCGTGGTAATGTCGTCGGATCAGACGAGGTGATGAAAATGAAGAACGATTTGAGCCGCCGGCACCGTGTGCTGTCGCCCGAAAGCCCGTCGACCGAGGCTTTCGACGATCCGATCGCTGCCGTCGCGCGGCTGTCCGCCATTTACGACACGAATACGGGTTTCCTGCGCGATGCGTTCGCGCGCAATCGCCGCCACGAAGCGATCACCGAGCACGTGCGCGCGTGCTATCCGTTCGTGCGGATCCGCACCGACGTCAACACGCACGTCGATTCGCGCCGCTCGTACGGCTTCGTCGCGGGGCCGGGCGTGTTCGAGACGACGGTCACGCGCCCCGATCTCTTCGCGAACTACTACCGCGAGCAACTGCGCCTGCTGGCGAAGAACCACCATGTCAAGATCGAGATCGGCGTGTCGTCGCAGCCGATTCCGATCCATTTCGCGTTTCCGGAAGGCATCCATCTCGAGGGCGAACTCGATCGCGACCGCCTGCTCGCGATGCGCGACATCTTCGACACGCCCGACCTGTCGTATCTCGACGACCGCATCGTCAACGGCACGTTCGAGCCGGCGCCGGGCGAGCCGCATCCGCTCGCGCTGTTCACCGCCGCGCGCGTCGACTTCTCGCTGCATCGGCTGCGCCACTACACGGCGACGTCGCCCACGCATTTCCAGAACTATGTGCTCTACACGAACTACCAGTTCTACATCGACGAGTTCGTGAAGCTCGGCCGCACGATGATGACGGAAAGCGACGATCCCGAGGTGCGCGCGTACCGCAGCGAGTACAGCGCATTCGTCGAGCCGGGCGACGTCGTCACGTACAACGCGAACCTCGGCGGCGAGCCGGCCGAGGGCACCGCGCCGCCGCGCCTGCCGCAGATGCCCGCGTATCACCTGAAGCGCGCGGACGGCAGCGGGATCACGATGGTCAACATCGGCGTCGGTCCGTCGAACGCGAAGACGATCACCGATCACATCGCGGTGCTGCGTCCGCACGCGTGGGTGATGCTCGGTCACTGCGCGGGGCTGCGCAACACGCAGCGTCTCGGCGACTACGTGCTCGCGCACGGTTACGTGCGGGAAGATCACGTGCTCGACGCCGACCTGCCGCTGTGGGTGCCGATCCCGGCGCTGGCCGAAGTGCAGCTCGCGCTCGAGCGCGGCGTGGCCGAGGTCACGCGGCTCGAGGGCGTGGAGCTGAAGCGCGTGATGCGCACCGGCACGGTCGCGAGCGTCGACAACCGCAACTGGGAGCTGCGCGACCATCGCGAACCCGTGCAGCGGCTGTCGCAGAGCCGCGCGATCGCGCTCGACATGGAAAGCGCGACGATCGCCGCCAACGGTTTCCGCTTCCGCGTGCCGTACGGCACGCTGCTGTGCGTGTCGGACAAGCCGCTGCATGGCGAGCTGAAACTGCCGGGCATGGCCGACACGTTCTATCGCGGGCAGGTCGACCAGCATCTGCAGATCGGCGTGAAGGCGATGGAGATCCTTCGCACGAACGGGCTCGACAAGCTGCATAGCCGGAAGCTGCGCAGCTTTGCGGAAGTGGCGTTCCAGTAACGCGCATGACTGGCAGGGGGAGGGCGATGCCCTGCCGGGCTTCGCGGCGGCGGGCGCGCGCCTGCGTCACCCCTCCGGTCGTCCGGACACTCGTCGTGGCCGCAATGCGGCCTTCGTACTCGGACGTGACCATATTCTCCAATTTGGAAGTTGTCCTATAGTTTTGTCCTTGTCATCGAAAGTATGCTCTCCTGCGTGGCGTTGTTCGACGCCCGCACGAAGGAACGGCGAATAGCCGATCCAATTGATTCTTATAATATTGAGAGTAGACGTATCCGATGAAAATCAAAATCCTGCTGGCTTCCCTGATGCTCACTGCTTCGCTGTCGGCCATGGCCCAAGCGGTGATCGGTCCATCCAAGCCGAAGCCGCCTTGCGAAAGAGAAGCGGTGCTCGGCCCCTCCGATCCTTGCAAACCCGTCGCAGTAGTCGGCCCGAGCAAACCCAAACCGTGTTGGTGCTACCTCGTTAATTAAGCCGTGAAAGAGGCGCGTCCATCCTTGGGTGCGCCTTGTTCGCAGGTTCAAGCGTGACAGAGAAGGGAACGCATCGATGGCGCGACGGAGCGGCCTCTACTGCGCAAGCCGGGGGAGGCATCGGTAGCCTCGAGATCTCATCGTTCATCGGCCGTCGGCTTTTTCTCGTCATTGTGATCGCTACGGTCTCCGCTCTGAGCAGTGCCATGAAGGCGTGCCCGGTACGGGGAATCGATTGAATGCGATGACGGTATTCGCCAGTGTCACCGACGGCAGCATGTCGCGCTCGTCGTCGCGGCAGACCAGGCTGTACCGGCTCTGCATCGACACGAACCGGGCGAGGCCGTGTTGTCGCCGGAACGTGAGCATCTTTCCGTGTTGCGGCGCCGTATTCGCTTACCCGTCGTTTTCTCGCGCCGTTGCTCGGCGAATTCTGCGACCGGCAGCCGGGCGTGACGGCCGAGTCGATCGTCAGCGACGACATGGCCGATATCGTCGAGCATCGGATCGATATCGCGGCGCGAACCGGCAATCTCCCGACAGCGGGCTGATTGCGCGGCGCAGGCGTATTTGCGCCATCACAAGCGCGGGCGTGACGTGTGTGACTGCCGAGGGTGGGGGGCGTCGGTCGACGTTCTTTCGGCCCGGTCAGGGCGGCTCGATAGAAGGGCGCGCCTGCGTCGGCAGATCGCCGATTTGCGGTACAGGCGGCTCAAAGCGGCAACGCCGGGGGCTCAGCACTCCCCCTTCTTTGCGTGTCCCGGCGGGCAGTGATAGCCGCCATGACCGCGATGACGCTGATGATCTTCCCATTCGCGGCGTTCCCAGTAGCGGCGGCCGTCCCAGTAGCGGTCGCCGTGCCAGCCGACGATTACCGCCGGCGCGGGGGCGACCACGACGGGCGCGGGTGCGACGACGACCGGCGCGGGCGTGCCGATGTTGACGTCGACGTTGACGGCGTGAGCGAGGCCGGACAGCGAAAGGCCGAGGCCGGCGAAAGCGAGGGCGATCAGCGAGCGTTGCATGTTCTTTTCCGTGGTGTCGTGATGAATGGGCCGACGCGACGCGATGGAAGCGAGGGGGACCGTTCCACCGGGGGAACGCCGCGTCGACACAATGCAGTGTGCTGCCGCGCGACGGAAAAGGCGAGTCATGATTATTACGGAGGATTGGCGGCGCGCAGGCGCGCGAAGGGCCATCCATTTGACAGTGGCGGGCCGCCGGTGCGGCTGAGCCCGTCGCATGACGCAGCGCCGACTGCGGGGATTTGACATTCGACCGCGCGCGGCGGTGAACGGTATTAACAGCGCGTTACAAAGTCGCGCCCGGCGCGCCGCCGGACCACGATGTCGGTCGCGTGCGAAGCACGACAACCGGCCGTCGGGCCGGCTGTCGTCACCGAATAGTTACAGATAGAACATCCGGTCTTCTTCCGGGCGCGGCGGATGATCGTCGTCGTCCGAACCTTCTTCCTCGCCGCTGTCCTCGTAGAACGCAAGCACCGCGTCGAGCACCTGGTCGGGATCGTCGATCACCTGCATCAGATCCATGTCTTCCGGATTGATCAGGCCCATCGGAATCAGTTGATCGCGGAACCATTGCAGCAGCCCCTGCCAGAATTCGCTGCCGACGAGAATGATCGGCACGAGGCGCGATTTTTTCGTCTGGATCAGCGTGAGCACTTCGGACAGTTCGTCGAGCGTGCCGAAGCCGCCCGGCATCACGATCACCGCATCCGAATTCTTCACGAACGTGACCTTGCGCGTGAAGAAGTGGCGGAAGCGCAGCGAGATGTCCTGATAGTGGTTGCCGGCCTGTTCGTGCGGCAGCTCGATGTTCAGGCCGACCGACGGCGCCTTGCCGGCGTGCGCGCCCTTGTTCGCGGCTTCCATGATGCCGGGGCCGCCGCCGGAGATCACCGCGAAGCCGGCGTCCGACAGCTTGCGCGCGATCTGCGCGGCGAGCTTGTAGTGCGGCGTGTCGGGTTTGAGGCGGGCAGAACCGTAGATGCTGACAGCCGGGCGGATCTCCGACAGGTACTCGGTCGCCTCGATAAACTCTGCCATAATCGTGAACATCTGCCACGATGCGCGCGCCTTCTTGGCCGTCGCGCGCTCTTGATCTGCGAGCGAACGCAGACTCGGAATCACTTTTCTCTTGTTCATAATGCCTGAAGAACGAAATCTGGAAGGTAAGACCCTGCTATTGGTTGACGGTTCGAGCTATCTGTATCGGGCTTACCATGCGATGCCTGATTTGCGTGGCCCTGGCGGGGAGCCGACCGGAGCGCTCTACGGAATCATCAACATGCTGCGCCGTATGCGCAAGGAAGTCAGTGCAGAGTATAGCGCTTGCGTGTTCGATGCAAAGGGCAAGACGTTCCGCGACGACCTCTATGCCGACTATAAGGCAAACCGTCCGTCGATGCCGCCCGACCTCGCGTTGCAGGTCGAGCCGATCCACGGCGCGGTGCGCGCGCTCGGCTGGCCGCTGCTGATGGTCGAAGGCGTCGAGGCCGACGACGTGATCGGCACGCTCGCGCGCGAAGCCGAACGGCACGGGATGAACGTGATCGTGTCGACGGGCGACAAGGATCTCGCGCAGCTCGTGACCGACCGCGTCACGCTCGTCAACACGATGACCAACGAGACGCTCGACCGCGACGGCGTGCTTGCGAAGTTCGGCGTGCCGCCCGAGCGCATCATCGACTACCTCGCGCTGATCGGCGACACCGTCGACAACGTGCCGGGCGTCGAGAAATGCGGGCCGAAGACGGCCGTGAAATGGCTGTCGCAATACGACAGCCTCGACGGCGTCATCGAACACGCGGCCGAGATCAAGGGCGTGGTCGGCGACAACCTGCGCCGCGCGCTCGACTTCCTGCCGCTCGGCCGCCGGCTCGTGACGGTCGACACGGCCTGCGATCTCGCGCCGCATCTCGACTCGATCGAAGCTTCGCTGAAGAGCGACGGCGAGGCGCGCGACCTGTTGCGCGACATTTTCGCGCGCTATGGCTTCAAGACCTGGCTGCGTGAAGTCGAGAGCGCACCGGCCGAAGGCGGCGGCGCCGATGCGGCGGAAGGCGAGCCGGCCCCGGTGATCGCAGCCGACGTCGTGCGCGAATACGACACGATCCAGACCTGGGAACAGTTCGATGCGTGGTTCGCGAAGATCGACGCGGCCGCGCTGACCGCGTTCGACACCGAGACGACCGCGCTCGATCCGATGCTCGCGCGGCTCGTCGGCCTGTCGTTCTCGATCGAGCCGGGCAAGGCGGCCTACCTGCCGGTCGCGCACCGCGGCCCCGACATGCCCGAGCAGCTTCCGCTCGACGAAGTGCTCGCGCGCCTGAAGCCGTGGCTCGAATCGGCCGATCGCAAGAAGGTTGGCCAGCACCTGAAGTACGACGCACAGGTGCTCGCGAACTACGACATCGCGTTGAACGGTATCGAGCACGACACGCTGCTCGAATCGTACGTGCTCGAATCGCACCGCACGCACGACATGGACAGCCTCGCGCTGCGTCATCTGGGCGTCAAGACGATCAAGTACGAGGACGTGGCCGGCAAGGGCGCGAAACAGATCGGTTTCGATGAAGTGGCGCTCGCGCAGGCCGCCGAATACGCGGCCGAAGACGCCGACATCACGCTGCAGCTCCATCACGCGCTGTATCCGCAGGTCGCGCGCGAGCCGGGCCTCGAGCGCGTGTATCGCGAGATCGAGATGCCGGTGTCGCTCGTGCTGCGCAAGATGGAGCGCACCGGCGTGCTGATCGACGATGCGCGCCTGCACGCGCAGAGCACCGAAATCGCGACGCGCCTGATCGAACTCGAGGGCGAGGCATACGAACTGGCGGGCGGCGAATTCAATCTCGGCTCGCCGAAGCAGATCGGGCAGATCTTCTTCGAGAAGCTGCAGTTGCCGGTGGTGAAGAAGACGCCGAGCGGCGCGCCGTCGACGGACGAGGAAGTGCTGCAGAAGCTGGCGGAGGACTACCCGCTGCCGAAGCTGCTGCTCGAGCATCGCGGGCTGTCGAAGCTGAAGTCGACCTATACCGACAAGCTGCCGCGGATGGTGAACCCCGCCACCGGCCGCGTGCACACGAATTATGCGCAGGCTGTCGCGGTGACGGGCCGCCTTGCGTCGAACGATCCCAATCTTCAGAACATTCCGGTGCGCACGGCCGAAGGCCGGCGTATCCGCGAAGCGTTCATCGCCTCGCCGGGCCACCGGATCGTGTCGGCCGACTATTCGCAGATCGAACTGCGGATCATGGCGCACATCTCGGGCGACGCGTCGCTGCTGCGTGCGTTCTCGCAGGGCGAGGACATCCACCGCGCGACGGCCGCCGAGGTGTTCGGCGTGACGCCGCTGGAGGTCAATTCCGACCAGCGCCGGATCGCGAAGGTAATCAACTTCGGGCTCATCTACGGGATGAGCGCGTTCGGGCTCGCATCGAATCTCGGCATCACGCGCGACGCGGCGAAGCTCTATATCGACCGCTATTTCGCGCGCTATCCGGGCGTCGCGCAGTACATGGAAGACACGCGCGCGGCGGCGAAGGAGAAGGGCTACGTCGAAACCGTTTTCGGTCGCCGCCTGTGGCTGCCGGAGATCAACGGCGGCAACGGTCCGCGCCGCCAGGCGGCCGAGCGCGCGGCCATCAATGCACCGATGCAGGGCACAGCGGCCGACCTGATCAAGCTGTCGATGATCGCGGTGGACGACTGGCTCACGCGCGACCGGCTTGCGTCGCGAATGATCATGCAGGTGCACGACGAACTGGTGCTCGAGGTGCCCGAAAGCGAGCTGTCGCTCGTGCGCGAGAAACTGCCGGAAATGATGTGCGGCGTCGCGAAGCTGAAGGTGCCGCTGGTCGCCGAAGTGGGCGCCGGCGCGAACTGGGAAGAGGCACACTGACGCACCCCGTGCGATTTCCCGCTTCCCGCGGCATATTGTTGCAGGGATGCCAAATATCGAGATGGTTTGCTTGTGGTCAACGCGCAAGCTCCCGGACAATGCATGTCAGGCATGTCATTGACGCGGGGCGGCGCGCCCCGCGTGCCGGATCGGCCGCATCGTCGTGCTTCGAACTGCACATCGATGATGTCCGAACCGGTTAATCCACCGGGCGGCGCGCGTGCATCGCGTTTGCTTCGTCCGGCGGCAGCATTTCGACTCGCAAAGGGGGAATCAGATGCATCGGATCATCATCGTAGGCGGAGGCGCGGGTGGCCTGGAACTGGCGACGCGGCTCGGCGACCGTTACGGCGCGCGCGGCAATCGTCCCGCGCGTGCGCTCGTCACGCTCGTCGACCGCAATCCGACTCACATCTGGAAACCGCTGCTGCACGAGGTCGCGGCCGGCAGCATGGACCCGTTCACGCAGGAACTCGAATATGCAGCGCAGGCGCGCTGGCACGGCTTCGAGTTCCAGCAGGGCGAGCTGACCGGGCTCGACCGCGCGGCGAAGCGCGTCACGCTGTCGCCGCTCAACGACAGCGACGGCGAGGAACTGCTGCCGGCGCGCGAGCTGGAATACGACACGCTGGTGATCGCGATCGGCAGCACGACCCACTTCTTCGGCGTGCAGGGCGCGCCGGAAAACGCGATCGCACTTGACACGGTCGGGGAGGCCGAACGCTTCCGCAAGCGGCTGATCGCGGCATGCATGCGCGCCGAGCACCAGGCGTCGGCGCCTACCGTGCCCGGCGAGTCGGCCGAGCCGCGTATCCAGGTCGTGATCGTCGGCGGCGGCGCGACGGGCGTCGAGTTGTCCGCGGAGCTGCGCAATACCGCGCAGGTGCTGTCCGTGTACGGGCTGCACAAGCTCGATCCGCGTCATGACGTCGGCATCGTGCTGATCGAATCGGGGCCGCGGATCCTGCCGGCACTGCAGGAGCGCGTGTCGACGGCGACGGCCGAACTGCTCGAAAAGCTCGGCGTGCGGCTGATGCTCAGCGAGCGCGTGACCGAGGTGGCGCCCGGGTTCGTGCATACCGCGAGCGGCAAGGCGGTGCGCGCGGACCTGACGGTGTGGGCGGCCGGCATCAAGGCGCCGTCGGTGCTGTCGCACCTCGACGGCCTTCAGGTCAACAAGCTCGGTCAACTCGACGTGCGCCGCACGCTGCAGACCTTCACCGACGACAACGTGTTCGCACTCGGCGATTGTGCGGCCTGCGCATGGCCGGGCAACGAACGCAACGTGCCGCCGCGCGCCCAGGCGGCGCACCAGCAGGCGAGTTTCCTGCTCAAGGCGATCGGCTGCCGGCTCGAAGGCCGCTCGCTGCCGGAGTTCACGTACCGCGATTTCGGCTCGCTCGTGTCGCTCGGCCACTTCAGCGCGGTCGGCAACCTGATGGGCGGGCTGATCGGCGGCAACATGCTGATCGAAGGGCTGTTCGCGCGCTTCATGTACATGTCGCTGTACCGGCTGCACATCGCGGCGCTGCACGGTTATCCGCGGATGATGCTCGACACGGTCGCGCACTGGCTGCGGCGCACGACGCTGCCGCGCGTCAAGCTGCACTGATCGCGTCGTCGCACGCGGAGCGGGCGGGGAATGCGCATGTCGTGCGTGTTCGCCGCCCGTTTTTCTTTTCGATTCGCCAGGGTTCGCGCGACGATCGATTCGGCGCCGCCGCGTGTCGTAATCGAGTCTTACACATCCGACAGTTGACGCGACAACGGATTATTGGGCATCTTGTCCGGGTTTTCGTTTGCGGCGGCGTGCCAACCGCCGCGACTTCCGCGCCGCGCGCCGGTGCGATGCCCCGTCATGCCGTATCGGCGATCGTGACGGCGGCGCCCAATCGAGGAGTGCATTCATGTTGAAACCCGAAGTCGACAGCCTGGTCCCCCACGTCCCGTTCTCGCGCCGCAAGTTCATGCAGGCTGCGCTCGGCGGCACCTTCGCGGCGGCCGTGCTGCCCGTGTCGGCGCAGACGGTCACGACCGACAGCGCCGGGCTGGACGTCGACACCATCGAGATCCGCTCGGGCGATGCGAGTATTCCGGCGTATCGCGCACAGCCGGTCGACAAGACGAACCTGCCGGTCGTCATCGTGATCCACGAGATCTTCGGCGTGCACGCGCATATCGCCGATGTGTGCCGGCGCTTCGCGAAGCTCGGCTATCTCGCGATCGCGCCCGACCTGTTCGCCCGGCAGGGCAATGCGGCGAAGTATCCGACGATGAAGGAGCTGTACGACCACATCATCAGCAAGGTGCCGGACCGGCAGGTGACGGAGGATCTCGATGCGACCGTCGCGTGGGCCGGCAAGAACGGCGGCGACCTGTCGCGTCTTGGCGTGACGGGGTTTTGCTGGGGCGGCCGCCAAGCGTGGCTGTATGCGGAGCACAATCCGCACGTGCTGGCCGCCGTGGCGTGGTACGGCTTCGTCGAAGGCAAGACCGACGAGATGACGCCGTTCAATCCGGTCGACCATGCGTCGTTGCTGAAGGTGCCGGTGCTCGGGCTGTATGGCGAGAAGGATCAGAACATCACGCAGGCGTCGCTCGCGGACATGCGCAAGGCGATCCAGGCGAGCGATTCGAAGCGCGCGCGCGAATCGGAGATCGTCGTGTATCCGGATGCCGGTCACGCGTTCTTCGCCGACTACCGGCCGAGTTACGTGAAGGGCGATGCCGAGGACGGCTGGAAGCGCGCGATCGAGTGGTTCCAAAAGTACGGCGTGATGTAAACGACGAGCGGCGGCATCGGTCGCCGCGGCACCGGCCGCCGCGGCATCGGCCGCCGCATCATCGTCGTCGCGCCGCGCGGGCGCTCAAGGATTCGGGCCGGTCGCGATCGGCCGCGACGGATCGGCGCTCCATTCGCTCCACGAGCCCGGATACAGCGACGCGCCGTGCAGGCCGGCCACTTCCAGCGCCAGCGCGTTGTGGCATGCGGTGACGCCGGAGCCGCATTGCAGGATCACGCGGTTCGGCTCGGTGCCGGCCAGCACGGCGGTGAATGCCTCACGCAATTCATGGCCGGTCTTGAAGCGGCCGTCGGCGGTCAGGTTGTCCTTGAAGAAACGGTTGCGCGCGCCCGGAATGTGGCCGCCCACCCGATCGATCGTTTCGTTTTCGCCGCGATAGCGATCCGGTGCGCGTGCATCGATCACGACGCGCGCGGGCGACGACACGTTCGCGAGCACGGTCGCTGCATCGACCGTCGATTCGAGCGGCGTGGCCGAGCGGAAGTCGCCGGCGACCGGGTGCGGCACGTCGGTCGTCAGCGGCTGACCGGCCGCTTCCCAGGCCTGCAAGCCGCCGTCGAGCACGGCAACCGAATCGTGGCCGAGCCAGCGCAGCAGCCACCACAGGCGCGCCGCATAGGCGCCGCCTTGCGCGTCGTACGCGACGACCTGCTGACCCTGCTTGAGGCCGCGGCTGGCGAGCAGCGTCGCGAGCGCGTCGCGGGTCGGCAGCGGATGGCGGCCGTTGGTGCCCGTCTTGCGGCCCGACAGGTCGCGGTCGAGATGAAGATAGTGCGCGCCGGGAAGGTGACCTGCCGCGTAGGCGGCTTCGCCGGCGCCGGGATCGGCGAGATCGAAGCGGCAGTCGAACAGCGCGACGCTGCCGGGCGCCGCGGCCAGGCGCTCGGCGAGATTGGCGGCGGAGATGAGCGTGGTGTAATGAGTGTGCGGCATGACGACTCCCTGGAGTGCAAATGGCCTGACACTCCAAGTCTAAACAAAAAAAGACGGGCCGAAGCCCGTCTTTTCGTCTGCCGGATGCCGCGCGGCGTCAACGCGCCGCAGCCGCTGTCAGAGGTCGCCGAGGTGGCGGCGCAGGAACTCGTGGAAGTGCTGCATCCCGTCTTCCATCGGGCTTTGGTACGGGCCGACCTGCGACTCGCCGCGGGCCATCAGCGCACGGCGGCCCGCGTCCATCCGCATCGCGATCTCGTCGTCCTCGACGGCCGTTTCCATATAGGCGGCACGCTCGGCCTCGACGAATTCGCGTTCGAACAGCGCGATTTCCTCGGGGTAATAGAACTCGACGATGTTGGTCGTCTTCTGCGGCCCGCGCGGAATCAGCCACGACACCACCAGCACGTGCGGATACCACTCGATCATCAGGCCCGGGTAGTACACCATCCAGATCGCGCCGAACTCCGGCGGCACGCCGTTGCGGAACTTCAGCACCTGTTCGTGCCATTTCTGGTAAGTCGTGCTGCCCGGTTTCGCGAGGGCGTTGTGCACGCCGACCGTCTGCACGCTGTACCAGTCGCCGAACTCCCATTTGAGATCGTCGCACGACACGAAGCTGCCGAGGCCCGGGTGGAACGGGACGACGTGGTAATCCTCGAGGTAGACCTCGATGAACGTCTTCCAGTTGTAATCGCACTCGTGCACTTCGACGTGATCGAACTGGTACTCGGAGAAGTCGAAGTGATGTTTCGTGCCGAGGTTCGCGAGATCGCGCGCGACGTTGCGGCCCTCGGCCTCGAACAGCAGCCCCTGCCAGTTCTGCAGCGGGCTCTTGCCGAGGTTCAGGCACGGCTTGTCGGGGAAGTGCGGCGCGCCGAGCAGCTGGCCATCGAGGTCGTACGTCCAGCGGTGCAGCGGGCACACGATGTTCTGTGCATGGCCGCGCCCGTTGAGCATGATCGCCTGCCGGTGGCGGCACACGTTCGACAGCAGTTCGATCCGGTTCGTCTGGTTACGGACCAGCACGCGGCCTTCCTTCTCGGACGGCAGCGCAAAATAGTCTCCCGCCTCGGGCACCATCAGCTCGTGCCCGACGTAACGAGGACCTTTCTTGAAGAGGGTTTCGATCTCGCGCTCAAGCAGCGCCTCATCGAAATATGCAGTGACTGGAAGCTGGCTGTGGGCCGACTTCAACTGAAGCGCATCGCTCAGATTGGACATTCCCACTCCCGGTGTTAGCGTGAAAGCAGTGAACAACCCAACCATCGAAAAATCGATTTAGGGAAACGGAGAATTATACCCGGTTCGCCCCGCAAGGCTAGGATTAAGTGCCTGATTTGTGTCAATTTTTTGTCGGGCGGCCGTCCAAAGGCGCACACTGTGCGTCGTAGATGGGGCCGGAATTGTGCGCGGGCGCCCAACACGGCAGGTCGGAAAATTCTCTTTTGCCGTAGAATGTCCGACTTGTTTTGAAATTTGACACCTCGTCCATGGCGAAAACCGCATCCCCAGGCGCCACGCCGCCCGGCAATGGCACCGAACCGTTGCCGGACAATTACGAGATGGCGCTGGCGGAACTCGAGACGCTGGTTGCCCGGATGGAAGGCGGCGCGTTGAGCCTCGAGGATTCGCTGGCGGCGTATCGCCGCGGTGCGACCCTCGTTGCGTTTTGCCAACAGCAGCTCGAGAAAGTGGAGCAGCAGGTTCGCGTGCTCGACGGCGCGACGCTGAAGCCGCTTTCGTCCGGAACGGCCGCCACGGACGGCGAAGACGACGATCTATGACATTCGAACAATGGATGCGGTCCGTGCTTGACCGTGTCGAGGACGCACTCGGCCACTATCTGCCGGCCGAAACCGCGACGCCCGCGAAACTTCACGAGGCGATGCGCTATGCGGTCCTCGGTGGCGGCAAACGCGTTCGCCCGCTGCTGTGCCATGCAGCAGGCGAACTGACCGGCGCGACGGAAGCGGCGCGCAACGCGGCGGCGGCGGCGCTGGAGATGATCCACGTCTACTCGCTCGTGCACGACGACATGCCGTGCATGGACGACGACGCGCTGCGTCGCGGCAAACCGACCGTGCACGTGCAGTACGACGAGCCGACGGCGCTGCTGGTCGGCGACGCGCTGCAGTCGCAGGCGTTCGTCGCGTTGACCGACGCCGATGCGCTGTCGCCGGTGCAGCAGGCGGCGCTCGTGCGCGAGCTGGCGCTCGCGAGCGGCTCGATCGGCATGGCCGGCGGGCAGGCGATCGACCTGGCGAGCGTCGGCCTGAAGCTGACGCGCGAACAGCTCGAGACGATGCACCGGATGAAGACGGGCGCATTGCTGCGCGCGGCCGTGCGGATGGGCGCGCTCGCCGGCGAGACGCCGTCGGCGGAAACGATGGCCGCGCTGGATGTTTACGCGGGCGCCGTGGGTCTGGCCTTCCAGGTCGTCGACGACATTCTCGACGTCACGACCGATTCGGCGACGCTCGGCAAGACGGCCGGCAAGGACGCGGCGAACGACAAGCCGACCTATGTATCGATCCTCGGTCTCGAGGCGTCGCGCGAGCTGGCAGCGCAGCTGCGCGCCGAAGCGCACGACGCGCTGAAACCGTTCGGCGCACGCGCACAGCGTCTCGCCGAACTTGCCGACCTGGTAGTGAACCGGGTCAGCTGACGCGAAAGCCCGCCGCCGCGCACATGCTACGGTGCGTGCAAAAGAATGCGGGCGCGTTTGATTTCCTACAATGGAACGACGATGTACGACTTGCTGAAAACCATCGACGACCCGGCGGATTTGCGCCGCCTCGATCGTCGCCAACTGCAACCGCTCGCGGATGAACTGCGCGCGTTCGTGCTCGACAGCGTGTCGAAGACGGGCGGCCATTTGTCGTCCAACCTCGGGACGGTCGAGCTGACGATCGCGTTGCACTACGTGTTCGACACGCCGAACGATCGCATCGTCTGGGACGTGGGTCACCAGACCTACCCGCACAAGATCCTGACGGGCCGCCGCGACCAGATGCACTCGCTGCGTCAGCAGGACGGCATCTCGGGTTTCCCGCGCCGTTCGGAGTCGGAATACGACACGTTCGGCACCGCGCACTCGAGCACGTCGATCTCGGCCGCGCTCGGGATGGCGATCGGCAGCCAGCTTAACGGCGACGACCGCTTCTCGATCGCCGTGATCGGCGACGGCGCGATGACGGCCGGCATGGCGTTCGAGGCGATGAACAACGCGGGCGTGTCGGAAGATGCGAAAGTGCTCGTGATCCTGAACGACAACGACATGTCGATCTCGCCGCCGGTCGGCGCGCTGAATCGCCATCTCGCCCGCCTGATGTCGGGCCGCTTCTATGCGGCTGCGCGCGCGGGCGTCGAGCGCGTGCTGAGCGTGGCGCCGCCGGTGCTCGAACTTGCGCGCAAGCTCGAGGAGCACGCGAAGGGCATGGTCGTGCCGGCCACGCTGTTCGAGGAGTTCGGCTTCAACTACATCGGCCCGATCGACGGTCACGATCTCGATTCGCTGATCCCGACGCTGCAGAACATCCGCGAACTGCGCGGCCCGCAGTTCCTGCACGTGGTGACGAAGAAAGGCCAGGGCTACAAGCTCGCCGAAGCGGATCCCGTGCTCTATCACGGCCCCGGCAAGTTCAATCCGGCCGAAGGCATCAAGCCGTCGACCACCCCTGCGAAGAAGACTTACACGCAGGTGTTCGGCGAGTGGCTGTGCGACGAAGCCGAGCGCGATACGCGCGTGGTCGGCATCACGCCCGCGATGCGCGAAGGCTCCGGCATGGTCGAATTCGAGAAGCGCTTCAAGGATCGCTACTACGACGTCGGCATCGCCGAGCAGCACGCGGTGACGTTCGCGGGCGGTCTCGCGACCGAAGGGCTGAAGCCCGTCGTCGCGATCTACTCGACGTTCCTGCAACGTGCGTACGACCAGTTGATCCACGACGTCGCGCTGCAGAATCTGCCGGTCGTGTTCGCGATCGACCGCGCGGGCCTCGTCGGCGCGGACGGCGCGACGCATGCGGGTGCGTACGATCTCGCGTTCATGCGCTGCATCCCGAACATGACGATCATGGCCGCATCCGACGAGAACGAGTGCCGCCAGATGCTGCATACGGCGCTGCAGCAACCGAACCCGACCGCGGTGCGCTATCCGCGTGGCGCGGGCACGGGCGTGGCGACGGTGAAGGAATTCACCGAGATCCCGGTCGGCAAGGGCGAAGTGCGGCGCCGCACGTCGCAGCCGGAAGGCAAGCGCGTCGCGATCCTCGCGTTCGGCACGATGGTGGCGCCGTCGCTTGCCGCCGCCGAGGAACTCGATGCAACGGTCGCGAACATGCGCTTCGTGAAGCCGATCGACGCGGCGCTCGTGCGCGAGCTCGCCGAAACGCACGACTACGTCGTCACGGTCGAGGAAGGCTGCGTGATGGGTGGCGCAGGCTCGGCGTGCGTCGAAGCCCTGATGGAGAGTGGGGTTATCCGACCCGTACTACAATTGGGCCTCCCTGACCTGTTCATCGATCACGGTGACCCCGCGAAGCTGTTGTCGCAATGCGGCCTCGACGGCGCGGGCATCGCGAAATCGATTCGCGAACGCTTTCTGAATCCGGCGGCCGATGTCGCCGGTCAGGCGAAGCGCGTCGCATAAGCCGACGCCGCCCGCGGGCGGCGTCGGTGCGACTGGTGCAACCGGTCTTCATTGATGCGGAAAACATGGGCCTGCGGGCCCATGTTGCTTTTCCGGCCGCCGCATGATGCGGCGTGCGCGTCGTCGGACGCGCGGCTTACAAGGATTGAATAAATGAACCAGATGAATCCCGCCTTCGTGATGCCCGACGTGCAGAGCACGGTGGATACCCGTCAGATCCCGATTCAGCGCGTGGGCGTGAAGGCGGTTCGGCATCCGTTGACGGTGTGTACCGAGAGCGGCGACGTGCAACCGACCGTCGGTGTCTGGAACCTCGACGTCCATCTGCCGGCCGACCAGAAAGGCACGCACATGTCGCGCTTCGTCGCGCTGCTCGAAGAGAATCGCGCGCCGCTGACGGTCGAGCGCTTCCGCGCGATGCTCGCGTCGATGCTCGTGAAGCTCGAAGCCGAGGCCGGCCGCATCGAGGTCACGTTCCCGTATTTCGTGAACAAGACGGCGCCGGTGTCCGGCGTGCAGAGCCTGCTCGACTATGAAGTGACGCTCGCGGGCGAAAGCCGCAACGGCGACACGCGCCTGTTCCTGAAAGTGCTCGTGCCGGTGACGAGCCTGTGCCCGTGCTCGAAGAAGATCTCGCAGTACGGCGCGCACAACCAGCGCTCGCACGTGACGATCGATGCGGAGCTGGCCGCCGATCTGCCGGTCGAGGCGCTGATCCGCATCGCGGAAGAGGAGGCGTCGTGCGAACTGTGGGGGCTGCTGAAGCGTCCGGACGAGAAGTTCGTCACCGAGCGTGCATACGAGAACCCGAAGTTCGTCGAGGATCTCGTGCGTGACGTCGCGCAGCGTCTCGATGCGGACGAGCGGGTGATCGCGTACGTGCTCGAAGCCGAGAACTTCGAGTCGATCCACAATCACAGCGCGTATGCGCTGATTGAGCGCGACAAGCGGCTGGCTGCATAACGCCGCGGCGTTTTGTTCCGCCAATGACGAAGGCCGCTCGGAACCGAGCGGCCTTTTTGTTTTCCTGCTCGAGGCATCGCGTGGCGCGATTCAGCTTGCGAGCGACGCGAGATCCCAGCGCGGCTTCACCGTGAACGCGTAATCGGCATTCGCCTGTTCGGGCCAGCGGCCGAGCCGCAGCGCGCCCGCGAGCGCGATCATCGCGCCGTTGTCGGTGCACAGCGCGAGATCGGGGTAGTGCACGTCGAAGCCGCGCCTGGCCGCGGCCGCCGACAATGCGGCGCGCAACTGGCGGTTCGCGCCGACGCCGCCCGCGACCACGAGGCGCTTGAGCTTCGTCTGTTTCAGCGCGGCGAGCGACTTCGCGACGAGCACGTCGACGGCCGCATCGACGAAGCCGCGCGCAAGGTCGGCCTTCGCGCGTTCGAGTGCGTCGCCCTCGAGCTTCGCCGCTTCGAATTTCTTCATCTGCGTGAGCACGGCCGTCTTCAGGCCGCTGAAGCTGAAGTCGAGATCGCCCGAATGCAGCATCGGACGCGGCAGCACGACCGCGCCCGGCGTGCCCGTTTCGGCGAGCTTCGATACTTCGGGGCCGCCCGGATAGCCGAGACCGATCAGCTTCGCCGTCTTGTCGAACGCTTCGCCGGCCGCGTCGTCGAGCGTTTCGCCGAGCGTCTCGTACACGCCGACGTCGGTCACGCGCATCAGTTGCGTATGGCCGCCGGAAACCAGCAGCGCCACGAACGGGAACGGCGGCGGCTCGTCGACCAGCAACGGCGACAGCAGGTGGCCTTCAAGGTGATGGATGCCGACGGTCGGCTTGTTCCACGCGAGTGCGAGCGCATTCGCGATGCTCGCGCCGACCAGCAGCGCGCCGGCGAGGCCGGGGCCCTGCGTGAACGCGATCGCGTCGATGTCGTCGCGGCGCGTGCCGCTTTGCGCCATCACTTCCTCGAGCAGCGGCAGCGCGCGACGGATGTGGTCGCGCGACGCGAGCTCGGGCACGACGCCGCCGTAGTCGCGGTGCATCGCGATCTGCGAATGGAGCGCGTGCGCGAGCAGGCCGCGCTGCGTGTCGTAGAGCGCGAGGCCGGTTTCGTCGCAGGAGCTTTCGATGCCGAGAACGAGCATGGGTGAGGGCAGGGCGCGCCGTTTCGGACGCGCCGCGGGTAGGTCGACGTAACCTGAAATTATAGCAGGCAGGGGCTCGCCGCCGCCGCAGGCGGCCCGGGCGCGAGGCCAGGCAGGTACAATCCGCGCCATGGAAACTTATGACATCGCCGTGATCGGCGCGGGCGCCGCCGGCATGATGAGCGCCGCGGTCGCCGGGCAGCTCGGCCGTCGCGTCGTGCTGATCGATCACGCGCCGCGGCTCGCCGAGAAAATCCGCATCTCGGGCGGCGGCCGCTGCAACTTCACGAACCTGTACGCCGGACCCGACAACTACCTGTCGTCGAATCCGCATTTCGCGCGCTCGGCGCTGGCGCGCTATACGCCGCGCGACTTCCTCGGGCTGCTCAAGCGCCATCACGTGACCTGGCACGAAAAGCACAAGGGGCAGCTCTTTTGCGACCACGGCAGCGATGCGATCATCGACGTGCTGAAGCACGAGTGCGACGCGGGCGGCATCGCGTGGCGCCGGCCCGTCGTCGTCGACGCGGTGCGCCATGCGCCGGCCGACGGCTTCACGCTCGACACGCAGCAGGCCGGCCCGATCGGCGCGCGCGCGCTGATCGTCGCGACCGGCGGCCTGTCGATCCCGAAGATCGGCGCGACCGACTTCGGCTACCGGCTCGCGAAGCAGTTCGGCCACAAGCTCGTCGATACGCGGCCCGCCCTCGTGCCGCTGACGTTTGCGCCGCAGGACTGGGCGCCGTTCGCGCCGCTGTCCGGCGTGTCGCTCGAAGTACGCGTATCGACCGGCGACAAAAAGCGCGGCGGCGAATTCGTCGAGGACCTGCTGTTGACCCATCGCGGGCTGTCCGGGCCGGGCATCCTGCAGATTTCGAGCTACTGGCAGCCCGGCGACCCGATCCGCGTCGACCTGCTGCCGCAGCGCGACACCGTGGCCGATCTGCTCGACGCGAAACGCACGTCGAAGCGCCAGATCGGTTCGCTGCTCGCCGACTGGGTGCCGTCGCGCCTCGCGCATGCGTGGCTCGACACGCATCGCGTCGCGGCCGACGCGCGGCTCGCGGACCTGCCCGACAAGAAGCTGCGGCAGATCGGCGACGCGCTGTCCGGCTGGACGCTGACGCCGAACGGCACCGAAGGCTACAAGAAGGCCGAAGTGACGAAGGGCGGGGTCGATACGCGGGAGCTGTCGTCGGCGACGATGATGAGCGCGCGCGTGCCCGGGCTGTTCTTCGTCGGCGAGGCGGTGGACGTGACGGGCTGGCTCGGCGGCTACAACTTCCAGTGGGCGTGGGCGTCCGGCACGGCGGCCGGGCAGGCCGCGGCCGAGTACGCGCGCGGCGCCTGACGCGCCGGCCGGCGCCGTTCCGGCGGGGCTGGGGTCCGTGCCTTCGAGCAATCGCTCTGCTATACTCGGTAGTCTTTCCCTGCAAACCTTTATTCGTGTCGGATCATGACGATCATTCGCGTTAAAGAGAACGAGCCGTTCGAAGTTGCAATGCGTCGCTTCAAGCGCACGATCGAGAAGAACGGTCTGTTGACCGAGCTTCGTGCGCGCGAGTTTTACGAGAAGCCGACCGCAGAACGCAAGCGCAAGAAGGCCGCTGCGGTGAAGCGTCATTACAAGCGTATTCGCAGCCAGACGCTGCCGAAGAAGCTGTACTGAACGATTGGGCGCCGCGCGGTTCGCTGAGCGGCGCACCGGCGACTCCGTGCGATCGGGTGCGGTCGCGCAGCCGATCAGGCGGCGAGTCGCCGATGCCGGATTCGAGCAACCCGCTTGAGACAATGTCCCAAGCGGGTTTTTGTGTTGACGCCCGTTCGCGGGCGTCGGATTCACGTTTCCATCCCGGGTGAAAGATGAGTTTGAAAGAGCAGATCAGCGAAGACATGAAGGCCGCGATGCGCGCGAAGGAAAGCGAGCGCCTGGCAACGATTCGCCTGCTGATGGCCGCGATCAAGCAGCGCGAAGTCGATGACCGGGTCACGCTCGACGACGCGGGCATCACGGCCGTGATCGACAAGATGATCAAGCAGCGCAAGGATTCGATCAGCCAGTTCCAGGCGGCCGGCCGTGACGATCTCGTCGCGAAGGAGCAGGCCGAGCTGGCCGTGCTGGGCGGTTACATGCCCGCGCAACTGTCGGACGCCGAAGTGGCGGCCGAGGTCCAGGCGGCGGTCGCGCAAACCGGCGCAGCCGGCCCGCAGGACATGGGCAAGGTGATGGGCGTGCTGAAGGGCAAGCTCGCCGGCCGTGCCGACATGACGGCCGTTTCCGCACAGGTCAAGGCCGCGCTCACGAAGTAAAACCCGTTCCCGGCGCGCCCAGCGATGCGTGCGCCGGGCGTCGTATTGTCTTTTTTCGCTCGATCCCACGGTGATTCCGCATTCGTTCCTGCAGGATTTGCTGAACCGCGTCGATATCGTCGACGTGGTGGGCCGGTACGTGCAGCTCAAGAAGGGCGGCGCCAACTTCATGGGGCTGTGCCCGTTCCACAACGAGAAGAGCCCGTCGTTTACCGTCAGCCCGACCAAGCAGTTCTATCACTGCTTCGGTTGCGGCGCGCACGGCACGGCGATCGGCTTTCTGATGGAGCACGCGGGGCTCACGTTCCCGGAAGCCGTGCAGGAACTCGCGCAATCCGTCGGGCTGACCGTGCCGCACGAGCCGTCGATGCGCGGCGGTGGGGGCGGAGGCGGTGGCGACTATCCGGCGCCCGTGTCGAAATCGGTGGCGACCGCGCTGTCCGATGCGATGACGGCGGCGTGCGACTACTACCGCAAGCAGTTGCGCGGCGCGACCGTCGCGATCCAGTACCTGAAGAACCGGGGCCTGACCGGCGAGATCGCCGCGCGCTTCGGTCTCGGCTATGCGCCGGACGGCTGGCAGAACCTCGAAGCCGCGTTTCCCGACTATCGCGACGAGTCGCTCGTCGAGGCGGGGCTCGTGATCGTCAGCGAGAAAACCGACGCGCAGGGCGTCGCGCGCCGCTACGACCGGTTCCGGGAGCGGATCATGTTCCCGATCCGCAACGTGAAGGGGCAGGTGATCGGTTTCGGCGGCCGCGTGCTCGGCAGCGGCGAGCCGAAGTACCTGAACTCGCCGGAAACGCCGTTGTTCAACAAGGGCAGCGAGCTGTACGGCCTGTTCGAGGCGCGCCTCGCGATTCGCGAGCGCAAGTACGTGCTGGTCGTCGAAGGCTACATGGACGTCGTCGCGCTCGCGCAGCTCGGCTTTCCGAACGCGGTCGCGACGCTCGGCACCGCGTGCACGCCGATTCACGTACAGAAGCTGCTGCGTCAGACCGACACCGTGATTTTCAGTTTCGACGGCGATTCGGCCGGGCGGCGCGCGGCCCGGCGCGCGCTCGAGGCCTGCCTGCCGCATGCGGGCGACAACCGTACGATCCGGTTCCTTTTTCTGCCGACCGAGCACGATCCGGACAGCTACGTGCGCGAGTTCGGCGCGGACGCGTTCTCCGAGCAGGTCGAACGCGCGATGCCGCTGTCGCAATTTCTGTTGAACGAAGCAATTGCCGGCAAGGCGCTCGATCAGCCGGAAGGCCGCGCGAAAGCGCTGTTCGATGCGAAGCCGCTGTTGCAGGCGCTACCCGCGAACGCGTTGCGCGCGCAGATCATGCACATGTTCGCCGATCGTCTCGATATCCCGTTCGAAGAGGTCGCGGCGCTTTCCGACGTCGATACGCGCATCGCGGCGCCGCCGCGGCAGGCGCCCCCGCGAAGCGAGCGGCGCCGCGTGACGGACAGCGAAAAGCGCGCATTGCGCACGCTGGTGATGCATCCGCGCGTCGCATCGCAACTCGACGACGAACAGATTGCGACCCTGCGCGCGCTGCCGCGCATCGGCGAGCTGTTCGCGGAAGTCGTCGATCATGCGCGTGCGCTGGGCGACGGCGCGGAGTTCCGGCTGTTGTCGGATGTCCTGAGGACGTCCTCGAACGGGGCGACTTACGAGGAAATCTTCCGCGAAATTCTGGACTATGATGAAAACGTCCGCGATTTGCTGTTACAGAATCCGGAAGACGAGACGGTGCCCGAGCGGCAGCGTGAGCAGGAGCGGATTGCGGGGGAGGAGCTGCAGGCAGCGGTGCTCAAGATGCGCTATGACGCCTGCTGCGACCGGCTGGACAGGCTGGCGCGGCAATCCACGTTCACCCCCGAGGAATTGGCTGAATTGACGGAATTGAACCAGCAGCGAACCGACATGAAGCGTCGGCTCGGGCTGTAGGCGGCTGGGGCGCTTAGAGAGGGCTCCCCAGCGTGCTATAATATAAGGTTTCCAGCGGTTTGTTTTCCAAGCAGAGGCGAGAATCGCGATGGCAAAGACGACAGGCGGAAAGAAAGCAACAGGCAAGGGCTCGACGGAGCCGACCAAGAAGGTCACAGCGGCCAAGTCTGCTTCTTCCACCAGGACAACGTCTTCAGCCACGTCAGCCCCTGCAGGAAAGAAAACCGCGGCCGGCACTGCTCAGGCTGCGCCGGCGCCGGCAGCCAGAACACGGGCTGCCGCCAGACCCGACTCCGGGCCGGCCAAGCCGGCGGCGAAGCGGGCAAGTGCGAAAAGCGCAAGGGACACGACTGCCGACGCGGACGAAACGGCAGTACGTACTACTCATGCACCCACGGTTCAACCGGCTGTCGTCCAGCAGCCGCGAGTCGATATAGCCGGTATGGCGAACTCCATGACCAAAAAGCTGAACGAAGTATCCGTCGAAGACGACGCAAATCAGAGCGACGAGCAGCCCGCAGCGGCGGCTGCACCGGGCAAGTCCAAGGTGCGCGATCGTCGCGCCAAGGAAAAGGCGCTGCTGAAGGAAGCGTTCGCGACGAGCACGCCGGGCACGGCCGAGGAGCTCGAAGAGCGCCGCGTGAAACTGCGCGCGCTGATCAAGCTCGGCAAGGAGCGCGGCTTCCTCACGTACGCCGAAATCAACGACCACCTGCCGGACAACTTCACCGAGACCGAGGCCCTCGAGGGCATCATCGGCACGTTCAACGACATGGGCGTGGCGGTTTACGAGCAGGCGCCGGACGCGGAAACGCTGCTCCTGAACGACAACGCGCCCGCCGCGTCGTCGGACGATGAAGTCGAAGAGGAAGCGGAAGTCGCGCTGTCCACCGTCGATTCGGAATTCGGCCGCACGACCGATCCGGTCCGGATGTACATGCGCGAAATGGGCACGGTCGAGCTGCTCACGCGCGAAGGCGAAATCGAGATCGCGAAGCGGATCGAGGACGGCCTGCGCCACATGGTGATGGCCATCTCCGCGTGCCCGACGACGATTGCCGACATCCTCGCGATGGCCGAACGCGTCGCGAACGAAGAGATCCGCGTCGACGAGCTCGTCGACGGCCTGCTCGATCCGAACGCCGCGGACGCGGCCGATACGGACGGCTTCTCCGCGAAGGAAGCGGAAGCCATCGAGAACGAGGACGAGGAAGCCGAAGAGGAAGAGGAAGAAGAGGAAGAGGAGGAAGACGACGGTGCCGCGCAGGCATCGGCGAATGCCGCCCAACTCGAAGCCCTCAAGCGCGCGTCGCTCGAAAAGTTCTCGCAGATCAGCGAGTGGTTCGACAAGATGCGCCGTGCGTTCGAGAAGGAAGGCTACAAGTCGAAGGCCTACCTGAAGGCGCAGGAAACGATCCAGAGCGAGCTGATGACGATCCGCTTCACCGCGCGTACCGTCGAACGCCTGTGCGACACGCTGCGTGCGCAGGTGGACGAAGTGCGTCAGGTCGAGCGTCAGATCCTGCACATCGTCGTCGACAAGTGCGGCATGCCGCGTTCGGAATTCATCGCGCGCTTCCCGGGCAACGAGACGGATCTCGACTGGGCGGAGAAGATTACCGCGGAAGGCCATCCGTACAGCGCGGTGCTGTCGCGTAACGTCCCGGCGATCCGCGAACAGCAGCAGCGCCTGCTCGACCTGCAGGCGCGCGTCGTGCTGCCGCTGAAGGACCTGAAGGAAACCAACCGCCAGATGGCGGCCGGCGAACTGAAGGCGCGTCAGGCGAAGCGCGAAATGACCGAGGCGAACCTGCGTCTCGTGATCTCGATCGCAAAGAAGTACACGAACCGCGGCCTGCAGTTCCTCGACCTGATCCAGGAAGGCAACATCGGCCTGATGAAGGCGGTGGACAAGTTCGAATACCGTCGTGGCTACAAGTTCTCGACCTATGCGACGTGGTGGATCCGTCAGGCCATCACGCGCTCGATCGCGGACCAGGCGCGCACGATCCGTATTCCGGTTCACATGATCGAAACGATCAACAAGATGAACCGCATCTCGCGGCAGATCCTGCAGGAAACCGGTCTCGAGCCGGATCCGGCAACGCTCGCCGAGAAGATGGAGATGCCGGAAGACAAGATCCGCAAGATCATGAAGATCGCGAAGGAGCCGATCTCGATGGAAACGCCGATCGGCGACGACGACGATTCCCATCTCGGCGACTTCATCGAGGACACCAACACGGTCGCGCCGGCGGATGCCGCGCTGCATGCCAGCATGCGCGACGTCGTGAAGGACGTGCTCGATTCGCTGACGCCGCGCGAGGCGAAGGTGCTGCGGATGCGTTTCGGTATCGAGATGAGCACCGATCACACGCTCGAGGAAGTCGGCAAGCAGTTCGACGTCACGCGCGAGCGGATCCGTCAGATCGAGGCCAAGGCGCTGCGCAAGCTGCGTCACCCGAGCCGTTCCGACAAGCTGAAGTCGTTCCTCGAAGGGAACTGATTTCCAGCGTCTCTTCTACGAACGCCGCCGGTATCCGCATGATGCCGGTGGCGTTTGTTCCCTCTGTCGTCTTTGTTGTTACAATGCCGGCCCGGCCTCGTTGCCGGGAGAGCGTGTAGCACGCTTTGCTTCTCGTCTGGGCCCCTAGCTCATGCTTGGTTAGAGCAGCGAACTCATAATTCGTTGGTGCCGGGTTCGACTCCCGGGGGGCCCACCAGATTCGCTTCCACGGTCGTTCGGGGAAGCCGCGAAACCCGCGATGCCGCAAGGCGTCGCGGGTTTTTCTTTGGGCGCGGTCGACCGTATTGAACGCGTTCGCGTCGGCGCCGGCTGTCGCATCTTCGCCACCGCGGAAACACGGAAAGCGTGCGGCCCCGATATCAATCGAAGTATGCTGTGGCGCGATCCGGTCGCACGCTGCTTTGTCGCGCGCACACCGAGGACCAGCGCCGCGCTCCGTCCGGCAGCCAGCCAGAACAAACACAATCCGACTTCGCCCGACAGTGGGGCGGCCAACATGATCATGCTGCGTTCGTGGGGTGCGATTCTGTCGTTGCTGATGCTCGTCGCGTGCGCGAGCCTGCCGCCGCAGGCCGAGCGCGCGCCGACGCACGCATTTACCGATACCGACGATACGCGCCTCGGCGCGGCATTTCGCCAGCAGGCAGCCGCCCATCCGGGGCAGGACGCGTTTCATTTGCTGACCGATCCGGTCGACGCGCTGGACGCGCGCGTGCTGCTCGCCGACCGCGCCGACCGCTCGCTGGACCTTCAGTACTACATCTGGCACGACGACCTGACCGGGCACGAACTCGCCGACGCGATCATGCGCGCGGCCGATCGCGGCGTGCGCGTGCGCGCGCTGCTCGACGATCTCGGCACCAACGCGGACGACCGCAAACTGCTCGAGATCAGCGCGCATCCGAACATCGAGATCCGGCTGTTCAATCCGGTGGCCACGCGCCGGTTCAAGAAGATCGGCACCGTGTTCGAGTTCTCGCGCGTCAACCGGCGCATGCACAACAAGGCGATGATCGCGGACAACCAGGCGGCGATCGTCGGCGGCCGCAATATCGGCGACGAATACTTCGGCGCATCGTCGATGCTGGAATTCGGCGATCTCGACGTCGTCGTTCACGGCCCGGTCGTGAAGGATATCTCGACCGAATTCGATACGTTCTGGAATTCGCCGTATGCGTATCCGATCGATACGCTGGTCGGACACGATGCGGCGCCGGGCGGGCTCGACCGCGAGCGCGAACGGTTGCGCGACTACCTGAGGGCGATGGAAGACAATCCATACGTGCTCGAGGCCCGGCAGCGGCTCGACCGGATCGTCCACGGGCAGGGCACCGAATTGTCGTGGGGGCATGCGACGGTGCTGTACGACGATCCGTCGAAGATCGCGCACCCGCCGAAGGACCGCGACGGGCACCTGATGCCGCAGTTGCGTGCGCTCGCGTTGCAGCCGCAGCACGACCTGCTGATCGTGTCGCCGTATTTCGTGCCGGGCAAGGATGCCGTCGAGCGGCTGCGCGCGCTCGTGGCGCGTGGCGTGCGCGTGACGGTGCTGACCAATTCGCTCGCGTCGACCGACGTGGCGGCCGTGCATGCCGGCTACCGCCGCTATCGAAGCGAGCTGGTGAATGCGGGCGTGCGGCTTTACGAGCGCCGGCCGTCGGGCGACAAGAGCATTTCGAAGCAGGTCATCATCGGCTCGTCGCGTGCATCGCTGCATGCGAAGACCTACGTGTTCGATCACACGAGCATTTTCATCGGGTCGATGAATCTCGATCCACGTTCGCTGAACCTCAATACGGAGATCGGCCTTTACTGCGAGAGTCCGGCGATCGCCTCCCAGGTGGCCAACGATCTGGAAGCGCGGCTCGACCAGATCGCATGGCGCGTGGAAGCGAGAACCGACGCGGCTGGCAAAGGGCGACTCAAGTGGGTTCAGACCGACGCGGACGGAAAGGTCACCGAGATCGATCACGAGCCGGAAGTGTCCGCCGGGCGGCGGATGGAAGTGTGGTTCCTCGGGCTGTTTCCGATCGAATCGCAACTGTGAGCGACGCTCAGCGCCGTGCGCGGCGGTGCTCGTCGATGACGGCCGCGAACTGCATCGCTGCTGTCTCGATCGTCGCGTCGCTCAGTCCGGAATAGCCGAGCACGAAACCGTTGTAGCGGCGGCCGTTGCCGCGGCGGCCGTCGCCGATGCAGTAGCTGCTCAGCGGTTGCAGCAGCAAGCCATGGGCGGCGGCGGTGCGCGCGACGTCGGTATCGTGCAGCGGCGCCGCGAGATCCGCGGAAAGATGCATGCCGCCCGGGCTTTCCCGCACGCTCAGCGACGTGCCGAGATGGCGGGCGAGCGCCGCTTCGAGGCTCCTGCGCCGGTCCGCATAAAGCGCCCGCATTCTGCGCAGGTGCCGCGCAAACAGGCCGGTATCGATGAATTCCGCCATTGCCAGCTGGTCGGCCGAATGACCGCGATGGACGAGTTCGCGCAGCGTGCGCGTGAAGCGTTCGACCAGCACCGGCGGCACCACCATGAAACCGAGCCGAAGGGCCGGGAACATCGTCTTGCTGAACGTGCCGAGATAGCATACTGGCGCGTCCGCTTGCAGACCCTGGATCGCGGGCAGCGGCTGGCCGCCGTGACGGAACTCGCTGTCGTAGTCGTCCTCGAGGATCCACGCGCCGCATGCACGGGCATGTTCGATGAGCGCCGCGCGCCGCCGTGGGCTCATCAGCGCGCCGAGCGGGTACTGGTGCGACGGGGTCGTATAGATCAGCCGGGGCGGGTGGGTGCGCCACTGCGCGTCGGTCGGCGCCATCCCCTCGCGATCGACCTCGATCGGCACGGGATTCAGGCCGGTCGAGCGGAACGCGGTCCTCGCGCCGTTGTAGCAAGGGTTCTCGAGCCAGCCGTATTCGCCGGGATTCGCCAGCATCCGCGCGCACAGTTCGAGGCTGCCCTGCGTGCCGTCGGTGATGAATACCTGCTCCATGTCGCAGCGCACGCCGCGCGACACGCGAATGTACGCGGCCACCGCGCGCCGCAATTCGGGCAGTCCTTCGACCGGACCGTACGCCAGCCGGGCGGGCGTGATGGTCTTCCATGCGCGCTCGATGCAGCGGCGCCACTGGGCAACCGGGAATTCGTCGAGAGACGGGAGGCCGGGAACGAACGGCAGCATGCGTTCGGGCTCGGGATCGGCGTTCTCCAGCCCGTGCACGCGCGCCGACAGGTGAACCGGTGCGGAGCCGTCTTCCTTTCCGGCGCCCGGGCGGCGGCATCCGTCCCATAGCGTGATCGTGCCGTTGCGCGTGGCCGCCACGAAGCCTTCCTCGGCAAGGCGCTCGTACGCATAGACTGCGGAATTGCGCGCGATGCCCAGCTCCGCCGCGAGCACGCGCGTCGACGCGAGCCGCGTGCCGGGCGGAAGCTGCCCGTCCAGCAGCATGTCGCGCAGGCTCCGGTAGAGCGCTTCCTGCTGACTATGCGTTGTCGCGCCGTCCTGTCTGGCAAGCGATGAGATGAGCAGCGCGAGATCCATGGGCTGGTTCCAGAAATTTTCCTTGTGCTGGTTCTTTCGAAGACGCGGCGCGCATCGTATCGTTCATGCTTTCGCGGCGCAGGCAGGTTCGCGCACATGGCGAGCGATCGGTGCGACTTGCGATGTGCGCGTATTTTGCTCGATTCGGCGCGCGATTGTCGATCGGCGGGGCAACCACGCGCTGAGACACGGATACGGCACGATGCCGATACAATTCACTTCGTAGTACAGATATATATGAGCGACCAGACCACTCTCTCTTCCACGCCGCGCACGACCATTCGCCGCCTGCCTGAACTGGCGTGTCACGATCGCACGATGCTCTACCGCGTCGTGGACGACGCGTACGTCTGTCACGTCGCATTCGGCGACGGACAGAACACGCACTGCATCCCGACCGCGCACTGGAGGAGGGGCGACGCGCTCTATATCCACGGGTCCAACGGCAGCCGGATGATCAAGGCGCTGTCGGCCGGCGTGCAAGCTAGCGTCGCGATGACGCTGCTGGACGGTCTCGTGCTGGCCAGGTCCGCCTTCAACCATTCGATGAATTATCGATCCGCGGTGATCTACGGGCAGTTCGACGTGATCGAAGGCAGCGTGGAAAAACTCGCCGCGCTGGATGCGTTGATGGACAAGATCGCGCCGGGCCGCAAGCATGAAGCGCGACCGGGCAATTCGAAGGAAATCAATGCGACCAGCGTCCTGCGGATTTCGATGGCGGAAGCGGCCGTGAAAATCAGCGATTCGCTGCCGTCCGACAAGGAAGAGGATCTCGGGCTGGCGGTGTGGGCCGGGATCCTGCCGTTGAAGACGACACGCGGCGCGCCGGTTCATGCAGGTGGCAACGCGCCGATGCCGGACTATGTCCGGAACTGGGCCGATTGAGCGGTGCGGTGCTGCGCGGCGGGGCCGCATCGGCGGAGGCGAGATCACGCGGCATGCAGAAAACCCGCGACGGCTTCGCAGCCTTCGCGGGCTGTTGGACGCGGTTGCGTGCGATACGTCGCGCTCCCGCACCCGGTTCGGTCAGTGGCCCATCAGCGCGCGAAATCCGACGTGCTCTGGATGAACGCGTTCAACTTCGAGATGTTCACGCTGCCGAAGCCCGTCGTCGCATCCCAGCCAGCCTTCGCCTTGTAGCCGTAGGTGCCGCTGCCGTTGTTGCCGGACGTGACGTCGTGCAGCAGCGCCGCGTTGGTCGGGAAGTACTTGTAGATGCTCGACGCGGGGAACCCGAGCGCATTGTTGTTGGCCGACTGCAGCCGCGCCCAGATGCCGGTGAAGATCGGTGCGGCGAGGCTCGTGCCGCCTTCGTTGTTCAGGTAGCCCGAACCCCACAGCGTGTCGGACGTCTGGCCGTTCACGACGAGAATCGCACCCGTGCGGAGATCGGCGTCGAAGCCGATGTCCGGCAGCGCGCGCTTGGTCGATCCGGTGAGAGTCGACGATTGCCACGTCGGCGCGGCTTCGTACTTGCTGTACCCGCCGCCCGTCGACCACACGGTGCCCGACTGCCAGCTCGGATCGTTCCAGACGATTTCGCTGTTGTACGCATTGGTCGACGTATTCGTGAACAGCGTCGTGCCGCCGACGGCGATCACGTACGGCGACGTGGCCGGCTCGCTCACCGTATAGGTCGAGCGCGACGGCTTGCCGCTCGCGCATTCGTACGCGCCGTGATCGCCGGCGGAAACCGAGAAGGTCTGCCCTTGCGCGACCGCCTGCTTGAAGATGGTGTCGTCGGTTGCCTGCGAGCCGGTGCTGTACGCGGACGACTCGCATACGCCGAGCGATACGTTGATCACTTTCGCGACGTTGTCGGTCACGGCCTTGTTGTACGCGGCCGTGATCGCGGTGAGCGTCATCGACGGCGCGACGTAGAACACGACCTGCTTCACGCTGCCGCCAGCCGTGCCGACGATCGACTGGCTGTCGAGGTTCCACTCGACGGTGCCGTCGGTGTCGGTGTACGAACTGCCGGCCGGGCCCGTCTTCACGATGCTGCTGTTGATCGTGCCGAGGCCGTTGTTCGCGGCGAACGTATTGAGGTCGCTCACCGTCTGCGACAGGTCGCCTTCGGAGATGATGCCGACCGTGGTTTGCGAGGCCGTCGGCGTGCCGTCGCCGCCGTAGATCGACGAGAACTCGGTCGGGTTGTGCGGCACCGCCGACGCGCCGGCCGGGATCGTCAGGTTGCTGGTATCGCCTTGCGGCTTGCTGCCCGCGCCCGTATGCATCAGTTCGACGTTCTGCAGGCCGAGCACCGCGCCGACGACGTTGCCGATCGCGTTCGGCACTTGCGCGGCGTCGGTGTTCGCATAGACGCTGCGGCCGTTGCGCGTGAAGCGCTTGAGGGTCGTGCGGAATGCGGACTGGACGGTCCCCGCGGTGCCGGACGCGGAGACCAGCAGCCGGTTCGGCGCGACCACGATATTCACGAAGCCGGCCTTGCGCAGGTGGGCGACGACGGACGCGACCTGCTGGTCGGTCGGTGCGTATTGCGCGGCGAATTGCGCAGGCGTGAGGAACTGCCGGTAGTGCGGCGAGCCGGGCGTGTGCAGGTCGCGCAGGTACTGGTCGAGCTGGGCTTCGTTGCGCAGGTTCAGCCCGAGCACGATGTCCACCGATTCGCCGGGCGCCATGTCGATGGCCGACGCGGCAGCGGCTGCCGTGCTCGCGGCGGGCGCGCCGGCCGTGTCGGCTTCGTTCTGCTGCACGAGCGGCAGGAACCCTTTGGTGCGCGTTTCCGTCCAGCCGGCCGCAGGCGCGGCATGGGCGGCAGCCATGCCGAACGAAGCGGCGGCGGCCGCGGCCGCGGCGGCGAGTGCGAGATTGACGGCGCGAATGTGCTTTTGTTTCTTGTTTGCAACCTGATTCATTTGAATTACCCCTCCGGTTGAACAACGAACGGCACGAACAACAACGGTCGACAGCGGTGCGGGTCATGCACCGCCGTTTTCTGTCGCATGCGGGCGGATGGCACGGACGCGACAGGGCCTTTCGCCCGATCCGGAAAGCGGTTTTTCTCCGGGGGCGAAATACGGAAAACGCGGTAACGGGAAGGCTGCGCCGCAGGGCGGGGCAGTCGCGCCGGAGTCGGCGCGGGCGGGATTGCTAGAGCAACAGCTTCGTTGTCCTGCTCATTTGATTCGGTCCTTCGGCCCGCTGCCGGATGGCAGCCGTCCAGTGAAATGCATCGGGATACTGCACGCGCCGGCGGACGAACGAATCATTCGGCGACGCGTACTTCGGTGCAGCGGAAGCGAAAAACGTAGAGCGGAATCGATTGCGTGGCGGGCAATCCGTCGGATTGCTTGCATCGGACGGTATCAAGAACGAAAGCGCGGTGTCAAACTTTTTCTGATTATATGAAACAAAATTAAATCGAATAAGATGCAATGATTTTGAAAGATCGGCGGCATTTTGTAATGTTCGAAACCGGTAAAGCAGGTAATGCCGAAAGCGACTCGCCGATCCTTTCCGATGCGTGTTGAAACGGCCGTTCGTTATCGAGGAAATGTTCGAATCGCCGGCGCCTGTCGTTCGGCTGCCTGAAGATCTTCGACGAACCGGAACAGTGCGTCGACATGCTGAAGCAGTCGTGAGAGGCAACGTCCGCATCGGTGGCGAACACCTTGATGGCGTCGAGCCCGGTTTCGAGTTCAGCGAGCTGGGTGTGCGAGACGCGACTGCTGGCGGCGACGATCCGGCCGGCGGCATCCGCCATCGCGTCGAGCATCGCGAGCATGCGGCGGATCAACGTGACGAGTTCGAACGCGGCGGCCAGCTGGCAGGCGAACAGCGCCGTCGCGAGCACCAGGTAAGTGGACGCACTGCGGAGCATCGCGCCGGTCGCGTCGTGCGGCAACGCGGCCGGCGCATGCAGTGCGTAGATGAAGAAGGCGGCGATGCAGGCGAGCAGCACGGCGACGATCGCGACGAGGCCGATCGTCCGCCCGAGTTTGCCGGCCGGGCCGTGCCGACAGCGTCACCGCACGCCTCGCAGCCGGTAGCCGACGCCGCGCATCACTTCCGGCATGCCCGGTGCGCCGGCCTGTTCGAGTTTCTTGCGCAGCCTGCAGATGTGGCTGTCGACCGTGCGCTCCAGCGCGCTCACGTCGGCCATGCACGCATCGAGCAACTCGCCGCGCGTAAACACGCGGCTCGACGATCTCGCCATGTGCGCTAGCAGCCGGAACTCCGTCAGCGTCAGCGTGATCGGCACCTCGGCGCCCGCCGTGCGGACGCGGGCCAGATAGCTGTCGGTGTCGATCTCCAGGTCGCCGACGCGCAGCACGCGCAAGCTCGGCGGCGCGGTGGACCGGCGCAGGATCGCGCGCAACCGCGCGACGACCTCGGCCGGGTTGAACGGCTTGACGATGTAGTCGTCCGCGCCGGCGTGCAGCGCCTGCAGCCGGTCGAGGTCGCGGTCGAACGCGGTGACGACGACGACGGGCGTGTTGTCGCGCCGTCGCAGTTCGGCGAGCACGTCCCAGCCGTTTTTATGCGGCATCTTCACGTCGAGCAGGATCAGGTCGGGCTTCAGGTGCGGCTGCATGTCGAGCACCGCTCGGCCGTCGACGACGCGGTAGGTGCGAAAGCCGTCGCGCTTCAGGTACGCATCGAGGATGTCCGAGATGTCGGGCTCGTCTTCTGCAATCAGTATCAGGGAATTCGTCATGGAGTGTGCCGTGCGATGTCGAACCATCGGGGCGGCCCGTTGCCGGGCGCGGGGCGCGCCGTTCCGCCACGCTGCCGCGGAGGACGAAACGGCGCCGTTCGTTCAGTTCTGCGCCACGCGCGTCGACGGTGCGACGTCCTGGTCCGTCAGGCCGCCGCCGAGCGCCTTGTACAGCGCAACGGCGTTGCCGAGCTCGCTGCGGCGCAGGTCGAGCAACGCCTGCCGTGCCGCATAGAGCTGCCGCTGCGAATCGAGCAACTCCAGCCGCCCCTCGACCCCCGCGCGATAGCGCAGGTTCGACAGGTCGGTGCGGCGTTCGGCCGAGCCGACCACGCGCGTCTGCGCGTCGATCTGGCGGCCGAAGGTTTCGCGTCCGGCGATGCCGTCGGCCACTTCGCGGAACGCGGCCTGAATTGCGCGTTCGTATTCGGCGACCGCGCTGGACTTGCGCACTTCCGCGAGACGCAGCTCGGCGCGCAGCCGCCCGCCCTGGAAGATCGGCACCGTGACCTGCGGCGCGAAGCTCCACACGCGCTGGCCGCCGTCGAACAGGCTGCCCATCGCGGGGCTGAGGAAGCCGATCGACGACGTCAGCGACAGGCGGGGAAAGAACGCGGCGCGCGCGGCGCCGATGTCCGCATTCGCGGCGACGAGATTTTGTTCGGCCTGCTGGATATCCGGGCGACGGAACAGCAGTTCGGACGGCAGGCCGGCCGGCAGTTGCGTCATCACCGGTTGCTGCTGCAGCGGCAGCGGCTCGGGCAGATCCTTCGGCAGCTCGGCGCCAACCAGCAGGCGCAGCGCGTTGCGCGCCTGCTCGACGGCGCGCGTGCGTGCTTCGAGATCGGCCGTCGCGCTCGCGACCTGGCCTTCGGCCTGCGCGATGTCGACGCCGCTCGCCTGATGCGCTTCCTTCAGGCGGCGCGCGAGATCGAGCGACTGCCGCCAATCGGCGAGCGTGCGCTCGGACAACTGGCGTTGCTCGTGCGCGAGGCGTTCCGCGAAGTACGCGTCCGCCACGCCGCCGACGAGCGAGATCTGCACCGCGCGGCGGCCGTGATCGGTCGCGAGGTAGTGCGCGAACGCGGCATCCGACTGCGACTTCACGCGGCCGAACAGGTCGATCTCGAACGCGCTGATGCCGACGTTCACGCCGTACTGGTTCTGCGTCGTGCCGAACAGCGGCGGATTCGATTGCGTGTCGTCCGACGTACGCTGGCGCGTGAAGTTCGCGCCGGCGCCGATCGCAGGCAGACGCGCGGCGCGCTGGATGCCGTACTGCGCTTCGGCGGCCTCGACGTTCAGCGCCGCCACGCGCAGGTCGCGGTTGTTGTCGAGCGCGAGCTCGATCAGGCGCTGCAGGCGGCGGTCGCCGAACATCGTGCGCCAGCCGAGGTCGGCGGCGTTCGCGTCGCGGTCGGCGGCAGCGGCGGCGTAGGCCGTCGGCACCGGCATCGAGGGTTTGACCAGCGTCGGTGCCAGCGAGCACGCCGACAGCGCGAGGACGAAGGGAAGAATAAGCAATCGCATGGCATCAACCTTCCTGTCCGTGAGTCGGGGCGGCCGGCTGCTTGCGGGAAGCCCGCCATGCGCCGATGCGCTCCTGGATGCTCGTCACGAACACAAAGAAAACAGGGACGAAGAAAATGGCCAGGACCGTCGCGGTCACCATGCCGCCGAACACGCCGGTGCCGATCGCGTGCTGCGTCTCGGCGCTGGCGCCGGTCGCGATCATCAGCGGTACGACGCCGAGGCCGAACGCGAGCGAGGTCATCAGGATCGGGCGCAGGCGCAGCTTCGACGCCTGCACGGCGGCCTCGATCAACCCGTTGCCTTCCTCGCGCAACTGTTTCGCGAACTCGACGATCAGGATCGCGTTTTTCGCGGACAGGCCGATCACCGTGATCATCCCGACCTTGAAGAACACGTCGTTCGGCAAGCCGCGCAGCAGCACCGCGCCGATCGCGCCGATCAGGCCGAGCGGCACCACCAGCATCACCGACAGCGGAATCGACCAGCTTTCGTACAGCGCGGCGAGCACCAGGAACACGACGATCATCGACAGCGCCATCAGCATCGGCGCCTGCGACGCCGACTGGCGTTCCTGCAGCGACTGGCCGCTCCACTCGACCGCGAAGCCCGGCGGCAGTTGCGCGGCGAGCCGTTCCATCTCGGCCATCGCCGCGCCGCTCGACTGGCCGGGGGCGGCGGTGCCCGAGATCCGCGCGGACGGATAGCCCTTGAAGCGCACCATCTGCAGCGGCGTGTCGGCCCACACCGGGCGCACCACTTCGGACAGCGGCACCATGCCGCCAGCCGCGTTGCGCACGTACAGCTTCATCACGTTGTCGATCTGCATGCGCGCCGGCGCGTCGGCCTGGATGATCACCTGCTGCATGCGGCCGGCGTTCGGGAAGTCGTTCACGTAGGTCGAGCCCATCGCGGTCGACAGCGTGTCGCTGAGCGTCGTGAACGACACGCCGAGCGCCTGCGCCTTCGCGCGGTCGATCTCGAGGCGAATGCTCGTGCCGGCCGGCAAGCTGTCCGGGTACACGCCGGTCACGACCTTGCTTTGCGCGGCGAGTTCGAGCAGCTTGACTTCCGCTGCCTTGAGCGCGGCCGTGCCCTGGTTCGCGCGGTCTTCCAGGCGCATCGAGAAGCCCGAGCTGTTGCCGAGTTCGTCGATCGCGGGCGGCAGCAGGCCCATCACCGTGCCTTCGGTCACGCCGGCCATCGCCTGCTGCGCGAGCATGCCTTCCTCGAGCGTCGATGCGCCGCCGCGGTTCTTCCAGTCCTTCATCACGGACCAGTTGATCGCCGCGTTCGGACCCTGGCCCGAGAAGCCGTAGCCGATCACGGAAATGCTCGACTGGATTGCCGGACGCGAAGCAAGATGCTTCTCCAGCGTGTTGACCACGTCATGCGTGCGCTCGGCGGTAGCGTCCGCGGGCAGCAGAAAGCTGGTGATGAAGTAGCCCTGGTCCTCGTCCGGCAGGAATGACGACGGCAGGCTGCGGAAACCGAACACCAGCGCGCCCGCGATCGCGACGAACACGAGCATCACGCGGCCGGTGCGGCCGACCAGGCGGCCGACGCGCGTCTCGTACCAGGTCGTCAGGCGGTCGAAGCGGCGGTTGAACCAGCCGAAGAAGCCGCGCTTCTCGTGATGGCCCGGTGCGAGCGGCTTGAGCATCGTCGCGCACAGGGCCGGCGTGAGCGTCAGCGCCAGCAGCGCGGAGAACAGGATCGACACGGCCATCGACAGCGTGAACTGCTTGTAGATCACGCCGACCGAGCCGCTCGCCATCGCCATCGGCAGGAACACCGCGGTCAGCACCAGCGTGATGCCGATGATCGCGCCGGTGATTTCCTTCATCGCCTTCGACGTCGCGTCCTTCGGCGACAATCCTTCCTCGGCCATCAGACGCTCGACGTTCTCGACGACGACGATCGCATCGTCGACGATGATGCCGATCGCGAGCACCATGCCGAACATCGTCAGCACGTTGATCGAGAAGCCGGTCAGCAGCATCACCGCGAAGGTGCCGAGCATCGCGACCGGCGCGACGATGGCCGGGATCAGCGTATAGCGCACGTTCTGCAGGAACAGGTACATCACGAGGAACACGAGCACCATCGCCTCGAACAGCGTGGCCAGCACCTTCTCGATCGAGATCTTCACGAACGGCGACGTGTCGAGCGGGATCGAATAGCTCATGCCCGACGGCATCGACTTGCTCAGTTCGGCCATGCGCGTGCGGATCGCGTCCGCGGTCTTCACCGCATTGGCGCCCGGTGCGAGCTGCACGCCAGCGAGGGTGGCCGGCTTGCTGTTCTCGCGGCTCACGAACATGTAGTTCTGCGAGCCGAGTTCGACGCGCGCGACATCACCGAGCACGACCCTCGAGCCGTCCGCGTTCGCGCGCAGCACGACCTTCGCGAATTCCTCCGGCGTCGTGAGCTGACCCTGCGCGGTCAGCGGAACGGTCACGCGCTGGCCTGGCAGCGCGGGCAGCGCGCCGAGGCTGCCCGGCGCGATCTGCACGTTCTGCTGGCCGATCGCGGTCGTCAGGTCGTTCATCGACAGGCCGAAATTGATCAGCTTCTGCGGATCGACCCAGATGCGCATCGCGCGCTCGGAGCCGAATTGCAGCACACGCCCGACGCCGTCGATGCGCCGCAACTCTTCGGACACGCTGCGCGCCATGTAGTCGGCGAGCGCGCCTTCGTCGAAGCGGCCGTTGTCGGAGCGCAGGCCGATCAGCATCAGGAAGCCGGACGACGCGGATTCGACGATCAGCCCGTTCTGGCGCACCGCGGCAGGCAGGCGCGGCTCGATCGACTTGATCTTGTTCTGCACGTCGACCTGCGCCATCTCCGGATGGGTGCCGGGCTTGAACGTGACGGTGATCTGCGCGCCGCCGGACGTGTCGGCCGACGATTCGAAGTACAGCAGGTTCTTGACGCCGGACAGTTCGCGCTCGATGAGGCTCAGCACGCCGTCGTTCATCGTCTGGGGCGTGGCGCCGGGATAGGTTGCGGTGATCGTGACGGACGGCGGCGCGACCGACGGATAGCGCGCGACCGGCAGTTGCGGGATCGCGATCAGCCCCGTCAGGATGATGAAGAGCGCGATCGCCCACGCAAACACCGGGCGTCGGATAAAGAATTCAGCCATGGCTGGAGGCTCCTCGTGACTCAGTGCGCGGACGCGGTGGCGGGCGCGTCAGGCGACTTCCAGTCGGTCGCGGCGGCCGGCGCGCCGTCGGTCAGGCGTTCCATGCCTTCGACGACGATCTTCTGGCCGGCCTGCAGGCCCGACTTGATGCGGTAGCTGCGATTCGCGAGCTCGCCGACTTCGACGGCCTTCAGGTGCACGGTGCCCTTTGCGTCGAGCACCCACACCTGCGGCTTGCCGCCGGCGCGCACGATCGCCTGTTGCGGCACCATCACCGCGTTCGCGTAGTGCGCGCGCGGAATCCGGGCCCGCACGTACATGCCCGGCAGCAACTGGCGCTTCGGGTTGTCGACCAGCACGCGCAGCAACACGTCGCCGGTGCCCGGATCGACGTTGACGCCCGAGAACAGCATGCGGCCCTTCACGTCGTAGCGCGTGTCGTCGTCGCGCAGCACGTCGACCGGCAGGCTGTTGCTGTCCGACGCTTGCGGCTGCGACGCGAGCGCGCCGCGCAGCGCTTCGAGCGACGCGGCCGGCTGGCGCACGTCCACGTACACCTGGTCGATCTGCTGGATGCGCGCCATCGGCTGGCTGTCGCTGCTCGATACCAGCGCGCCTTCCGTCACGAGCGCCTGGTCGATGCGGCCGGCGATCGGCGCTTCCACGGTCGCGAACTTCAGGTCCAGCTGGCGGCGCGCGAGCGTCGCGCGAGCCTGTGCGACGTCGGCCGCGGCCTGGTCGCGCTGCGACACGGCGTCGTCGTATACCTGGCGGCTGATCGCATCGGCCTCGACGAGCGGCTTGAAGCGTGCGGTCTGCACCTTCGCGCGTTCGAGTGCGGCCTGCGCCCGCTGCAGCGACGCGGCGGCCGTGTCCATCTCGGCCTTGAACGGCGCCGGATTGATCTGGAACAGCGGCTGGCCAGCGCGCACTTCGGTGCCTTGTTCGAACAGCCGGCGCTGCACGATGCCGCTCACCTGCGGCCGGATCTCGGCCACCCGCACGGCCGCGACGCGGCCCGGCAGGTCTTCGGCCACGTCGACGCGCGTGGCGGCCACGGTCATGGCCGCGACCGGGGTGGCCGGTGCGGCGGCCTGCTGCTCGGACGGCCCGCAACCTGCCAGCATGGCCGCCATCAGCGCGCATACGGCGCCGTGGCAGCATCGTTTCTGATTGTTCATAGCAACTCCAGGAAGCGCAGGCAGCCCACGGCCTGCTTTGACGGAGCGGAGTTTGCTTGGATTAGTTGGCGGCTTTCATGCGGAAAGATGGAGATTCGATGGAGGCGGCGAAAGGAGGGGGAGCCGCAGCAAGGGGCGCGGCGCGGTGTCACGCGCGGTGTTTCGGCTCGATGCGCGCGTGGGCCCGCGCCGGTGTTTGAAGATCGAGCCGGCAGGGTCGCTGGGCGAACTGCCCGACGAGGCGGCGCGTCTGCGCTGGCTGGCCATGGCGGGGCCGCTTGGCGCACGACGGGTGCGACGCGGCGCCGGCATCGCGCGATGGCGATGCGGATCGGGTCAGCGAATGGGGCGCGCCATTTGACGCGTAGCCGCGCTACTGTTTTGCGCCGGCATCCCGCAGTGCGTCCGCGGCATACGTATTGTCGTGCGTCAGCGCGAGCTGAAGCAGCGACTGGCCGCGCCGGTCGACATGGTTCGGATTCGCGCCATGCGCGACGAGCAGCGGAATCAGCTCGAAGCGGTTGAACAGCGTCGCGAACCCCAGCGCGGTTTCGCCGGCGCCGTTCGTCTGGTCGATCGGGCAGCGCGTGTCGATCAGGCGCCGCGCGATGTCGGGCTCGTTCCTGAACAGCGCGCCCATCAGCGCGGTGTTGCCGTGACGATCGCCGACGCACGCATCGGCGCCGGCCGACAACAGGTACTCGAGCGCCGCGGGCTGGCCGTCGTACGACGCGAGGATCACGGCCGTATAGCCGTGGCTGTCGGTCGCGTCGACCGGATAGCCGGCGTCGTGCAACGCGCGAAGGATATCGACGCGGCCGACGCGCGCGGCGTCGAACCAGTCGTCGTCATAGCGGCGCAGCGCGGCAGGGTCGGCCTTGCCGTACGCCGGCCGGTCGGGCAGGTGCGCGCAGCCGGCGAGTGCGGTCAGCGCGAGCGCCGCCGCGGCCGCGCGAATCGCGTGGGTGAAGCGTTCGGATCGCATGGGTGAAGTCCAGATGAAAGGATCGGGCCGACGTGCGCGGCGGGAGCGCACACGTCGGCGGCGACCGGTGTCGCGAGATCAGTTGTCGTTCAGCTTCGCCGCGAGCGACTGCACTTGCTGGACGTTCGCGTGAACGGCCTGGGCGAGGCGCGTGCCGTAGTCCGCGTCGGCCTTGTAGAAGTACGACAGCATCGCGTACTGGTTCTGCGCGTTCTTCACCTGGCCGAGGTCGCCGGACAGCGCGGTGACGAGGTCGTCCTTGTCCTGCGGCGACAGGCTGCGGTAGTACTCGCCCGCCTGACGGAACGGCAGCTTCTTGCGGATCGCCTCCTGCTGCGTCGTGCCGCTGAGCGCCATGCGGACCGACTTGTACTGAGGATCCTGCGCGAGTTCGTTCAGCGTCGACGGCTCGTAATTCACCTCGCCCTTGCGGCTGCCGGCATTCATCGCGCCGTCCTGGTTGTTGTTGACGACCGGCACGACCGGGCGGTTGATCGGCAGATCCATGTAGTTCGCGCCGAGCCGGTACAGCTGCGTGTCGGCGTATGCGAACAGGCGATCCTGCAGCATCCGGTCTTCGGACGGCTCGATCCCCGGCACGAGCCGCGACGGCGCGAACGCCGATTCCTCGGTCGACTGGAAGTAGTTGTCGGGCACGCGGTTGAGCGTCATCGTGCCGATCTTGCGTTCAGGTACGCCGGTCCACACCTTCGTGTCGTCGAGCGCGTCGAAGTCGAAACGGTTCAGGTCCTTCGGCGTGAGCACCTGCACGTACAGGTCCCACTTCGGGAAATCGCCCTGTTTCAGCGCGCCGTACAGGTCGTTCGTCATCAGGTTCCAGTCGCGGCCGATCGATGCGGCGATTTCTTGCGGGCGCAGGCCGTGCACGCCTTGCTGGCTCTTCCAGTGAAACTTCACGTAGTGCACGTCGCCTTGCGCATTGACGAACTTGAACGCATGCACCGCGAAGCCGTCCATGTGGCGATACGAATCGGGCATGCCTTCGTCCGTGTACAGCCGCGTCAGCATGTGGGTCGCCTCGGGCGTGTGCGCGAAGAAGTCGAACGCGAGGTTCGGGTCCTGCACGCCGGTCACGGCGCTCGGTTTGTTCGCGTGCACGAAGTCGGGAAACTTGATGCCGTCGCGAATGAAGAACACCGGCCAATTGATGCCGACCATGTCCCAGTTGCCCTGCTGCGTATAGAACTTCACCGCGAAGCCGCGCGGGTCGCGTGCCTGCTCCGGCGAGCCGCGATAGCCCATCACGGTGGAGAAGCGCACGAACACCGGCGTGCGGGTGCCCGGCGTGAAGACTTTCGCTTTCGTCAGGTCGGAGATGTCGGCGCTCGGCACGAACTCGCCGAAGGCGCCGGTGCCGCGCGCATGCACGACGCGTTCCGGAATGCGTTCGCGATCGAAGCGCTGCAGTTTCTCGATGAGCGCGGAGTCCTGCAGCAGCACCGGGCCGGCGGGGCCGGCCGTCTGCGAATTCTGGTTGTCGCCGACCGGCGCGCCGGTGTCGCGCGTGAGTTCGGCGGCGTACGGAGAGGCGGAGAGCGCGACGCAGATCGCGGCGACTGCGTGCCGCAGCACGCGATGGGAAGATGAGGACATGACGATGGAACTCCTTGAATCCGATCGGTGGTGGGGAAGCCGACTGAATTAGAAGAGATCGTCAGACGATTGGCTAATTGATATTCGATATGTTTTCGATAGCCGCGGGGCGATGCGGCGCGAGCCCGTTCGTTGCGCAGGAAACGAAGCGTATTGTTGCGCGCGCAATGAGTTGTTGCCGGATTGTTTCGGCGAGCATGATGCATCGGTCGTGCATGATTTGCGGCCGCGCCGTCAACCGGCGCTTGCCTGCCATCCGAGCCCGAGGCTCTTCTGCACCGACACATAGTCCTTGATCAGTTCGGCTTGCCCGGCGATCACGTTCTGCTGCGCGGACAGCGCTTCGCGTTGCGTATCGAGCAGGTCGATCATCGACGCGACGCCCGCACGATAGCGCTGGTCCATCAGCGTGCGCGAATGCACGGCCGACGTCTGCACCTTCGTCAATGCGACGACATGCTCGCGCTGATGCCCGTAACGCTGCAGTGCGGTATTGGCGTCCTGCAACGCGCCGAGCACGGCCTTCTGATAATTCGCTTCCGCTTCGTCGCGCGACGCTTCGGCTGCGCGCACCGCGCCGCGCGTGCGTCCGAAATCGAGAATGTTCCATTGCAGGTATGGCGCGCCTACCCAGGTGAAATTCTGCTTGCGGAACAGGTGGCCGGGGTCGGTCGCGCTGAAGCCGAGATCGCCGAGCAACGTCACCTTCGGGAAATAATCGGCGACATGCTCGCCGATCTGCGCATTGCTCGACGCAAGCCGGCGTTCGGCCGCGCGGATGTCGGGGCGCTGTTTCAGCAGCGTGGCCGGATCGCCGATCGCGACGCTGCCGGGCAGCGTCGGCAATGCCGCGTCCGGGGTCGACAGCGCGGCGTCGAGCGCGCCCGGCGCGCGGCCCGTCAGGATCGCGAGCCAGTCGAGCGATTCGGTCACCTGGGCATCGAGCGGGATCAACGACGCGCGCGTGTTTTCGACCTGGGTCGTCAGCCGCTCGATGTCCGCATCGGCCGCGACGCCGCGCGCGCGGCGCTGCTGCGTGAGTTCGAGCATCTGCTGCTGCAATTGCGCGGTGCGTCGCGACAACGCGAGCCGTTGCTGCTGGTCGCGCAGGTCGACATACGCATTCGCGACTTCGGCCGCGATCGACACCTGCGTATCGGCGAGATCGGCGTCGACCGCTTCGGCCTGCGCGGAAGCGGCTTCGACCGCGCGGCGCGTGCCGCCGAACAGGTCGATTTCCCACGTCGCGTCGAAGCCCGCGGAATAGAGTTGCAGCGGGCCCGAGCCGCCGAGCGACGGCGACGTGCCGCCCGACTGGCCCGAGCCGTTCGACGGCAGCAGCGAGCCGAGCGCGCCGACGTCCGGTTCGCGCATGCGGATGGCCGCGGCGGTGGCCGACGATTTCGGCATCTGCGCGGCGCGCTGTTGCGCGAGCTGCGCGCGTGCCGCGCGCAAGCGCGCCTGCGCGGCGTGCAGATCGGGGTTGTATGCAAGCGCGGCAACGATCAGCGCGTCGAGCTGGCGATCGTTCAACGCGTGCCACCAGGCGCTCGGCGCCGGCGCGGCGGTGTCGACGCCGGTGGCCGGCGCACGCACGAAGGTCGGCGCATCCGGCGCGGCGGGCGCGCCGCGATAGTCGGGGCCGACCGTGCAGCCGGCGAGCAGGCACGCGGCCGCGCACAGCGTGAGCGCGGGGCGGCGGGGCAGGGGGAAGGATTTCATCGCGTATGACGGGTCAATGGCCGGACGACATCGGTTGCGGGCCGCGCGGCGGCGTTCTCAGCAGCAGCGCGAGCGGCACGCAGGCGAGCAGCGCGAGGCCGAGCAGATAGAAGGTTTCGGAGTAGGTCATGACGACGGCCTGGATCTGGATCTGCCGCGCGAGCTGGCCGAGCGCGCGCATGTTCGAATACGCGAGATCGCCGGTGTGCGCGAACCAGTTGGCCGCATAGGCCGACAGTCGATCCTGGCCGATCAGCGAGTTCGCGGTCACCGATTCGCGCAGCGCGGCCGTATGGAAGGTCGTGCGCCGGTCGATCACGGTGCCGATGATCGCAAGCCCGATCGAGCCGCCGAGATTGCGCGCCATGTTGTAGAGCCCGGCCGCATCGCCCGAGTCTTCGCGCGCGACGGCCGCCATCGACGCCTGGTTGAGCGGCATCATCGCGAGCATCTGCGCGAGGCCGCGAATCAGTTGCGACCACACGAAATCGTGACCCACGCTCTGCGCGGTCAGGCTGATGTCGAGCATGCAACTCAGGCAGAACAGCAGCAGCCCCGTGATCACGAGGATGCGGAAATCGACCTTGCCGAGCAGGCGCGGCAGGATCGGCATCACGAGAAAGGCCGGGAGCCCCGACAGCAGCATGATCGCGCCGGCCTGTTCCGCGTTGTAGCCGGCGACGATCGCGAGGAACTGCGGCAGCAGGTAGGACACGCCGTACAGCCCGGCGCCGACCGCGGACACGATCACGATCACGCTCGCGTAGCGCGGGTTGCGCATCAGCGACAGCCGCATGATCGGCCGCTTGGCGAAGCGCTGCGACAGCGCGATCAGGACCATCCCGACGAACGACACGACGCTCAGCGTGACGATCATCTGCGATTCGAACCAGCGTTCGCGCTGGCCCTCCTCGAGCACGACGGTCAGCGAGCTCAGGCCGATCGCGAGGCCGATGATGCCGAGCCAGTCCGCGTTGAAGAACGCACTCCATTGCGGGCGGTCCGACGGCAGGCCGAACACGAGCAGCGCCATCAGCAGCAGGCACACGGGCAGGTTCAGGAAGAAGCACCAGCTCCAGTTCACGTTTTCCGCGAGCCAGCCGCCGAGCACCGGGCCGAACAGCGGCCCGAGCAGCACGATCAGGCCGAACAGCGTCATCCCGACCGGCAACTGCGACAGCGGCAGGCGCGTGCGGATGATCGTCTGCGCGGTCGGGATCAGCGCGCCGCCGGTGAAGCCCTGGCCGATCCGGCCGGCGATCATCATCGGCAGCGAATGCGACCAGCCGCACATCATCGAGAACGCGATGAACAGCGCGGAGTTCGTCAGCAGGAAATTGCGTAGCCCGAACACGCGTGTGAGCCAGGCCGCAAGCGGGATCATCACGATTTCCGACATCAGGTAGCCGGTCGAGATCCACGTGCCTTCGGTGCCGGTCGCGCCGATTTCGCCCTGGATCTGCGGCAGCGCGGAATTCGTGATCGAGATGTCGAGCGTCGCCATCAGTGCGCCGAGCGCGCCGGCCGCGACCGCGATCCAGTCGGTCACGCTCGCGCGGCCTTCGTGCGGCGGCATGGGGATCGTGGCGGGCGTATCAGCCATGATGCTGCTCGTTGCGCGCCGAGCGCGTATCGACGTCGACCGTCACCGACAGCCCGGGCAACAGCATGCGTTGCGCGCGGGCGTTCGCGGCCAGGCGGATGCGCACCGGCACGCGCTGGACGATCTTCGTGAAGTTGCCGGTCGCGTTCTCGGGCGGCAGCAGCGCGAACTGCGCGCCGGTGCCGGGCGCGAAGCTGTCGACGACGCCGGACAGCGGGCCGTCCGGCAGCGCGTCGACATGCAACTCGACGGGTTGGCCGATGCGCATGTTGCCGATCTGCGTTTCCTTGAAATTCGCGACGAGATAGATCGAATCGACCGGCACGACGGTCAGCAGGCGCGTGCCGGGCTGCACGTATTGCCCGACGCGCACCGTGCGATCGCCGACCCGGCCCGCGAGCGTGCTGCGCACGATCGTGTTGTCGAGGTCGAGTTGCGCCTGCGCGGCGCTGGCCTGCGCGGCCTCGAGCTGCGCGCGCGCCTGCTGGAGTTGCGCGGTGAACGACGCGATCTGCGTGCGGGCGGCGGCGATCGACGCGTTGTTCGCGGCGAGCGTCGCCGCCGCCTGGTCGCGCGTGCTCTTCAGGTCGGCCACGCGTTCGTGCGTTTCGGCGCCGGTCGCCGCGAGCGGCGCATAGCGCGCGTACTCGTCGCTCGCGTGCTGTGCGTTGATGCGCGATACCTTCGCCTGCGCGTCGGCTTGTTCGAGATTCGCGCGCTGCTGGCTGATGTCGGCTTCGGCGCGCGCGATATCGGCGCGACGGGCGTCGACGGTCGCCTGCGCTTGCGCGAGCGCCACCTGGTACTGGCGGACATCGAGCCGAACGAGCGGATCGCCGGCCTTGACGGGCTGGTTGTCGCGCACGTAGACGTCGGTCACGTAGCCGGCGACCTTCGGCGCGGCGGTCATGCTGTCCGCCTGCAGATACGCATCGTTGGTGCTTTCGATGAAGCGGCCGACCGTCCACCAGCGGCCGAGCCACACCGCGCCGCCGACGGCCGCGAGCACGGCGACCGCGAGCAGGATGCGCCGCCTCGTTCCGCCGTTGCGCGGCATCGTTCCGTTTTCCTGACGATCTGCTTTCTGTGGCGGGTCTTGTGGCGTCGACATGCGGGATCCAATTTATTCCAAGTGGAAGAATTATTCCAGTTGATAAAATTGTGTCAAGTAGAATGTCGACCGAGCGAATGACGAGGAAGCCATGAACGAAGCGAAGAAGCTGCGCCGCACGTCGGCGGGCGGCTACGCGCGCGGCGACGAAACGCGCCAGCGGATCATCGAGGCGGCGATCGAACTGTTCGGCGAACGCGGGTTCGCGGGCGCGTCGACGCGCGAGATCGCCGCGATGGCGGGCGTGAACGCGCCGGCGCTCCAGTACTACTTCGAGAACAAGGAAGGCGTGTACCGCGCATGCGTCGAGACGATCGCCGAGCACGGCTGGCAGGTGTTCGCGCCGGCGGTCGGCCATGCGCGGGCGATGCTCGACGCCCATGCGAGCGTGGATGCGCTGATCGATGCGTTCATCGGGCTGCTGCGGGCGCTGTCGGACCGGATGTTCACCGCGCCGAAGACGATGAACCAGCGGATGTTCTTCGCGCGCGAGCAGGGCGGCCAGGAGCCGGCGAGCGCGAGCGAAATCCTGATGAAGCGCATGCGCAAGCCGCTGAACGACGTGAGCGCCGAGTTGATCGGCCGCATTTCCGGGCGGCCGGCCGACGACCCCGTCACGCGGTTGCGCGCGCTGAGCCTGTTCGGGCAGATCACGGTGTTCCACATCGCGCAGCGCTCGGCGCTGCAGTTGCTCGAATGGGACGCGTTCGAGGGCGAACGCGCGGCGCTGGTGACCGATACGATTGCGGACCAGACGCGCGTGCTGCTCGAACAATGGCATGCGCAGCGCGATGCGGGTGCCGCCGGTCCGGAAACCGCTGCGAAGCGCGGGCAGGGTGCCGCGACGAAACGACGTGCGGCGAAGCCGGGGGCCGCACCGCCCGCCGCGAAAAGCACGGCGCGCGTGAAGAAGCCCGCCGCGCGTTGAGCGCCGCCGGTCACCGGCCCCGGGCGATCGCGATCAACCCGGCTTGCGCTCCGCTGCGTCGGGCGACGGCGGCCGGGCTGCCATCTCGGCGGTATTCCGCGGGTCGGGGCGCGGGCCGTCTTCATCGTTGTCGACCGGCCGCGATCCGTCCGCATAGGCGACGACGCTGCGCTGCGGATTGGCGATCCGGATCCCGCGTTCGCGGAACGTCTCCGCGATCCGCCGGTTGAATTCCCGCTGCACGCTCCAGCGCGCCGAATCCGTGCACTGGATCTGTCCGGCCAGTGCGAGCGCCGCGCCGTCGACCTGGTCGATGCCCCAGTAGCTGAAGTCCGACAGGATGCCGTCGTGGTACTTCGGATCGTCGCGCAACGCGGCGCCGATTTCCTTCAGCGTCGCGATCGCGCGCTCGATGTCCTCGCCATACGCGATGCTGACCTTGACGGCCGCATTGCCGAGCCCGCGATTCGTGTTGTTGACGGTCGTCACCGAGCTGAACGGGATCGTGTACAGCGACCCGTCGCCCGCTCGCAGCCGAACGGTGCGGATCGACAGGTATTCGACCGTCCCCGACACGCCGGCGAGCGTGACCCAGTCGCCGACCTGCATCGCGTTTTCCATCAGCAGGAAGATCCCGGTGATGAAGTCCTGCACGAGCTTCTGCGAGCCGAAACCGAGCGCGACGCCGAAGATGCTGGCGCCGGCCAGCAGCGGGCCGACGTTCACGCCGAGTTCGCTGAGGCCCGTCAGCACGACGACGAGCGCGATCATCACGAACAGCAGCGAGCGCAGCATCGGCAGCAGCGTGCGCAGCCGCGCGGCGCGCACCAGGTTGCCTTCGCGCGTCCAGCGTTGCAGCCGGCGCTCGATCGCGATGTTGGCTGCTTCCCACACGACGAGCGCGACGATCGCCGCGATCGCGATCGTCACCAGCGCGGACGCGAGCCGATGGCCGATCGTGCCCGTCCCGAATGCGCGGAAGATCGGCACGCCCCAGATCTGCAGCAGCAGCACGACCGTCACGACGCCGATCGCGCCAGACACGATCTGGCGCAGCAGCGGGTAGTAGCGGTACGCGTGCAGATGAACGAGCGTGCGGTCGTCCTCGCGGCGCTGGAACAGCCGCGCGAGCGCGCCGAACACGACGATCGACACCATCCGCATCGCGATCATCACGGCGATCGAGCGGCCGCCGAGCGCGATCAGCACGCGGTAGCCGTTGTGGACGTCGAGCGCCCACACGAACCACAGCGCCATCACGATGAAGACCGACACGGGCGCCCACGCGTCCGCGAGCGCGTTGCCGACGACGGTGAAGGTCGGACGATCCGCGCCGGCGGCACGGATGCGTGCCGCGACCGGCCGGCGGCACTGCAGGATCAACACCGAGATCATCACGTGCCCGACGAGCGCGACGGCCTTCAGCAGCGCGACATGGCCGGCTTCGGTCAGGCCGAAGTTCGCGGCGATCTCGACGGCCGCCGTGCATGCGCCGACCACGATCACGATCCGCGCGATCGAGCGTTGCGCGAACGCGGCCCATGCGTCGCTGATATGCAGCAGCCGCAGCTGCCGCGCGTCGGGCTGGAAGAACAGCCGGCTGACGATCGTGACGAGCCGGCAGATCACGTAGGTGTCGATCAACGCTTCGAGCGCGGACTCGATCGGCGTGTCGGCTTCGACGAGCAACGACATCGTCAGGCTCGCGACGCCGACGAACACGAGCAGCGGCACCGCGCGCAGCGCGAGACTGACGAGTGCGCGCGGCATCCGGTGCAGCAGCGTGGTGTGCCGGCGTGCGTGGCCTTGGCTTTGCGAGGGCGACGGGGCCGTGTCTGCCGTGTCCGCGGCTGCGGCGTCGGGCGGAGGGGAAGGATCGGGCGGCGGCGCGTGGTCGCCGTCGGATGCGGCGGACTCGGGCACGGCGCGGCGCGCGGCCACCGCGGCCAGTGCGCGTCGCAGCAGCCGCTTCGCGAGCCATTCGACGACGAGCGCAGGCAGCAGCACCGCGAGGAGGATGCCGAGCGTGCGAGTCAGATTCGCACGCTCGTCGGCGCGCACGAGCGTGTCGTGCCACCAGCTTCCCACCGAACCGATATCGAGCAGCGAGCGCAGCGATTCCTGCAGCGCGTGGCCGATCTGCGCGGCCCAGCGCGATCCCTGGCGGACGAGCATCGATGCGAGCCCGTTCGACGTGAGCGCGGCCGGCGCCGCGGCAGCCGATGCGCCGCTGGCCGCGGGCGCTGCGCTTGCCGGCACGGCGGGCGCGCTCAACGCGCCGACGGCCGCGATCGCGCGCAGCGTCGTTTCGACCTGTGCACGCTCGCGCGGGTTTTCGAGCACATTCAGTGCCTGCCGCGCCTCTTGTGGCGTCAGCGCGGGCGCGGCGCCGGAGGCGGCCGACGCGGCGGCCGGTGCGGGAGCGGCCGCGTGGGCGGCCGAGACGACGGCGGCGAGCAGCCAGCCGAGGAGGATATGTCGCATGGAGTGGGCATGCGGGTGCGTCTCGTCACGCGGCCCGCCAGGCTGAACGATGGACGGAAGTTAACATGATCGCGATCGAAACCGAATAGTTCCGTCGCCGACGATTTGAATCGGGCATGAAGGCGCCGGATACAGGCCGTCGGCCGTCCGACATCGCGGGAACGTCCTGTTTGTCCGGTCGTAAGGCGTCTGTAACACGCGTTTGCCGGTTCCGGTCAGCGATGCGCCGCTGCGTGAGTGTTCGTCCGGCCCCGATCGGTGCTTGAATCGCATCGTATGGATCGGGATTCCTGACGAATCACGCTTGCTCGTCGTGAAAGACCGGCAACACATGTTCGGCGATTTCCTCGATGACGTCGCGCACCGGCCGGTCCGATCCCGGGTTCAGCGCGACATGGTGCGTCCCGGCCGCCTGCATGTCCTGCAGAATGTCGACCAACGCGCGGCGCCCGGTTGCATAACCGAGCGGCAGCGCGGTGGCGGGCGTATCCGGATGCGCGGCGAGATCGAGCCGCATCGCTACGCCGAACGCGCGAAATGCCGGCGATGCGAGCCGGTCGACCGCCGCGCGCCACATCGAATAGCGGGCGCGCTGCGTATCCGGATCGCGGTGATACGTCATCCAGCCGATCGAATGACGGGCGATCCAGTCGACGCTCTGTCCGCCCGAGCCGACCGCCAGCATCGGCACCGCGTCGCCGTCGCGCGGCAGCAGCGTGAATGCGGGCGCATCGGGTGGCGTCTGGTCGGGCAGCACGCGCGACGGCACGCCGAGCGCGGCCGCGACGACGTCCCAGTGCGCGCGATAGCGGTCGCGCCGCGTTTCCGCGTCGACGCCGAACGCCGCATATTCGGGCGGCCGGTCGCCGGAGCCGAGCCCGAGGATGAAGCGCCCGCCCGACAGCGTCGCGACCGACAGCGCGCCTTTCGCGATGTGCAGCGGATGACGCAGCGGCAGCACGATCGCGCCGCTGGCGAGCGCGATCCGGCGGGTGCGCGACGCGAGTGCGCCGAGCAGTACCCACGGGTCGAGGTGGCCGACCGGGTCCGGATAATCGGCGCTGTTCAGCGGCACGTCGCGAATCCACAGCGCGCGAAAGCCGAGCGAATCGGCCAGCGCGGCGAGTTCGAACTGCTCGTTGAAGTCCGCGACGACGTGGCCGCCGCGAAGCAGCGGAAGCGTGAGGCCGATCGACAGCCGCCCGGCCGAGAAGACGCGATGCGCGACGTCGGGATGGGCGGAAGCGGGTGGGGTCATGGTGGATCCTTGGCGGCGAGGCAGCGCAAGCGTGCGGCGCTCCGTGTCCGAATGCTAGCGTGTTTGCGCGATGCGCGAGCGGGACGGCGCAAACCCGCGCTACCCGCGCCGCAACGCGCGCCCCAGGGCGGAACGCCGCGCATTGCGACGCGCGGTTGTCGCGATCGGTGCCGTGGAACAGCGTGCGGTAGTCGATATCCAGCCCGTGCCTCGTGTCGGACATGCGGCGAGTGCGGGTACCGGTCGGGCGGTGGCGCGCCGCGGGAAAGGGCAAGTCCGTGCGCGTGCGACGCCAATCGTGGGGGGATTGCAAGGCGCCTGCCCGCGCGGCAAGGCGGCGACCGGACGATACCGGCGACGCCGGCGGTGCGTTTCAGTTTCGAAACATTCGCGCTTTCTGACGGGGCGCGATGCCTGCCCGCGGCCCCGGATATGCCCGCGCGGCCTTGCGGCATGAAGCATGGTGCGCTCCTTGCATGGTTGTATGGGCCGTGAGCGCGATCGCAGGTGCAGTCAGCCCGGCAATCGCTTCAGTGGGTCGGATGTATCGAAGACGGGGACAAGAGAATGAAAAAAGACCGAAACGCAACATGCCGTGTTGCAAGCATGAATCGCCGACCTGCCAGGGTATTCGCTTCGCCGTTGATCGCGGCGACGTGAGCGAGCGGCTTTCCGTTCCATCCGAACAATCGGGTTCGTTCTGAACGACGGCGTGCAAGCGTGACGCACGCGTCCGACCAACGCCGGTCGGCCGTCCGGGATGAACCGCGAACGCGGGCGGATGGCCGCGGCCCGGATCCCGAATCGTCATGCCATGGCGCAACGCACACCGTCGCGCGGCGAATGCGCTTGCACGCCGCGCATGACGGCGGCGTGACGAGCGCGACGAACAGGATCGGGTCTGGAAAGCCGATGACGCGCCGATGTGCGCGGCAGTGCGGAACACGCGAAGTCCGGGGGAGCGTCCGTCGATCGCGGTACGACGGGCGTCGCAACATTGTGCTGTCAGTTGATCCACTACCCCGATGGATCAATTGTTGGAGCGCCCGTCGCCGAGCGGCGATGGGCGTCTTTTTGCGTCCTGTTGCGTGCCGCGGCAGCCCGCCCGATTGCACGGCGTTCTGTATCATGTGCTGGCGCGCGTGGCCGCCCGTGCGGGCGCACGGCCTGCCGGCGCGCCCGATCACGTTGCCAACATGAACGACAAAGCCTTGCCCGACCCCTCCCTCGCCGACGTCGATCCGGCTGCGCTCGATGCGCTGCAGACGTTCGTCGAGCGTCATCCGCGCCTGCTCGTGCTGACCGGCGCGGGCATCAGCACCGATTCCGGCATTCCCGGCTACCGCGACCGCAACGGCCAATGGATGCGCTCGCCGCCGATCCAGCTCAACGAATTCCTCGGCTCCGATGCCGCGCGGCGCCGCTACTGGGCGCGCAGCATGATCGGCTGGCCCGTGGTCGGCCGCGCGCGGCCGAACGGGTCGCACGTCGCGCTGGCGCGGCTCGGCGGCGCGGGCCGGATCGAGCGTCTCGTCACGCAGAACGTCGACGGCCTGCATCAGCGCGCGGGCAGCGACGACGTGATCGAACTGCACGGCGGCATCAACGGCGTGACCTGCCTCGACTGCGGCGCGCATCATGCGCGGGCGACGATCCAGACCGTGCTCGAAGCCGACAATCCCGAACTGCTGGGCGCGCAGGCCGAGCCGGCCGCGGACGGCGACGCGCATCTCGAATGGGCCGCGCTCGATACGTTCCGCATCCCGGCGTGCCCCGCGTGCGGCGGCCTGCTGAAGCCGGCGGTGGTGTTCTTCGGTGAAAACGTGCCGCGCGAGCGCGTGGCGCTGGCGTCGCAGGCGCTCGAAGCGGCCGACGCGCTGCTCGTCGTCGGCTCGTCGCTGATGGTGTATTCCGGCTACCGCTTCTGCGTGTGGGCGCAGGCGCAGCACAAGCCGATTGCCGCACTCAATCTCGGCCATACGCGCGCCGACCCGATGCTGACGCTGAAGGTCGAGGCGCGCTGTGCATCCGCGCTCGACGCACTCGTGACGCGGCTGGGGCTCGGAAGCAACATCGACAGCGACACGGCGGAGCGTGCATCGTGACCGGCGACGCTTCTTCTCACGATCCGTCCGCGCGGCTGTCGGCGCCGGCGGCCGAACGCAATCGCGGGCCGATCCTCGACGTGCTCCGCCGCGTGCTGCCGGCGACCGGCAGCGTGCTCGAAATCGCGAGCGGCACCGGGCAGCACGTCGTTCACTTCGCGCAGGCGTTGCCGGGCCTGCACTGGCAGCCGAGCGATCCCGACGCGCAGGCGCGGCGTTCGATCGCCGCGTGGGTCGCGCATGCGGGCCTCGCGAACGTCGCGGGGCCGCTGGCGTTCGACGTGCGCGACACGCCGTGGCCGGTCGCGGCGCTCGACGCGATCGTCTGCATCAACATGATCCACATCTCGCCGTGGGCCTGTACGGAAGCGCTGTTCGCAGGCGCGTCGCGCGTGCTGCGGCCGGGCGGCGTGCTGTTCCTGTACGGCCCGTACCGTCGCGAAGGCCGGCATACGGCGCCGTCGAACGAAGCCTTCGACCGCCAGTTGCGCAGCCGCGACCCGTCGTGGGGCGTGCGCGATCTCGAGACCGTCGTCGCGCTCGGGCTCGATCGCGGGCTCGACTGCATCGAGGTCGTCGAGATGCCGGCGAACAACCTGAGCGTCGCGTTCCGGCGCCTGCCGCACGCGGAGCAATGACACGCGAGCGGGCAGCGCCGCCGGGTTTCCACTATCCTTTCGCCTGTGCGCGCGGTCCGGCTCGGGTCGCGCCCCGTTTTTTCCGGAGAATTGACTAATGGGCAAACAAGCAATCGGTGTGATCGGGCTCGCGGTGATGGGCCGCAATCTCGCACTCAATATCGAGAGCCGCGGTTACGCGGTGTCGGTGTTCAACCGCAGTCGCGAGAAAACCGACGAACTGATCGCCGAATTCCCCGGCCGCAATCTGGTGCCGACCTATACGCTCGAGGAATTCGTCGCGTCGCTCGAAACGCCGCGCCGGATCCTGATGATGGTGAAGGCCGGGGAAGCCACCGATGCGACGATCGCATCGCTGAAGCCGCTGCTCGAAAAGGGCGACGTGCTGATCGACGGCGGCAATACGCACTTTACCGACACGATCCGCCGCAACCAGGAACTCGCGCAGTCGGGCCTGCATTTCATCGGCACCGGCGTGTCGGGCGGCGAAGAGGGCGCGCTGCGCGGCCCGTCGATCATGCCGGGCGGCCAGCGCGACGCGTACGATCTCGTCGAGCCGATCCTCAAGCAGATCGCCGCGAAGGCGCCGTCGGACGGCGAGCCGTGCGTCGCGTACATGGGCCCGGACGGAGCGGGCCACTACGTGAAGATGGTCCACAACGGCATCGAATACGGCGACATGCAGCTGATCGCCGAAAGCTACGCGGTGCTGAAGGACGTTGCGGGCCTGACCAACGACGAACTCGGCGCGGTGTACACCGAATGGAACCAGGGCGAGCTCGACAGCTACCTGATCGAGATCACGTCGAAGATCTTCGGCAAGAAGGACGAAGAGACCGGCAAGCACCTCGTCGACGTGATCCTCGATCGCGCCGCGCAGAAGGGCACCGGCAAATGGACGAGCCAGAACGCGCTGGATCTCGGCGTGCCGCTGCCGCTCATCACGGAGTCGGTGTTCGCGCGCGTGCTGTCGTCGCTGAAGACCGAGCGCGTCGCGGCGAGCAAGATCCTGTCGGGCCCGGCCGCCGCGCCGTTCGACGGCGATCGCGCCGCGTTCGTCGAAGCGGTGCGCCGCGCGCTGTACCTGAGCAAGGTGATCTCGTACGCGCAGGGCTTCGCGCAACTGCGCACGGCGTCGGAAGAATACGGCTGGAACCTCGATCTCGGGACGATCGCGAAGATCTTCCGCGCGGGCTGCATCATCCGCGCGCGCTTCCTGCAGAAGATCACCGACGCATACGCGAAGGATCCGGCGCTCGCGAACCTGCTGCTCGACCCGTACTTCAAGGACATCGCCGCGAACTACCAGACCGCGCTGCGCGACGTCGTGGTGGCCGCGGTGAAGGCCGGCGTGCCGGTTCCGGCGTTCGCATCGGCGGTCGCGTACTTCGACAGCTATCGTTCCGAGCGGCTGCCGGCGAATCTTGTGCAGGCGCAGCGCGACTTCTTCGGCGCGCATACGTTCGAGCGCACCGACAAGCCGGGCAGCTTCCACGCGAACTGGTCGTGACCGGCTGGCGAGGACAGCATTGTTGCGAAAATCTATTCTCTGAATAGGGTTTTTCTATCCCGGATGCCAGCATTGTTGGCTCCGGGGAAACAGTGTTTTCGTTCTTTCATGGTTTTCCCTAGGTGCTGCCGGGACTAAACTCTGTTCCATCGCTGCAGACATGGTGTGTGCGGCGGAGCAAAAAAATCCCGGAGGTAATCATGAAATCGCTGATCGCAACGTTCGCTGCTGCTGCTGTCCTCGCCGTCCCCGCCGTCTCGTTCGCCCAACAGAACGCGCCCGTCACCCGTGCCCAGGTGAAGGCCGAACTGGTCCAGCTCCAACAGGCCGGCTACAAGCTGGGCAGCGACCGGACCAACTACCCGGAAGGCATCCAGGCTGCTGAAGCGCGTGTGAACCCGCAACAGAACGTCGCCGCCGCCGACACGACCGGCTACGGCGCACAACCGGCCGCCGGCCAGGAATCGGGCGTACCGGCTGCCGCCAAGACCGGCTGGCAAGTCAAGCGTATCGCTGACGGCGCACCGGTCTACAAGGGTCGTTAATGGTACGGCCGCGCTGGCGACCCGATCCGACCCCCTGTAGTACAACAGCCCGTCGTTCCGCATAACGGAACGACGGGCTGTTTTCATTGGCGGCGCGCAATGCGCCGGCATTCAGTGTAGCGGGCGTCTGCCGCGCCCGATATCGCGGAACAGTGCTTCCGCCGGTTCCAGCACCTGCAGCCACGTTTCGTCGTAACCGCTCAGCGTGTCGAGCGCGTCGCGCAGCCGTTCGATCGCGAGGACCGGCAGCTCGACGCTGTGGCGCGTGGCGCCGGTCAGGTGCGTGACGCTCGCCAGCTGGACGAGAGCATCGGCCGCTTCGGCGACGTCGGTCGCGAACAGCAGGTGCCGGTTGAGCAATTCGACCAGACCGCTGGAACCGGCGAAATCGTCGGCGTCGAGCTGCACGGAAAGAAACGTCGCGTTATTCATTGTCATGCTCCTCGTTGTCGTTGGATCGCGCTGCGCATCACCGAGTATAGGCGGCGATCGAAGCGGACAATATGACGCCGCCGATCCGGCAGCCGCCGGGGGCGCCTCCGCGAAAAACCGCAAGCGGCCACCGGGCGGCCCGCCCGACACGGCTCGCAGGCCGCCGGGGGCCCGCGCGACGCCGCAAGATTGTTTCCGGATCGGGCAACTGTCGGGGCCCTGACCGCGACAAATGGTATCTTTGCCGATCGGGACGATGCGAAAAAGGGCCGGTGAGCGCTTCGCACCCACGTTCCGCTGTGGAAACTGACGGCCGCGAAAGCGGTCGGATACTGATTGATCCGGCCGTTCGGCCGGACATCGTGCGTCGCGCGCCGGGGGGCGGTGGGCGGCGCAACGACGCAAATCCGGGAGGACCCTTGAGAGAAACTATTCCCATCCACGACGCGCTCACGCGCTGGCTGCCGCAGGCGGCGCTCGTCGCCGCGGCCATTGCGCTGGCGGGCTGCACGATGACGCCGTGGACCGACAGCTGGCAGCCCACGCGCCAGCCGGCGCCCACGTCGGCGGCGACGCCGGGCGTGATTGCCGGTTATTACCGCGTGAACCCGGGCGATACGCTGGCGGGCATCGCGAACGCCTACGGGCAGCGCGTGCAGGACGTCGCCAACTGGAACCGCATGGCGCCCACGGACGCCGTGTCGCCGGGCCAGGTTCTGCGAGTCGCGCCGCCGCAGGCCGCGACCTCGTACGGGCAACCGCCCGCGGCCGCCGCCCAGCCGGGCTCGCTCGCATGGCCGGCCACGGGCGTCGTCGCGGCGCCGTTCTCGGCCGGCAAGACGCGCGGCGTCGTGATCGCCGCATCCGGGCCCGACCATTCGGTGCGGGCCGCGGCAAACGGGCGCGTCGTGTACGCCGGCTCCGGCGTCAAGGCATACGGTCCGCTCGTGATCCTGAAGCACGACAACGGGCTCATCACGGCCTACGGGCACAACGGCAAGCTGCTCGTCAACGAAGGCGACGCGGTGCGTCAGGGCCAGCCGGTCGCCGAAATGGGCATCGACGCGAGCGGTCGCTCGACGTTCGAGTTCGAAGTCCGCCAGAACGGCAAGGTCGTCGATCCGATGAACTTCCTGCCGCGCAACGGCGGCTGATCGTCGGTATCGCCACGTGTGCGCCGGCCGGCGCACACGTTCCCGCCTCTTTCACCTTCCCGCCTTCATCCTTCCTTAAGCGTCGCGCTGCCAGACTGTCTCGCATGATTACCGAGCCAGCAAATGCACAACGCGAGCGCCGCCGCGCCGAGCGCGATCAGCGAACACTGGATCGCGACGGGCAGGTAGCCGTGCGGCCGCGGATCGACGAACGGGTAGGGGTACCAGTTCTCCACCGCGCCGCGCACGAGCGTATAGCCGAGATAGACGACCGGAAAGCCGAGCCACGCGAACGCACTGCGGCGCGGAATCGGCGAGCGCGGTTCGACATACAGCCAGTCGCACAGCATCACGAGCGGCACGATCCGGTGCAATACCCAGTTGTTGAATGCCGGCGTGACGTGGAGCAGCGCATCGAGCCGCGCAAGCAGCAACTCGTAAACGATCGCGGTGATCAGCACGTACAGCACGGCCGCGCCGCGCATCGATTCGTAGCGGGCCGAGCCGGGGCGCGCGATGCGCCACAGCCCCGCGGCCAGTATCGCGGCCGCGTAGAGGCTGCTCAGTTGCGTGAAGTAGCTGAGGTAGTTGCCGAGATGGAAGCTTGGCAGGCGCCAGTAGTCGGCGACGCTGTGCAGCGTGGTGGACACCGCGAGCAATGCGGCGATCAGCCGGTAGGCCGCAACGAAGAACGCTTTGCTCATGATGCCCGCGCGCCGTCGCACCAAAGCTTCATCGTGCCACAGCCGCCCGGGCGCGCGATGCGGATTTTCCATAGGACGCGCCGACGCGCGGCGCGCGCCGACGATTCATCGGATATTTGACCGCGCCGTGCAAGACCGGCCGCCCGTGCGGCTACAATCGCCACAGCTTTGCCGGGCGCCGATCGTTTGCAGTAGGCGCCCCTTCCCGAATACGACACGAGACGAAGCATGAAAAACATCCTCGCAAAACAGACGCGCTACAGCTCGCCCGCGATCTTCTTCCACTGGGCCATCTTCCTGCTGGTCACGCTGGCCTACCTGGCCATCGAGATCCGCGGACCGAAGGGCAGCGACAGCCGGGCGTTCTGGATGAACGTGCACCTGACGGCCGGTACGTTCGTCCTCGTGCTGTCGGTGCTGCGCGTGCTGTGGCGCGTCGTCAGCCGCGTGCCGGAACCGATTCCGCAGACGACGCTGCTGCGCTGGCTGTCGAAGCTCGCGCATTTTGCGCTTTACGCGTTCATCATCGCGCAGCCGCTGCTCGGCATCATGACGATCAACATGGGCGGCAAGCCGGTGTCGCTCGACTGGCTCGGCGTGTCGTTCACGCTGTTCGGCCCCGACAAGGCGCTGCGGCCCACGATCAAGGAGGTGCACGAGCTGATCGGCAATGCGTTCTACTTCGTGATCGGCCTGCATGCGCTGGCCGCGCTCTACCATCATTTCATCCGGCGCGACGACGTGCTGCGGCGCATGGTTCCCTGATCGTCCGGCTGCCGGCACGTGCAGCACGCGGGGGCGCATGGTTGTGTCGACAACCATGCGCCCCCGGTTCGTTTACCGTGCGTCCGCACTGGTCATCACGTTGAACATTCTGTAACATCGCGGCTGTTTTTTTACATTCCGCTGACTCGTTGCCGTACATGCTGCACCGACATCGTCACCTGACTGCCTGGCTTGGCCTGCTCGCGATCTGGATCGCGATCGCGGCGCCGCTGGTGTCGCAGTGGCGTATCGCACAGACGGCCACGCCCGAGGCGATCGTCTGCAGTACGGAGCATGCTGCGCATCGTTCGTCCGATGCGCGCGGCATGCAAGATCATGCGCTGCATCTCGACGCATGCGGCTACTGCGGCTTCTTCGCGCATAGCCCGGCCATCGGCGCGCCTGCCGCCGTGTCGGTCGGCTCCATTCCCGTCGTTTCCGTTTCCGCCGCCGCGTCGCCTGCCGTCGCGGCACGCGGCGACCACTATCCGCGCGCCTATCCGCGCGCACCGCCCGAGCGCGCCTGACGCGTTTCTTCCGTTCTTATCACCGCCACTATCCGTGCGGCCCGTCGAGGCCGCGTGGAGGGCGTCACTCGGGCTTTCGATCATGACCAATTCCCAGTTGCGTGCGCCGCGGGCGCTACGCAAAGCCGGTGTGCGGCCTCTGCCGCGCATGCTGAAACTCACCGTTCCCGCGCTCGCCGTCGGCGCGCTGGCCGCGAGCGCTGCCGCTGCCGACGCCACGCGTGCTGAAGGTGCGCCGACGGGCGATGCGGCCATGCTGTTGCCGCCCGTCGAAGTCGTCGCGTCGCCGCTGTCGACGCCGCTCGTCGTCGTCACGGATCCGAAGGCGCCGCGCCAGCCGCTGCCCGCCAGCGACGGCGCCGATTACCTGAAGACGATTCCGGGCTTCACGTCGATCCGCAGCGGCGGCACGAACGGCGACCCCGTGCTGCGCGGGATGTTCGGATCGCGGCTGAACATCCTCGCGAACGGGATGCCGACGCTTGGCGCGTGCCCGAACCGGATGGATGCGCCGACGTCGTACATCGCGCCGGAAAGCTATGACAAGGTCACCGTCGTGAAGGGGCCGCAGACCGTGCTGTACGGTCCGGGCGCGTCGGCGGGCACCGTGCTGTTCGAACGCGTGACGCCGCGTTTCGAGCGACCCGGCATGCGCTTCGACGGCAGCCTCGTCGGCGGATCGTTCGGCCGCAACGACCAGAACGTCGACCTGACCGCCGGCACGCCGGACGTCTATGGCCGCGTCACCGCGAACCACGCGCATTCGCAGGACTACCAGGACGGCAACGGCAACACCGTGCCGTCGCAGTGGGACAAGTGGAACGCCGATGCAGCGCTCGGCTGGACGCCCGACGACCATACGCGCGTCGAGCTGACCGCCGGCACCGGCGACGGCTATGCGCGCTATGCGGGCCGCGGAATGGACGGCGCGCATTTTCGCCGCGAGACGTTCGGGCTGTCGTTCGACAAGCGGCATCTGGGCGGCGTGCTCGACCGGATCGAGGCGCGCGTGTACTACAACGAAGCCGATCACGTGATGGACAACTACACGTTGCGGCAGCCCGACCCGACGAGCAGCATGCCGATGCGCATGGCCGCGGACGTGCGGCGCCGCACGGTCGGCGCGCGTGCGGCCGCGACGTTGCGCTTCGGCGACGACGTCAAGCTCGTCACGGGTGTCGATGCGCAGTCGAACCGGCTCGATTCGCGTTCGTCGATGGGGTGGCAGAACTACCGCGACCAGCCGTGGGATGCGCAGGCGACGATGTGGAACGCGGGCGTGTTCGGCGAGCTGACGTGGTATGCGAGCGACGTCGCGCGCGTGATCGGCGGCGCGCGCGTCGACTATGCGAGCGCACGCGACAAGCGCGCGATGAAGCGCGGGATGATGACGAGCAAGCCGAATCCGACTTTCGACGACGATCGGACGAAGGTGCTGCCGAGCGGCTTCGTGCGCTACGAGCGCGATCTCGCGTCGCTGCCCGTCACGTGGTACGCGGGGATCGGCCACGCGGAGCGTTATCCGGACTACTGGGAACTGTTTTCCGCGACGCGCGGGCCGGCCGGTTCGGTCAACGCATTCTCGGCGGTGCAGCCGGAGAAGACCACCCAGCTCGACGTCGGCGCGCAATACAAGAGCGACCGGTTCGATGCGTGGGTGTCCGCGTACGCGGGCTACGTCCAGGACTTCATCCTGTTCAACTATGCGGCCGGCATGATGGGCCCGAGCACGCAGGCCACCAACGTCAACGCGCAGATCATGGGCGGCGAAGCCGGCGTGTCGTGGCGGCCGGTCGCGCCGCTGCGCGTCGAGACGTCGCTCGCGTATGCGTGGGGGCGCAACGTGGCGAACGGCGATCCGCTGCCGCAGATGCCGCCGCTCGAAGCGCGCATCGGGCTCGAATACACGCGCGGCGCATGGTCGGCGGGCGGGCTGTGGCGCGTCGTTGCGCCGCAGCATCGCTACGCGCCGAACGAGGGCAACGTGGTCGGCAAGGACTTCGGCCCGAGCGCCGGATTCGGCGTGTTGTCGCTGCATACGCAGTACAACGTCAGCAAGACCGTACAGATCTCGGTCGGCGTCGATAACGTGCTGAACAAGGCCTACACCGAGCATTTGAACCTCGCCGGCAATGCCGGATTCGGCTATCCGGCGAACGCGCCGGTCATGGAGCCGGGGCGTACCGCATGGGTGCGCGTGAGCGCGAAGCTGTAGCCCGGATCGCGCGTGTGCGTCGCAGCATGCGCGTGCCTGAACGCCGCACCGCCCGAACGGGCGGCGCGCGTCAACCGATTAGAGAGCCGTATCTAGTCGGGGCGCAAACGTTCGCGAGTCGTGCTTCACTCCCGCATTCGACCCACGCGGTGCGCGCAATGCGGCGTGCGTGTCGATCCGGTGTCATCCGCACCGGCAGCACAATAATCAGGAGAACATGCATGGCCAGATCGATGCGTTCAAGGGTAATGGCAGGGGCAGTGGCATGCGCGATGAGCGTCGCGCCGTTCGCGGCGACGACCGCGCTGACGACGCTCGCGACGACGCACACGGCGATGGCGGCAACCGCGCCCGCCGACGACTATGCGACGACGCGCTATCCGATCATTCTCGTGCACGGGCTGACCGGCACCGACAAGTATGCGGGCGTACTCGACTACTGGTACGGCATCCAGGAAGACTTGCAGCAGCATGGCGCGACCGTCTACGTCGCGAACCTGTCGGGCTTCCAGAGCGACGACGGCCCGAACGGGCGCGGCGAACAACTGCTCGCTTACGTGAAGACGGTGCTCGCCGCGACCGGCGCGACCAAGGTCAATCTCGTCGGGCACAGCCAGGGCGGGCTGACGTCGCGCTATGTCGCGGCCGTCGCACCCGATCTCGTCGCGTCGGTGACGACGATCGGCACGCCGCATCGCGGCTCCGAGTTCGCCGACTTCGTGCAGGGCGTGCTCGCATACGATCCGACCGGATTGTCGTCGACGGTGATCGCCGCGTTCGTCAATGTGTTCGGGCTCCTGACGAGCAGCAGCCACAACACGAATCAGGACGCGCTCGCGTCACTGAAGACGCTGACGACCGCGCAGGCCGCCACCTACAACCAGAACTATCCGAGCGCGGGCCTCGGCGCGCCCGGAAGCTGCCAGACCGGCGCGCCGACCGAAACCGTCGGCGGCAACACGCATCTGCTGTATTCGTGGGCCGGCACGGCGATCCAGCCGACGCTTTCCGTGCTCGGCGTGACGGGCGCGACGGACACGAGCACGATTCCGGTCGTCGATCCGGCGAACGCGCTCGACCTGTCGACACTCGCGCTGCTTGGCACGGGCACGGTGATGATCAACCGAGGCTCGGGCCAGAACGACGGGCTCGTATCGAAGTGCAGCGCGCTGTACGGCAAGGTGCTCAGCACGAGCTACAAGTGGAACCACATCGACGAGATCAACCAGCTGCTCGGCGTGCGCGGCGCGTATGCGGAAGATCCGGTCGCGGTGATCCGCACGCATGCGAACCGGTTGAAACTCGCGGGCGTGTGATCGATGGCGGCACGTGAAGGGCGCGCGCCGCTGGCGCGGCGCGCTGCAATCTACGGTGTCGTGGGACTGGCGGCGATTGCCGGCGTCGCGATGTGGAGCGCTGCGGGATCGCATCGCGGCACGGGCGCCGCGGCTGACGTGCCGGATGCGGCCGCGACGGGCGGCGTGGCGGCCGCTGCGCCCCAGCCGGCCGTACCGGCCAGTGCGGGGTTGCCGACGTCGCTCGCCGGTTCCAGCGCGCCGCGCCTGCCGCTCGATGCGGGCGGCCATCTCGCGAAATCGCGCGCAGTGCGCGATTTCTTCGACTATTGCCTGACCGCACAGAGCGACCTGAGCGCGGCCGCGCTCGATGCGTTCGTCGTGCGCGAGATTGCCGCGCAGCTCGACGGTTCGGTCGCGCAGGCCGAGGCGCTCGACGTGTGGCGCCGGTACCGCGCGTATCTCGATGCGCTCGCCAAATTGAGCGATGCCGGTGCGGTCGACAAGGCTGACCTGGGCGCGTTGCAGCTCGCGCTCGACCAGCGCGCGTCGATCGCGTATCGCACGCTCGGCGACTGGAGCCAGCCGTTCTTCGGCGCGGAGCAGTGGCGTCAGCGCTATGACCTCGCGCGATTGAAGATTGCCCAGGATCGCTCATTGACCGACGCGCAGAAGGCCGAGCGGCTCGCGGCGCTCGAGCAGCAGATGCCGGCCGACGAACGCGCGGCGCGGCAGCAGGTGGACCGGCAGCGCGCCGCGATCGACCAGATCGCGCAATTGCAGAAGCGCGGCGCGACGCCCGACGCGATGCGCGCGCAATTGACGCAGACGCTCGGCCCCGAAGCCGCCGCGCGCGTCGCGCAGATGCAGCAGGACGATGCATCGTGGCAGAGCCGTTACTCGGACTACGCGGCGCAGCGTGAGCAGATCGAGTCGGCCGGCCTGTCGCCGCAGGATCGCGACGCGCAGATCGCCGCACTGCGGCAGCGTGTGTTCACGAAGCCCGGCGAAGCCGTGCGCGCGGCGTCGCTCGATCGCGGAGCGGGCAGCGCGCATTGACGAACCGGGCGCCGCCGTGTGCGGCAGGCTTCACGCGGCGCGTGTGACGTTCCGCGGCAGATGTTGCTCGATGGTATCGGCGAGCGTGTCGAACGCGGGGCGGATGCTTTCGTGCGCGACGCATGCATAGCCGAGCAACAAACCCTGCCGCGCGGTATCGAGGTTGCTGTAGTAGCTGGTGAGCGGGCGCACGATCACGCCCGCGTCGAATGCGCTCTGCGTGACCGCGCGATCGTCGCACGCGTCGGGCAGGCCGAGCACCAGATGCAGGCCGGCCTCGTCGCCCATCACCGGCAGCGCGTCGCCGAAGCGCGCGCGGATCGCGTCGATCATCAGTTGCCGGCGCTCGCCGTACAGCGTGCGCATTCGTCTGACGTGCGAAGTGAGGTGGCCGTCCATGATGAATTCGGCGAGCACGGCCTGCTGCATCAGCTGGCCTTCCCGATACAGCTCCGACAGCCCGGTGCGGAAGGTGTCGACCAGATGCTCGGGTACGACCATGTAGCCCATCCGCAACCCCGGGAACAGCATCTTGCCGAGACTGCCGACATAGATCACGCGGCCACCCTCGTCGAGCCCCTGCAGCGACGCGAGCGGGCGGCTGCCGTAACGGAATTCGCTGTCGTAGTCGTCCTCGATGATCCAGCAGCGGTGCTGGCGCGCATATTCGAGCAGCATGCGGCGCCGCGCGAGGCTCATCACCATCCCGAGCGGGTACTGATGCGACGGCGTGACGAGCACGAGCCGCGGCGGATGCTGCATGTCGCTCGCGCGCGGGTCGAGCCCTTCCTGGTCGACCGGCACCGGCGCGAGCGTGAGGCCGGCCGCCTGCAGCACGCTGCGCACGCCCCAGTAGCACGGTTCCTCGACCCACGCGCGATCGCCGATGTCGGACAGCAGCCGCACCGCGAGATCGATCGACTGATGAATACCGGTCGTGATGATCACCTGGTCCGGCGAGCATTTGACCGAGCGCGCGACGCGCAGGTAGTCGGCGAGCGCGCGCCGCAGCGGCCGGTAGCCGCCGCCCGGCGCATACGTCAGCAGTTCCGGATTGGCCTCCTTCCACAGCCGCGCCTGCAGCCGGCTCCACGTGCGGCTCGGGAATTCCGCCACGTCCGGCACGCCCGGCATGAACGCCCCCCACTGGCGCCGCGACACGCCCGCATGCTCGACCAGTTGCCGCCCGCGCATCGACAAGCTGCCCTGTGCGTCGGGCGGCGGCAGTTCGTCGACGGCCGGCGGCGGCGGCGCGGCGCCCGGCGCACGGATCGCCGCGGCGTCCGGCCGCGTGTCGGCCACGTAGGTGCCGCTGCCGGTCGTCGTCAGCACGTAGCCTTCGGCCGTCAACTGGTCGTACACGTGCAGCACCGTATTGCGCGCGATCGACAGGTCGCCCGCGAGCGTGCGCGAACTCGGCAGCTTTGTGCCGGGCCCCAATTCCCCGGTCAGGATGGCCTGCTGCATCAATTGCAGCAGTTGCCGGTACATCGGTTCGGGCGAGTTGCGGTCCAGACGGGCGGACAGCCAGTCGGCGAGGATCACGGTATCCAAAGTGGTCCTACTAGGAATATTGAAATGGTTCCCTAGTATAGAACCGTGCGGGCCGTATAGTCGGTCCGTCTCACAAGAAAACGCCGGGCCGCCCCAAGTTTTCTTGACCCCTCGGGGGGCCTGGCGCGCAGCGACAGGTTTGGGGGCGTTCATAAACGTTTTGTTGCGCAGCAAGGGGACAGCCACGATGAAGTCCGATGATGTGATCGTCAGCTTTCGCGGCGTGCGGAAGACCTACGACGGCGAGACGCTGGTCGTCAAATCGCTCGACCTCGACATCCACCGAGGGGAATTCCTGACGCTGCTCGGGCCGTCCGGCTCGGGCAAGACGACCTGCCTGATGATGCTCGCCGGCTTCGAATTCCCGACCGGCGGCGAGATCCGCCTCGACGGCGAGCTGCTGAACAACGTGCCGCCGCACAAGCGCAACATCGGCATGGTGTTCCAGAACTACGCGCTGTTTCCGCACCTGACGGTCGAGCAGAACGTCGCGTATCCGCTGACGGTGCGCAAGCTGCCGCCCGCCGAGCGCGCGGAGCGCGTCGCGCATGCGCTGAAGATGGTGCAGATGGAACGCTTCGCGAAACGCTATCCGGCGCAACTGTCGGGCGGCCAGCAGCAGCGCATCGCGCTGGCCCGCGCGCTCGTGTTCGAGCCGAAGCTGGTGCTGATGGACGAGCCGCTCGGCGCGCTCGACAAGCAGCTGCGCGAACACATGCAGTACGAACTGAAGGCGCTGCACGAAAAGCTCGGCGTGACCTTCGTGTACGTGACCCACGACCAGGGCGAGGCGTTGACGATGTCCGATCGCGTCGCCGTGTTCGACAAGGGCATCGTGCAGCAACTCGACACCGTCGACCGCCTGTACGAATCGCCATGCAACGAATTCGTCGCGAACTTCATCGGCGACAGCAACCGGCTGCGCGGCACCATCGCGCGCGTCGACGGCGAATTCTGCGAATTCCGGCTCGACGACGGCACGAAGCTCGTCGGCCGCCATATCGGCGAAGCCGCCGAGGGCGCATCGGCCGTCGCGTGCATCCGCCCCGAGCGCATGAGTCTTGCCACACACGGCGCGAACGGCGCGAATGGCACCGCCGCCAATTGCGTGAGCGGAGAGGCGCGCAGCCTCATCTATTTCGGCGATCACGTGCGCATGCGCTGCGCACTGCCGGGCCAGGACGAATGCTTCGTGAAGGTGCCGCTCGGCACCGGCGCGCTCGACGCGTTCTCGCCCGGCGCACCGGTCTCGCTTGCGTTCTCGCCCGAACACCTGCGCGTGTTCGCGTGAGCATGGTTTACCCGGTTTTCCGCAGCACGTCGTCAACAACAAAGCCTACTTCCACCACGAGAGGAGAGGAACCATCATGAAACGAGCAAGCTTTACCGCCCGCCGCACGGCGCTCGCGCTGGCACTGGTCGCGTTCGGTGCATCGGCCACCGCCGCCGAGCTCACGGTCGTCAACTTCGGCGGCGCGAACGGCGACGCGCAGAAGGTCGCGTTCAACCAGCCGTTCGAGAAGGCGACCGGCAACAAGGTCACGGCCGTCGAGTACAACGGCGAGCAGGCGAAGGTGAAGGCGATGGTCGAGGCGAAGCACGTCAACTGGGACGTGGTCGAAGTCGAATCGGGCGACCTGAACCGCGGCTGCGACGAAGGGCTGTACGAGAAGCTCGACTGGTCGAAGATCGCGAAGAAATCCGACCTGATTCCGGAAGCGCCGCAGGTGTGCGGCGTGGGCTTCTTCGTGTGGTCGACCGCACTGTCGTACAACGCGGACAAGCTGAAGTCGGCGCCGACCGGCTGGGCCGATTTCTGGAACGTGAAGAAATTCCCCGGCAAGCGCGGGATGCGCAAGGGCGCGCGGTACAACCTCGAATTCGCGCTGATGGCCGACGGCGTCGCGACGAAGGACGTCTACAAGGTGCTCGGCACGAAGGCCGGCCAGGATCGCGCGTTCAAGAAGCTCGACGAGCTGAAGCCGTACATCCAGTGGTGGGAAGCGGGCGCGCAGCCGCCGCAGTTCCTGGTGGCCGGCGACGTCGTGATGTCGACCGCGTACAACGGCCGCATCGACGCCGCGCAGAAGGAAGGCAAGAACCTGAAGGTCGTGTGGAACGGCAGCATCTACGACCTCGACTACTGGGCGATTCCGAAGGGCTCGCCGAACAAGCCGCTGGCCGAGCAGTACATCGCTTACTCGCTGACGCCGAAGCCGCAGCAGGCGTATGCGCAGCACATCGCGTACGGCCCGACGAACGTCGCCGCGATCAAGTCGCTCGACGCGAAGACGCTCGCCAACTTGCCGAACTCGCCGGCCAACGGCAAGAACGCGGTACTGGAGGACATCGGCTTCTGGACCGACCACAGCGACGAGCTCGAACAGCGCTTCGCCGCGTGGGCAACGAAGTAACCGGTCAGGCATCCTCACGGGTGTCGTGATGCAACCGGCCGCGCGACGCGTCGATCGCGTCGCGCGGCATTCCGCCGGAACGTGCCCGGCCGGAGAAAACCGTTGGATACGATGACGATCGCGCCTTCCTCGCCGTCGACCGCCGCGCTCAAGCGCGAGCTGAAGGCCGCCGAGTCCCGCAAGCGCACGATGGCGCTGCTGCTGATCGCGCCGCTCGCGATTTTCCTGCTGCTGATTTTCGTCGTGCCGATCGGCACGCTGCTCACGCGCGCGGTGCAGAACCCGGAGATCGCGACCGCGTTGCCGAACACGGTCGCCGCGTTGTCGGGATGGGACCGCAAGACGCCGCCGGCGGATGCGGCCTATGTCGCGCTCGCGGCCGACATGACGAAGGTGGCCGACAGCGAGGCGATGGGCGCGCTCGCGCGGCGCCTGAACACCGAGATTCCCGGCTATCGCTCGCTCGTCGCGAAGACGGCGCGTGCGATGCCGCTGAAGGGCGACGGTAACGCGGGCGACGCGGCGCTGACGCCCGCGCAGACCCGCGCGAAATTCATCGATCTCGATGCGCGCTGGGGCGACGTCGCATACTGGCAGTCGATCGCGAAGAACGGCAGCCAGGTGTCGCCGTTCTACCTGCTCGCCGCGCTCGATCACAAGCAGGACGGCTTCGGCCATATCGTGCAGGCCGATCCCGACCAGTCGATCTACCTCGCGATCTTCGGGCGCACGTTCGTGATCGGCGTGGCCGTCACGCTGTTCGCGCTGCTGCTCGGCTATCCGCTCGCGTACTGGATCTCGACGCTGTCGGAACGGCGCGCGAACCTCGTGATGATCCTCGTGCTGATTCCGTTCTGGACATCGGTGCTCGTGCGCGTCGCCGCATGGATCGTGCTGCTTCAAAGCGAAGGGCTCATCAACACGGCGCTGCTCGGCAGCGGGCTGATCTCGCATCCGCTGACGCTGCTGTTCAACCGCGTCGGCGTGTACATCTCGATGACGCACATCCTGCTGCCGTTCATGATCCTGCCGCTCTACAGCGTGATGAAGTCGATCCCGCCGACCTATCAGCGCGCGGCGGTGTCGCTCGGCAGCCATCCGTTCGCCGCGTTCTGGCGCGTGTACGTGCCGCAGACCTATCCGGGCGTCGGCGCGGGCGCGCTGCTCGTGTTCATCCTCGCGATCGGCTACTACATCACGCCCGCGCTGCTCGGCGGGCCGAACGACCAGATGGTCAGCTACTACGTCGCGTACTTCACGAACGTGACGATCAACTGGGGCATGGCGTGTGCGCTCGGCGGGCTGCTGCTCGCGGCGACGCTCGTGCTGTATGCGGTGTACGGGCGCTTCACGCGCACCAACGTGAGCCTCGGCTGAGCGCCGGGCACAGGGAAACGGGAAGGGGATGCCGATCATGAAACTCGCCAGGCCGCTGTTCGCGCCACACATGTCGTTCGTCGAGCGCGCGTGGTACGTCGCGCTGCGCGTGCTCGTCGTGCTGACGCTGCTGTACCTGATCCTGCCGGTGCTCGCGATCGTGCCGCTGTCGTTCTCGTCGAGCACGTTCCTCGTCTATCCGATCCCGGGTTTCTCGACGCGCTGGTACGAGAACCTGCTCGCCTCGGACGAGTGGCGGATGGCCGCGAAGAACAGCTTCATCGTCGCGCCGTCGGCGACCGTCGTCGCGACCGTGCTCGGCACGCTCGCGGCCATCGGCCTGACGAAAGCCGACTTCCGCGGCAAGGGGCTGCTGATGGCCGTACTGTTGTCGCCGATGATCGTGCCCGTCGTCGTGGTTGGCGTCGGCATGTACCTGTTCTTCGCACCGCTCGGGCTCGCGAATACCTACACGGGGCTGATCGCCGCGCACGCGGCGCTTGGTGTGCCGTTCGTCGTGACGACGGTGGCCGCGACGCTGCAGGGCTTCAACCATAACCTCGTGCGCGCGAGCCTGTCGCTCGGCGCGAATCCGGTCACGACCTTCTTCCGCGTGACGCTGCCGGTGATCGCGCCGGGCGTGATGTCGGGCGCGCTGTTCGCGTTCGCGACGTCGTTCGACGAAGTGGTCGTCACGCTGTTCCTCGCGGGCGCCGACCAGACGACGCTGCCGCGCCAGATGTTCACGGGCATCCGCGAAAACATCAGCCCGACGATCGCTGCGCTCGCAACGATCCTGATCATCTTCTCGACGAGCCTGCTGCTCGCGCTCGAATGGCTGCGCGGCCGCAATGCACGGCGTGCGGTGTCGTAAATAGCGGCGGCCGGCCGAACGCCGTCCGGCAGGCCGCGAGCCCGCCGATCGTTGCTTCTTCGATGATGCCGCGCGCGCGGCGCGGCGTGCCGAAGCTTTCGTTTCGCTGACTGACGAAGCGCTCGCCTGCACGTTCGATACGGCTCTGCAACAATACGGGTCGCGGTGCCGCGTACTCCATCGCTGCTGCACGGAGCATCCGGTGCCGCGCCGCTCAATCCGCGGCGCCACGCGTCGCTCGTCAGCCGAGCCCATCTTGTCCGAATTCGCTTCCCCCGCCGGCGCGCGCGAGCCGGCCGTCAACTGGCGCGCGATGTCCGCCGTGCTGCTGGCCGTCGCGCTCGCGACGCTCGACACCGCGATCGCGAACACCGCGCTGCCCGCCATCGCGACCGACCTGCATGCGTCGCCGGCCGCGTCCGTATGGATCATCAACGCGTACCAGCTCGCGATGGTCGCGACGCTGCTGCCGTTCGCGTCGCTCGGCGACATCGTCGGCCACAAGCGCGTGTATGTCGCCGGGCTGGCGGTGTTCACGCTGGCGTCGCTCGGATGTTCGCTCGCGGCGACGCTGCCGATGCTGACGGCCGCGCGCATCGTGCAGGGCTTCGGCGCGAGCGCGATCATGAGCGTCAACGTCGCGCTGATCCGCGGCCTGTTTCCCGCGCACCGGCTCGGGCGCGGCGTCGGCTTCAACGCGCTCGTCGTCGGTGTGTCGTTCGCGGTGGGGCCGACGATCGCGTCGCTGATCCTGTCGGTGGCCGCGTGGCCGTGGCTGTTCGCGATGAACGTGCCGCTCGGCGTGTTCGCGCTCGCGGTGGCGATTCCGTCGCTGCCGCAGACGGCGCGCGGCAAGCATGCGTTCGATCCGGTGGCCGCGCTGTTCAACGTGATCACGTTCGCGTCGCTGATTTTCGCGCTCGGCGAATTCGCGCAGCGCGGGCCGCTGTCGGTCGTGTTCGCGGCGGCCGCGGTGGCATTCGCATTCGGCTGGCTGCTGATCCGCCGCCAGGCCGGGCATCCGGCGCCGATGCTGCCGGTCGACCTGTTCCGCCGGCCCGTGTTCACGCTGTCCGCGCTGACTGCCGTGTGCGCGTTCGCCGCGCAGGGGCTCGCGTTCGTGTCGCTGCCGTTCTATTTCGAAACCGTCCTGCATCGCAACGCGGTCGAGACGGGATTCCTGATGACGCCGTGGTCGGCGATCGTCGCGCTCGCCGCGCCGATCGCGGGGCGGCTGTCGGATCGTTACCCGCCCGGATTGCTCGGCGCGATCGGCCTGGCGTTGCTGAGTGCGGGCATGGTGTCGCTTGCCGCGCTGCCGGCGTCGCCGGGCGTCGTCGACATCGGCTGGCGGATGATGCTGTGCGGCGCGGGCTTCGGCTTCTTCCAGTCGCCGAACCTGAAGGCGCTGATGTCGAGCGCGCCGCCCGAGCGCAGCGGCGGCGCGAGCGGGATCATCGCGACCGCGCGGCTGATCGGTCAGGCGACGGGCGCGGCGCTGGTGGCGCTGTCGTTCGGGATCGCGGGCCGCCACGGGCCGACGCTTGCGTTGATGCTCGGTGCGGGTTTCGCGGGCGCGGCGAGCGTCGCGAGCGGGCTGCGGCTGTTCGCGCCGTCGCATCGGACCGGCGCGCCGGTCGTGTCGGAACGCGTGGAGGAACCGGCGACGGAGTAGCGTGCGGGACGATCACAACCGGCGCGCGGCAAGCCATCGCCGCGCGCCGGTCTTCATGCATCGCTCAGAACCCGCCCGACTTGATCAGCTGGTTGAGGTTCGCGATGTTCAGGCTGCCGAAGCCGGTCGTCAGATCCCAGCCGGTGCCGGCCTTGTAGCCATACCCCTGGTAGCCGTTGTTGCCCGACACGACGTCATAGCGCACGAGCGACGGATGCGACGGAATGTCCGCATAGAAGTTGGCGGCCGGGAAGCCGAGGCCCGTGCCGTTCGCCGCGAGCAGGCGTGCCCAGAAGCCCGTGAAGATCGGCGCGGCGAGGCTCGTGCCGCCGATCTGTTGCAACTGGCCGTAGTTGTAGATGTACGCGCCCGTGCTTTGCGCGGCATCGAACGCGACGTCCGGCAACTGGCGATTGCTGCCCGACTGCCACGACGGCGCGGGCAGGATCGTGCTGACGCCGCCGCCCGTCGCCCACAGCTTGCCGTTCGAATCGAGCCCTTCGTTCCACACCGTCTCGTTCGAGAACGCGCCGGCCGACGTCGTGTAGAGCGTCGTGCCGCCGATCGCGAGCACGTGCGGCGACGAAGCCGGCCACGACACCGTGTAGTTCGAGCCGTCCGGATAGCCGCGGTTGTTGCACTCGTACACGCCTTCGTCGCCCGACGATACCGAGAACGTCTGGCCTTGCGCGGCTGCCGTCGTGAAGATCTGCTCCTCGGCGTCGAGCGTGCCGTCCGCGTCCGCATCGGTTTCGCACCAGCCGAGCGACACGTTGATCACCTTCGCGGTGTTGTCCGACACCGCGCGGTTGAACGCCTGCGTGAGGCCCGTGTTGCCGGCGGCGTTGAGATCCGCCATGTAGAACACGAGCTTGCCGACCTGGCCGCCGGCCGAGCCCACGATCGACTGGCTGTCGAGATCCCATTCGCCCTGGCCGTCCTGATCGTCGCTGTAGCTGCCGCCCGTGCCGTTGGTCTTGACGGTCTGAGTGGTGACCGTGCCGTAGCCGTTGCTCGACGTGAACTGCTTCAGGTCCTGCAGCGTTTGCGACACGCCGCCGATCGTGATGATGCCGACGGTCACGCCGGCCGCGGTCGGCACGCCGGTCGCGTTGTAGAGGCCCGGAAATTCCTTCGGATAGTGGCCCGTCGCCGTACCGGCCGCGAGCGCCTGCGGCTTCGCCACGTTGCCGATGCGCAGCATCGGCCGCGCCCGCGCGACACTTTGCAGCCCGAGCACCGAGCCGACCACGTCGCCGAGCGCGCGCGGCACTTGCGCGGTCGACGTATTGGCGAAGCCCGAACGGCCCGCGTACTCGAAGTGCACGAGCGACGTGTTGAACGCGGCCTTCACCGTGCCGGCCGTGCCGCTGGCGGAGATCAGCAGCCGGTTCGGCGCGACCTCGACATTCGTGAAGCCGCTCTTGTGCAGATAATCGACGACCGACTTCACCTGCGCGTCGGTCGGCGCGTAGTTCGCGAGGAACTGCTCGTGCGTCAGGTACTGGCGGTAATGCGCGCTGCCGGGCCGGTTCACGTCGCGCGCCAGTTGCTTGAGCTGCGCGGCGTTGCGCAGCTTCAGGCTGACGACGACGTTGGTCGTTTCACCGGCTGCCAGTTCGAGCGACGGCGCTGCACTGCGCGCCATCAACTGCGGGCCGGTCAGAAAGGCCTTCGTATGAGTATCGACCCAATCCGTCGCCGCGTGCGCTGCTGCGGCGGCGAACACGAGCGGTGCCACGCACGCGAGGCGGCGGGGCGACGGAAGGGGAAGGGCAAACCAGGCGTTCCTTTTCATCGGGAGTCCTTTTTAGGAGAGGCGACGTTACTGGAACCCCCGGCCCTTGTGGGGCCGCGAGCGGTGACGAGCGTAGGGCGTCGGTGCCGTTCGGGTAGCTGCCATTTTCCATAGCTGTCAGTTCTGACAACGGAAGGCATGACTGCATGCACGGCGTCGGACGCGCCGGCAATGGCGAAGCCGATGCGCGGAACCGGTTCGCGGTACGACGGCGCGGCAACGCGCGTCGCTCACACGCACGACTCGTTCGTTGCGGCAGCGGAATGTGCGCGGTCGTGGAAGGAAGGGGCGCGTGGATGCATGGCGTTTGCGTGTCAATGGCGACACGCCGTATCGCACTATGTGGTCATTGGAAGCGACTCGTCAGGAACGGTTGCGCGCATGCACAACAACGGGGCCGGCGAAGCTCGGACGTTTCCCGAACTGTGGAACAGCGCATCGGCCAGTCTTGCAGGCCGCTTTCGGATCGAGCGGCGGCATCGCGGATTAGAGGAAATGCTCGAATCGGGCGTCGACGAGAGCCGGTGCGACGCACGCGCCGGTCGCTTGGGATCGGGCCACGTCATTCATGAAATCCCGCCTTGACGCGGGCCGATCAGCGCATATCCTTCAATCCATAANNTTATGGATTGAAGGATATGCAAAACGCTCAGGACACGCTTTTCCGGACACTCGCCGACCCCACGCGCCGTGCGCTTTTCGAGCGACTCTGCGCGGAGGGCGAACTGACGGTTGCCGCGCTGACCGCCCATGCGGGCGTGTCGCAGCCGGCGGTATCGAAGCATTTGGGCGTACTGAAGCAAGCCGGGCTCGTGAACGACCGTCACGAAGGCCGGCAGACGCACTACAGCGCACAGCCGCAGGCGCTGGCCCCGCTGATCGACTGGACGAGCCAGATGGCAGGCTTCTGGCAGAACCGGTTCGATGCCCTCGAAGATCTGCTCAAAAGGATGGATCAGTAATGAACCAAGCCTCTACCGAAACGCGCTCCGTCGTCGTCGACCGGGAGCTGGCGCATCCGCCGGAGAAGATCTGGCGCGCGCTCACGCAACCGCACCTGATCGAGGCGTGGCTGATGAAGAGCGACTTCGAGCCCGTCGCGGGCCGTGCATTCACCTTTCGCGCGGACTGGGGCTCGGTCGACTGCACGGTCCTCGCGATCGAGCCGCACCGTACGCTGTCCTATTCGTGGGCGGCCCACGGCCTCGAAAGCGTCGTCACGTGGACGCTCACGCCGACGCCGGCCGGCACGCACCTGCGCATGGAGCAGGTCGGCTTCCGCCCCGACCAGGAGCAGGCGTACCGCGGCGCGCAGTATGGCTGGGTACGGTTCTTCGAGTCGCTCGAACAGGTGTTGTCGCGTCCTGACACGCAAACGGAGGCCCGCGCATGAGTGCAACGGAGCTGCAACCGTCCGAGCGCATCGACGCACTGATCGCCGGCATCACCGACTGGCGCCGCAAGACGTTCGCCGAGCTTCGCCAGACGATCCTCGCGGCCGACGAAGGCATCGTCGAGGAATGGAAGTGGATGGGCAGCCCCGTGTGGTCGTGCGACGGGATGATCGCGGTCGCGAACGCGCACAAGGGCAAGGTGAAGCTGACCTTCATGCACGGTGCGAAACTGCCCGATCCCGACCAGTTGTTCAACGATGGTCTCGAAGGCAATGCGCGGCGCGCGATCGATTTCTTCGAAGGCGACAACATCGACAAGCGGGCGTTGAAGCACCTCGTGCGCGCGGCGATCGAATACAACCGCACGCATCTGAAGAAGAACGCACGAGGGGCCGCCGCGAAGGCGCGCGGCGACAAGGCGGCGTAAGGCCGCATCAAGCGCAGGCGAAAAAAAGCCCGACACGAGGTCGGGCATCCAAATCGGCCGCAACCGCCCGCGAGGCGGCTGCGGCACCTGCAAAAGCCGCGCGCTTACGCTGCGAGCAGCGAGCGCAGCACGAACGGCAGGATCCCGCCGTGCTTGTAGTAGTCGACTTCGATCGGCGTATCGATGCGCAGCAGCACCGGCACGCGCTGCGTTTCGCCGTTCTTGCGGTGAATCACGAGCGTGACGTCCTGCTGCGGCTTGAAGTCGTCGCCGAGGCCTTCGATGTCGTACGTCTCTTCACCGGTGATGCCGAGCGACTGCACGCTGTCCGAGCCCTTGAACTGCAGCGGCAGCACGCCCATGCCGACCAGGTTCGAGCGGTGGATCCGCTCGAAGCTGCGTGCGATCACGGCCTTCACGCCGAGCAGCTGCGTGCCCTTCGCGGCCCAGTCGCGCGACGAGCCCGTGCCGTATTCTTCGCCCGCGAACACGACGGTCGGCGTGCCGGCGGCCACGTACTGCATCGCTGCATCGTAGATCGACTGCTGTTCGCCGCTCGGCTGGTGGATCGTCAGGCCGCCTTCGACGCGCGTGCCGTCCGCCTTCGCCGGGATCATCAGGTTCTTGATCCGGACGTTCGCGAACGTGCCGCGCATCATCACGTCGTGGTTGCCGCGGCGCGAGCCGTAGCTGTTGAAGTCGGCCTTCTGCACGCCGTTTTCCTTCAGCCACTTGCCTGCCGGCGAGTCTTCCTTGATCGAGCCTGCCGGGCTGATGTGGTCGGTCGTGACCGAATCGCCGAAGATGCCCAGTGCGCGCGCGCCCTTGACCGTCGGGATCGACGCGGCCGGTTCCATCGAGAAGTCGTTGCCGAAGAACGGCGGCTCGGCGATGTACGTCGACTTCGGCCAGTCGTAGACCTCGCCCGTCTCACCTTCGATCTTGCTCCAGAGGTCGCCCTTCTTGGTCAGCTTCGAGTAGTTGTCCTCGAACTTCTTCGGATCGAGCGCGAACTTGAGCAGCGCGTGGATCTCTTCGCTGGTCGGCCAGATGTCGCCGAGGTAGATGTCGCGGCCGCCCTTGCCCTTGCCGACCGGCTCGGTCATCAGGTCGCGCGTGATGTTGCCGGCGATCGCGTACGCGACGACGAGCGGCGGCGACGCGAGGAAGTTCGCGCGGATGTTCGGGTGGATACGCGCTTCGAAGTTACGGTTGCCCGACAGCACGGCCGCCGCGACGATGTCGTTCTTCGTGATCGCTTCGTTCAGCTCCGGCGTCAGGTCGCCCGCGTTGCCGATACAGGTCGTGCAGCCGTACGCCGCGACTTCGAAGCCGAGCTTCGACAGGTAGGGCAGCAGGCCCGTCTTCGTCAGGTACTCGGTGACGATGCGCGATCCCGGCGCGAGCGAGGTCTTGATCTTCGGATCGACCGTGAGGCCGGCCTCGACCGCCTTCTTCGCGAGCAGGCCGGCGGCCAGCAGCACGCTCGGGTTCGACGTGTTCGTGCACGACGTGATCGCGGCGATCAGGATGTCGCCGTTCTTCACGTCGACGCCGTTGCTCGTCGTGTATTGCACGTTCAGGTCGTCCGCCTTCTTCGCGAAGCCGTTTTCCGCGACCGGCTTCGAGAACAGGTCGGTGAACGTCGACTTGACGTTGCCGATCTCGATCCGGTCCTGCGGGCGCTTCGGGCCGGCCAGCGACGGCGCGACCGTCGTCAGATCCAGCGTCACGACCTTCGTGTAGTCGATGTCGCCTGCCTTCGGGATGCCGAACAGGTTCTGCGCCTTGAAGTAGTTTTCGAACGCGGCGATTTCGGCCTTCGTGCGGCCCGTGCCTTCGAAGTAGTCGATCGTCTTTTCGTCGACCGGGAAGAAGCCCATCGTCGCGCCGTATTCCGGCGCCATGTTGCCGATCGTCGCGCGGTCCGGCAGCGACAGCGAGCGCGTGCCTTCGCCGAAGAATTCGACGAACTTGCCGACGACCTTCTCCTTGCGCAGCATTTCGGTGATCGTCAGCACCAGGTCGGTGGCCGTCACGCCTTCGCGCAGCTTGCCTTTCAGCTCGACGCCGACGACGTCCGGCGTCAGGAAGTACACCGGCTGGCCGAGCATGCCGGCTTCGGCCTCGATGCCGCCCACGCCCCAGCCGACCACGCCGATGCCGTTGATCATCGTCGTGTGGCTGTCCGTACCCACGAGGGTGTCCGGGTAGTACACGGTGTCGGCGCCGTCGGTCTTCTTGTGGACGCCGCGCGCCAGATACTCGAGGTTCACCTGGTGGACGATGCCCACGCCCGGCGGCACGACCTTGAACGTGTCGAACGCCTGCATGCCCCACTTCATGAACTGGTAGCGCTCGTTGTTGCGCTGGAATTCCAGCTTCATGTTCAGGTCGAGCGCGTCCTTCTGGCGGAAGTAGTCGATCTGGACCGAGTGGTCGACGACGAGATCGACCGGGACCAGCGGTTCGATCTTCTTCGGGTTCTTGCCCGTGCGCTCCGCGACGCCGCGCATGGCCGCGATGTCGGCGAGCAGCGGCACGCCCGTGAAATCCTGCAGCACGACGCGCGACACGACGAACGGGATCTCGTCGACGCGCTTCGCGGTCGGCTTCCAGTTCGCGAGCTGCTCGATGTGCTCCTCGGTGATCTTCTTGCCGTCGTAGTTGCGCAGCACGGACTCGAGCACGATGCGGATCGACACCGGCAGGCGTTCGATCTTCGTCTTCAGTTCCTTGCCGAGCTGCGGCAGCGAGTAGAACTTGCCTTTGCCGGAACCGCTGTCGAATTCCTTGAGGGTCTTGTGGAGATTGTGGGCCATGGTGATTTTCCTGGGTTTAAGGCTAGGAAACTACGTGTCCTGTATCTGACGGCTATATCACATACAAGTCGACGTACTCATCGACCGGCATCGCTTCGAGCTTTGCCTGGTCCAGCGACACGTCGAGAATCGCTTGTTGCTGCTTGGCCGGGAAGCGGCGGGCGAGGTTGGTCCTGAACTTCTCGACCAGGAGCGGGACGCCTTCGGCCCGGCGCCGCCGATGGCCGAGCGGATACTCGACCGCCACTTCGGCAAGCTTCGATCCGTCCTTGAACTCGATCGTCAGCGCATTCGCGATCGATCGCTTGTCCGGATCGTGGTAATCCTTCGTGAACTGCGGATCCTCGACGCACACGGTTTTCGCGCGCAGCGCGTCGATGCGCGGGTCCGCGGCGGCCGCGTCTTCGTAGTCGGCCGCGGTCAGCCGGCCGAACAGCAGCGGCACGGCGACCATGTACTGGATGCAGTGGTCGCGGTCGGCCGGATTGGCGAGCGGGCCCTGCTTGTCGATGATGCGGAGCGCGGCCGCGTGCGTGCGGATCGTGATCCGGCCGACGTCGTCGGTCGTGCGGCCCGCCGCGGCGAGCTGCGCGTGCAGTTGCAGCGCGGCCTCGGCGGCCGTCTGCGCATGGAATTCGGCGGGGAACGCGATCTTGAACAGCACGTTTTCCATCACGTACGTGCCGTACGGGCGCTGGAAGCGGAACGGCTTGCCGTCGAACAGCACGTCGTAGAAGCCCCAGGTCCTGGCGGTGAGCGCCGACGGATAGCCCATTTCACCCGTCTTCGCGATCAGCGCGAGGCGCACCGCGCGGGACGTCGCGTCGCCGGCCGCCCAGGATTTGCGCGAACCGGTGTTCGGCGCATGGCGGTAGGTCCGCAGCGCGTGGCCGTCGACGAACGCGTTGGACACCGCGTTGATCAGCTCGTCGCGCGTGAGCCCGAGCAGGCGCCCGACGACGGCCGTCGACGCGACCTTCACGAGCAGCACGTGGTCGAGCCCGACCGCGTTGAACGCATTCTCGAGGGCGAGGCAGCCCTGGATCTCGTGGGCCTGGATCATCCCGACCAGCACGTCGCGCATCGCGAGCGGCTTGCGGTCGGCCGCGCGGGCCGTGCGGGAGAGCCAGTCGGCTGTCGCCAGGATTCCGCCGAGGTTGTCGGACGGATGACCCCATTCGGCGGCGAGCCAGGTGTCGTTGAAGTCCAGCCAGCGGATCATCGCGCCGATGTCGAAAGCGGCCTGGACGGGATCGAGCTGGAAGGACGTGCCGGGCACCTTCGCGCCGTTCGGCACGATCGTGCCGGGCACGACGGGGCCGAGCAGCTTGGTGCAGGCAGGGTAGGACAGCGCCTCGAGTCCGCATCCGAGCGTGTCGATCAGGCAATGACGCGCCGTCTCCAGCGCGAGCGCGCTGTCGATGCCGGTGTTCAGCACGTAGTCGACGATGTCGACGAGTACCGAATCCGGCGCGGGGCGGACGTTGGAGACCGGGGCGGACATCGAGGGGCCGGGGGGAACGCGCTTAGTTCGTTGCCGGCTTCAGCTCGTTCGACTGCGTCGGTGCTGCCGTGCCTTGCGCCATTTCCGGCGTCACGCATTCGTCCGCGAGGCGCTCGCCGCCGTTGGCGTCGGAGAACAGCATCGCCTTGGTCGGGATCACGACCAGCTTGAAGCCTGCGGCCGGATCGTAGAACGTGTCGGCGCCCGTCGTCGTGGCTTGACGCGGCAGCTTGTAGTTCTTCTTCGCCCAGTGAACCGTGACGACCTGGTCGCGCTTCATGTCGCCGGCGAGGTCGAACGACAGACCTTCCTTACAGGACCACTTGACCGCGCCGTCCGGTACCGGATCGACCTTGGCGGCCGCGCGTGCCTGCGCCTTCTTGCTGCGCGGGATGATGCGCTTGGCCGGCGCCGGGCGCTTGGCCGTGGCCTTCTTCGCGGTCGTGGTGGCCGTACCCTGGGCAAACGCGCTCGGAGCCGACACCAGCATCGTGGCGGACAAGGCGCCGATGGCGGTAGCGATCAGGAGTTTCTTCATGGAGTCAGAACCTTTCGATAATCAGTTGACAAGGGCCGGCAATCGAAACTGCCGGCCGGTTTGAAACTGCACGCGCCCCGAAAGCGCGCAGCGGCCGCTATTTTCACCTATTTGGCCGCGCATATATCAGGTTTTCGGGCTCCGTTACGTTTTTTGTCGTTTCGCAAACGTCTGTCCGGTTTGCGAAACGTCGAATGCATGGACCGCGTGTATCGACGGGCGGCGCGTGCTTACGGCGCGACGCCCGCGGCGGCCCGGTCGAACAGCGGTGCGGCCTCGTCCGGTACGGGCTGGCCGGTGGCCCGCGCACGGCGCAGCACCGACCAGTAATAACGATAACTCGCGCGATCGTGCAGCGTATCACCGTGGCGCGTCGGGCCCCAGTCGGCGGCCTGCGCGGCCAGCAGGATCTCGGCGGCCAGCGTGACTTCGTCGATGCGCGGCGCGAACGCGTCGACGATCGGGCGGATCTGCGCCGGGTGGATGCTCCACATCCGCGTGAACGCGAATTCGTCGCGCGCGCGGCGGGCGTCGCCGGCGACGACGGCCATGTCGCGTACTTCCGTGGTCACGTTGTGCGACGGCGTCTTGCCGTGCGCGTGACAGGCGGCGGCGATTTCGAGCTTCGCGCGGCGCACGAGCGGGTGATCGAACTGGCCGGGCGAGCGCATCGCGGAATCGGGAATCGCGCCGTGGTGCGCGGAGACGAAATCCATCAGCCCGAAGCTCAGCGTGCCGACCGTCGGCAGCGCGGCGAGGGCGGCCGCCTGCGCGAGCGCGCCGTGCGTCTCGATCAGCACGTCGACCGGGATCGGCTGCGCGATGCCGAGCTCGCGGCGCGTGCCTTCGATGAACGCGGTCATTTCGGCCGCGTCGGCGGCGCTCGCGATCTTCGGCAGCGTGATGTAGGCGGGGGCGCGCGATGCACGCAGCACGATGCGCACGTCGTCGCGCCAGTGCGGGTGGGAAAAGTCGTGGATGCGGACGCCGACGCGGCCGAAGCGGTTCTCGGCGCTGCCGAGCAGGTCGGCGACGAGCGCCGCGTGCGCGGCTTCCTGGCCGACGGCCGCGCCGTCCTCGCAGTCGAGCGTGAGGTCGAACACGGGACCCAGCTCGGCCTGCAGCGCGAGCGACTTGCGCATCAGCTTCTCGCTGCCCGCGTAGTGATCGCAGCAGGGCAGGATCGCGGGCGGGGACGCCCCGTCGTACAGCACTTGTGCAGGAGTGAGCGCGGCCATTTCTTCTACGTCAGGGAAGCGGGTCAACGTGGCGGAAATCGGATTCGGGCAGGCTCTGGGCCGGTGCGCGGCGGCAAAACGTGCGCGAATCGGATCGGTCGGCAGGGCCGGCAGCATGCCGGCCCTGCCGAAGCCGGCGCCCGAAGGCTGCCCGGCTCGATGCGTGATGCTTAGTTCTTCAGCAGGTGGGCGACGCCGTCGCGCTCTTCGAGCAGCTCGGCCAGCGTGCCGTCCATCTTCTCGCGCGAGAACGCGTCGATTTCCAGGCCTTCGACGCGCTTGTATTCACCGTTTTCGCAGGTGACCGGCACGCCGTAGATGATGTCTTCGGGGATGCCGTACGAGCCGTCCGACGGGATGCCCATCGTGACCCACTTGCCGTTCGTGCCGAGCACCCAGTCACGCACGTGGTCGATCGCCGCGTTGGCTGCCGATGCGGCCGACGACAGGCCGCGCGCTTCGATGATCGCCGCGCCGCGCTTGCCGACGGTCGGGATGAACGTGTCGCGGTTCCACACGTCGTCGTTGATCAGCTTCAGCAGCGATTCGCCTTCGGCGGTCGCGAAGCGGAAGTCCGGGTACATCGTCGGCGAGTGGTTGCCCCACACGGCGAGCTTCTCGATCGACGCGACCGGCTTGCCCGACTTGGCGGCGAGCTGCGACAGCGCGCGATTGTGGTCGAGGCGCAGCATGGCCGTGAAGTTCTTCTTCGGCAGATCCGGCGCCGACTTCATCGCGATGTACGCGTTCGTGTTCGCCGGGTTGCCGACGACCAGCACCTTCACGTCGCGGCTCGCGACTTCGTTCAGCGCGGCGCCCTGAACCGTGAAGATTTCGGCGTTCGCCGACAGCAGGTCCTTGCGCTCCATGCCCTTCGAGCGCGGACGCGCACCGACCAGCAGCGCGACGTCTGCATCCTTGAATGCAACCTTCGGATCGTCGGTGATCACGACGCCTGCGAGCAGCGGGAACGCGCAATCGTCGAGTTCCATCACGACGCCCTTGACGGCGCCTTGGGCTTGCGGGAGGTCGAGCAGTTGCAGGATGACCGGCTGGTCCTTGCCGAGCAGGTCGCCGTTCGCGATGCGGAACAGCAGGGAGTAAGCGATTTGACCTGCGGCGCCGGTGACGGCAACGCGCTTTGCGGGCTTAGCCATTGAAAATCTCCAGGACGGGTGAAGCGTTGGACGCGAGCGAAAACGCCATTCTATGCGCGTTGTGCGTAGCGTTGCATTGAAGCAGGGCGGAGGACTCGCGATGGCAGACGCGGTGAACCTGGAGACGGCCGTGGCACGTAGCCGGGGACGCGCTGTTGCACCCGCGAACCCTTGCTCGACCGGGAGTGTAGGAGCCGTCACGCGCAAAGTCAAACGGTATCATATGTCTTATATAAGACAGATGTTTTGCGGAAATTGAGTGGACGAAAAAGTGCGGTTTGTGATGAAATGCGCGCCATGACATCGAACCAGGCGAACACCGCGAATCAGACCGGCGCAGGCGGCCCAGGGCAGCCGGGCGCGGGCGATCCCGCAGCCTCGCCCGCGGCCTCCGCGTCGCCGACGTTCAGCCCGTTATACCAGCAGATCAAGTCGTTGATCACGCAAAGTCTCGAATCCGGCGAATGGAAGCCCGGCGAGATCATCCCCAGCGAAGTGGAGCTCGCGGCCCGTTACAAGGTCAGCCAGGGCACCGTGCGCAAGGCGATCGACGAGCTGGCCGCCGAAAACCTCGTGGTGCGGCGGCAGGGCAAGGGCACTTTTGTTGCAACGCACAACGAAGATCGCGCGCAATTCCGCTTTCTGCGCCTGCTGGCCGACGACGGCGCCGAGCACCCGCACGTGAGCCGGCTGCTCGAATGCCGGCGCCTGCGCGCGCCGGCCGAGATCGCGCGGCAGCTCGACCTGAAGCCGGCCGATCCCGTCGTGCAGGTGCGCCGCCTGCTGGAATTCGACAGCGAGGTGACGGTGCTCGACGAGATCTGGCTGCCGGGCGCGATGTTCCGCGGGCTGACGTTCGAGCGGCTGAGCGAGTACAAGGGGCCGCTCTACGCGATGTTCGAGACGGAGTTCGGGACGCGGATGATCCGCGCGACGGAGAAGATCCGCGCGGTCGCGGCGGATCCGGCGGTGGCCGACCTGCTGCACGTGCCGGCGGGCTTCCCGCTGCTGTCGGTCGAGCGCGTGTCCTATACATATGGGGACCGGCCGGTGGAAGTGCGTCGCGGCTGGTATGTCACAACCGGGTACTACTATCAGAATGACTTGAGCTGACGACGTTCGGCTCAGCCGCGTGCATTCGCGTTTCCCACGCTCGCGAAGCACGTTTCGGGCCGCCTTTGTTCGTGTTCGCGCAATTATCCAGAGCAGACTTTCGCTGCAGCGCGATATAAAAAGGCGCTAAAATCGCGGATTAGTGTGACAACATAGTAGGGGTCTAGCATGACTGACGCAGTAAGAAAGCCGAGGCCGGAATACCGGAACATCGGAATCGGCGACATCACGTTGAAATATCGCATGCCCTTGGCGGCGATATTGTCGATTCTCCACCGAGTCAGCGGCGCGCTGCTGTTCCTGTTCCTGCCGTTCCTGCTGTTCCTCTTCGACCAGAGCCTCACCTCCGAGCTCAGCTTCGAAGTCTTCAAGGCTTTCCTCTCCAACATCGTCGTCAAGCTGATCGTCCTCGCGTTGTCGTGGGCCTTCTTTCACCATTTCTGCGCCGGCATTCGCCACCTGCTGATGGACGTCAACCACGACGCCGTCTCGAAGGAAGGCGGCAAGCGGACGGCCGTCGTCGTCTTTGTCGTCTCGATCGCGCTGACGATCGCCATGGCACTCAAACTGTTCGGAGCATTCTAAGAAAATGGCAGCCAACAACCGAATCGGCTCGAAGCGCCTCGTCGTCGGCGCTCACTACGGCCTGCGCGACTGGCTCGCGCAGCGCGTCACCGCCACGATCATGGCGGTCTACACGGTCATTCTGCTCGTCCTGTTCTTCGGCGCGCACGATTTTTCGTACGAAGGCTGGGCATCGATCTTCGCCGCGCAATGGATGAAGCTCGCGACCTTCGTGATGCTGCTCTCCCTCTTCTACCACGCATGGGTCGGCGTGCGCGACATCTGGATGGACTACGTGAAGCCCGTCGGTGTGCGCCTGCTGCTGCAATCGCTGACCATCGTCTGGCTGCTCGCATGTGCGGGCTACGCCGCGCAGATTCTCTGGAGAGTGTAAAGAATGGCTGCAATCAAAACTTCCCTCCCGCGCCGCAAGTTTGACGTCGTGATCGTCGGCGCAGGCGGCTCCGGCTTGCGCGCAGCGCTGCAACTGTCGCGCGCGGGCCTGTCGGTCGGCGTGCTGTCGAAGGTGTTTCCGACGCGTTCGCACACGGTGGCCGCGCAAGGCGGTATCGGCGCGTCGCTCGGCAACATGAGCGAGGACAACTGGCACTTCCACTTCTACGACACGATCAAGGGCTCCGACTGGCTCGGCGACCAGGACGCGATCGAGTTCATGTGCCGTGAAGCGCCGAACGTCGTGTACGAACTCGAGCACTTCGGCATGCCGTTCGACCGCAACGCGGACGGCACGATCTACCAGCGCCCGTTCGGCGGCCACACCGCGAACTACGGCGAGAAGCCGGTCCAGCGCGCTTGCGCGGCCGCCGACCGTACCGGTCACGCGCTGCTGCACACGCTGTACCAGCAGAACGTCGAGGCGAAGACGCAGTTCTTCGTCGAATGGATGGCGCTCGACCTGATCCGCGACGCGGACGGCGACGTGCTCGGCGTGACGGCCCTCGAGATGGAGACGGGCGACGTCTACATCATGGAAGGCAAGACGACGCTGTTCGCGACGGGCGGCGCTGGCCGGATCTTCGCGGCGTCGACGAACGCGTTCATCAACACCGGCGACGGCCTCGGCATGGCGGCCCGCTCGGGCGTCGCACTGCAGGACATGGAGTTCTGGCAGTTCCACCCGACCGGCGTGGCCGGCGCGGGCGTGCTGATCACCGAAGGCGTGCGCGGCGAAGGCGGTATCCTGCGCAACGCGAACGGCGAGCGCTTCATGGAGCGCTACGCGCCGACGCTGAAGGATCTGGCGCCGCGCGATTTCGTGTCGCGTTCGATGGACCAGGAAATCAAGGAAGGTCGCGGCGTCGGTCCGAACAAGGATCACGTGCTGCTCGACCTGTCGCACATCGGCGCCGAGACGATCATGAAGCGTCTGCCGTCGATCCGCGAAATCGCGCTGAAGTTCGCGAACGTCGACGCGATCAAGGAACCGATCCCGGTCGTCCCGACGATCCACTACCAGATGGGCGGCATCCCGACCAACATCCACGGTCAGGTCGTCGGCACGTCGCGCGATCACAAGGAACCGATCAACGGTTTCTACGCAGTGGGCGAATGCTCGTGCGTGTCGGTGCACGGTGCGAACCGTCTCGGCACGAACTCGCTGCTGGACCTCGTGGTGTTCGGCCGTGCGGCCGGCAACCACATCGTTCAGCACGTGAAGAACCAGAAGGAACACAAGCCGCTGCCGGCCGATGCGGGCGAGTTCTCGCTGGCGCGCCTGAACAAGCTCGACAAGTCGAGCTCGGGCGAGTACACGCAGGACGTCGCGAACGACATCCGCGCGACGATGCAGAAGCACGCAGGCGTGTTCCGCACGTCGGCGCTGCTGAAGGAAGGCGTCGACCAGATGGCCGGCCTGAAGGCGCGCGTCGACAACATCCACCTGAAGGACAAGTCGAAGGTGTTCAACACCGCGCGCGTCGAAGCGCTCGAGCTGGAGAACCTGATCGAAGTGGCCCGCGCGACGATGGTGTCGGCGGAGGCGCGCAAGGAAAGCCGCGGCGCGCACGCGCACAGCGACTACGAACACCGCGACGACGACAACTGGCTGCGCCACACGCTGTGGTACAGCGAAGGCGATCGCCTCGACTACAAGCCGGTTCAAATGAAGCCGCTGACGGTCGAATCCGTGCCGCCGAAGCCGCGCACGTTCTAAGCCGAGTCAAAGGAATCCGAAATGGCAAAACGCATTTTTGAAGTCTACCGCTACGATCCGGACAAGGACGCAGCGCCGCGCATGCAGACGTACGAGCTCGATATCCAGCATGAGCGCATGCTGCTCGACGCGCTGGTCAAGCTGAAGGCACTGGACGAGACGCTGTCGTTCCGCCGTTCGTGCCGCGAAGGCGTGTGCGGTTCGGACGCGATGAACATCAACGGCAAGAACGGTCTCGCGTGCCTGACGAACCTGAACGACCTGCCGCAGAAGATCGTGCTGCGTCCGCTGCCGGGCCTGCCCGTCGTGCGCGACCTGATCGTCGACATGACGCACTTCTTCAACCAGTACCACTCGATCAAGCCGTACCTGATCAACGACGCGCCGCCGCCGGAGAAGGAACGCCTCCAGTCGCCGGAAGAGCGCGACGAGCTCGACGGCGTGTACGAGTGCATTCTGTGCGCGAGCTGCTCGACGTCGTGCCCGAGCTTCTGGTGGAACCCGGACAAGTTCGTCGGCCCGGCCGGCCTGCTGCAGGCTTACCGCTTCATCGCGGACAGCCGCGACACGGCTACCGGCGAGCGTCTCGACAACCTGGAAGACCCGTACCGTCTGTTCCGTTGCCACACGATCATGAACTGCGTCGACGTTTGCCCGAAGGGCCTGAACCCGACGAAGGCGATCGGCAAGATCAAGGAACTGATGGTTCGCCGCGCGGTATAAAGCTCGATGAGCGACGATTCGCATCAATCCGACCCGCACCGCCGCGCGCGCCTTCGCTGGCGCGCGCGGCGGGGTCTGCTGGAGAACGACATCGTATTCGAGCGTTTCTTCAGCCGATACGAGCATGACCTCACCGATGCAGACGTAGGCGCGTTGTCGCGCCTGCTCGATCTGAGCGACAACGACCTGATGGACTTGCTCCTCGCGCGCAAGGAACCAGAGGGCGACCTAGACAGCCCGGAGATTCACCGGCTGTTGGAGATGCTGCGCAACGTGTAACGCCAAGGTGTAACACGCTGTGCCCGTTATCGAATCCCGTTTCTTTATTTCGATTGAGGATGTGCCATGACTCCGTCTGATGTTAAAGCCACGCTATCGTTCAGCGACAACTCGCCGAGCGTCGAACTGCCGATCTACAAGGGCACGATGGGCCCGGACGTAATCGACATCCGCAAGCTGTACGGCCAGACCGGCAAGTTCACGTACGACCCGGGCTTCATGTCGACGGCAGCTTGTAATTCGGCGATCACGTACATCGACGGCGACAAGGGCGAGCTGCTGTACCGCGGTTACCCGATCGACAACCTCGCGCAAAACGCCGACTTCCTCGAAAGCTGCTACCTGCTGCTGAAGGGCGAACTGCCGAACGCGGCGCAGAAGAAGGAGTTCGTCGACACCGTCACCAAGCACACGATGGTGCACGAGCAGATGCACTTCTTCTTCCGCGGCTTCCGTCGCGACGCGCACCCGATGGCGGTGCTGGTCGCGGCCGTCGGTGCGCTGTCGGCGTTCTATCACGACTCGCTCGACATCAACGACCCGCGTCACCGCGAAGTGTCGGCGATCCGCATGATCGCGAAGCTGCCGACGCTCGTCGCGATGGCATACAAGTTCAGCATCGGCCAGCCGTTCGTCTATCCGAAGAACGAACTGTCGTACAGCGCGAACTTCATGCACATGATGTTCTCGAACCCGTGCGAAGAGTACAAGGTCAACGACGTGCTCGTCCGCGCGCTCGACCGTATCCTGATCCTGCACGCCGATCACGAGCAGAACGCATCGACGTCGACGGTCCGCCTGGCCGGCTCGTCGGGCGCGAACCCGTTCGCGTGTATCGCCGCCGGTATCGCGTGTCTGTGGGGCCCGGCGCACGGCGGTGCGAACGAAGCCGCGCTGAACATGCTCGAGCAGATCGGTTCGCCGGACAACATCCCCGAATTCATCAAGCAGGTGAAGGACAAGAATTCGGGCGTGAAGCTGATGGGCTTCGGTCACCGCGTGTACAAGAACTACGACCCGCGTGCGAAACTGATGCGCGAAACGTGCTACGAAGTGCTGAACGAACTCGGCCTGCACGACGACCCGCTGTTCAAGCTCGCGATGCAGCTCGAGAAGATCGCGCTGGAAGACGAATACTTCGTGTCGCGCAAGCTGTACCCGAACGTCGACTTCTACTCGGGCATCGTTCAGCGCGCGCTGGGCATCCCGACGTCGATGTTCACGTGTATCTTCGCAATGGCGCGTACGGTCGGCTGGATCGCGCAGTGGAACGAAATGATTGCGGATCCGGAGCAGAAGATCGGCCGTCCGCGTCAGCTGTTCATCGGCGACACGCCGCGCGAAGCGAAGCCGCTCAACGCACGTTAAACCGTGCGCGGCGCGAACGGCCGTCAGGCCGCTCGCGTCCGGCAATCGCCACGCCACGACACCCCGACGGGTCATCCCGCCGGGGTGTTTTCATTTGTGCGGCCGACGCTGGTGCGAGGTAAGCGCTCGATGCACACCGTCTGTTCATGAGCGTGCGACACGGGCAATCTGATTCCCATCAGAGGTGCAATGGAATTGACATCCTCCGCTGCCTTCGGGCAGGGAGGATGTCAACGCCATGCTTTACGCTCCCAACGTTCGTTGCCGATTCGCTAAAGGCGTTCTTACCATTCGCGCCGAATGCCGGTCTTTACGATGTGCGCGTCATAGTCGGCCTCGGAACTGAGCTGGGTTCTAAGGGCATTGTAATAGTCAGGAGCTTGAACACCATGGACCTGATGCTGGCTACCATTTGACGCCTGATAATATGGGTTCATTCCGGGTTGATCCGGCACGGCCACGGCCGGCGGATATACCGGCTGACGCGCGGCTAATTCCCGATCAACCTGACGAGCGGTGTGCGCATGCGATTGCGGGACGTAAACGCCACGAAACTCTGACGGCGGAATACTGCGACGGGTGTCTTCGTACGGGGATGCGTAGGCCGCTGGGGCACTGGCGTGCGCTGTTACCATAAAAGTACTCTGCATCCGATGGTAGGCCTGCGATTGCCCCTGCGGCGACAAACTTGTTGTTCGTTGATCCGTCGCCATCATCTTGAGAAGGTCCTCAGGCGTCATACCGGACTCCTTCGCGTACTCCTTCGCTGCCTCAAACTCTTGACGTTGTTGGGGACTCAACGAGCGAAGCACCTCTTCGGTTGATGGCGCGTGTGTTTCAGTATGCAGCGGGCCGTATCCATGGCGCTCGAGCGCGACGGACAGCGCCCCATGCGCAGGGTTTTCCACGGCCATGCGCGCGGCGCGCGCCCTCTGTTGAGGATCCGGGCTACCGTGTATCCGGGTAACATCGATATCGCTCCGCGCCACTTGACCGTCGTGTGATTGATTAAATGTAATGTGCTGATCTCGCATCTGGTCTTGAGAAAGGATACCGTGTCGCCTTACGCTGCCATAGGTGCCGGCAAACGCGGGATTAGTCGTCGTTGGCGCGGAAGATGGACGCCCGTTGAATGCCGGAGGCATCCCATGGATAGGAGGCTGCGTGTGAGAGGCGGGCCCGGTCCCCGACCCTGCCCCCGAGCCGGGCGCTGGGTACGGTTCATGAAAATCAGTCGTGTAAGCGCTGTTGCCGTACGTAACTCGAGACAAGTTGTTGCTGCTCGTCATGTGGTTTCTCCGGTTAACACAAGGTGTAGCGCCGATATTAATGATGTACGCCGACCCGGAAGCCTCACTCACGCGCAATAAAAGCATGAAACGCGAACCGGAGAACGCTTCAATCCGGAAGCGGTAATTGACCGGGAGGAGTGCAACTAAAGATTGCGCCTGTGAAGGCATTCTTCCGCATGCGCGATGAGCTGGGCCGGCGCGAGCAGAACCTCTGGCAGCAGATGCGCGCTGATCGCGCGCGAAGTCGAATCGAAGGTGCGGGCGCCATTTGGCTCGCACTCGTCGGGATCGAGGCCGTTCAGGCGTGCGGTGCCGATCAGGCGATACGCGATCCGGCGCGGCGCTCCAGCGACGGCGGCCGTGTGTCGAGCGCGGGCGCTTCGTCGTCGGGGGCGTGGCCGTGCTGCTTGAAGAACTGCCGGTACGCACCGGGCGTCATGCCGCGTGCGGCGAGGAACTGGCGGTTGAAGTTCGCGGCATTCGGAATGCCGCAGCGCGCGGCCACCGTCGCGATCGGCCACTCGGTGCCGACGAGATGGCGGCACGCGTGCGCGAGCCGCAGCCGTTGCACGTAGCGGCCGACGCTTTCGCCGAGATGGCGCGCGAAGAGCCGCTGCAGCGTGCGTTCGGACAGGTGTGCGACGGCCGCGAGCGCGTCGATGCGCAGCGGTTCGTGGAACTGCCGGTCGATCGCGTCGAGCACGCGGTCGAGGCGTTCGGCTTCGGGGGCGGCCGGGTCGGCGGACGAGGCGGCGCCGTCGGGCCGGTCGTACGCCTGCGCGGTGGCGAGCGGTTCGCCGCCGGCTTCCGCGAGGTCGGCAAGCGTATCGAGCGTCGCCGCGAGCCGCACGCGCGGCGATGGATCGAGCAACCGCGGCAGCCGCGCGCGCATCGCGCGGGCCGTCTCCACGTCGAAGCGCAGGCCGGGCGCCGCGCGCCGCAGCAGCGAGCGCAGCGGTGCGTATTCGGGGCAGCAGTCGGCCAGCCGCCGTACCCAGTCTCCGTCGAACCAGACGACGAGCGCGACCTCGGGCGCGTCGCGATCGATGCGCGCGTTCGACGACCACGTATGCGGCAGGTTCGGCGGCACGAGCACGAGATCGTCATCCGCGTAGCGCGCGACGTGATCGCCGATGAAGCGCTGGCCGCGGCTGTTGAGCGTCAGCGTCAGTTCGTACTCGGGATGGCGATGCCACTCGAACGGAATGCGCGCGAGCTGACGGTGATACACGCGGATCGAACAGCCGGACGCGAACGTCACGTGCTCGTATTGCGGTTTCATCGCGGCCTCCGGTAGGGACGGGCAGCGCGTCGTGGCATGATCGTGAGCGATCGTCACCACGGAGCGATGCCATGTTTTCACATGTTTGCGTGGGCGTCGGCGATACGGCGCGCGCCTACGATTTCTACGCGCCGCTGTTCGCCGAACTCGGGCTGCGCGTCAAATTCCACGAACCGGACGGCTGGTCGGGCTGGATGCCCGCGGACACCGACCGGCCGCTGTTCTTCTTCGGCAAGCCGCTCGACGGACGCGCGTCCGAACCGGGGAACGGCCACACGATCGCGTTCGATGCGCCGACCCGCGATCACGTCGATCGCTGCCATGCGCTCGCGCTTCAGCACGGCGGCGCCTGTGAGGGACCGCCGGGTCTGCGACCGCACTATCACCGCGACTACTACGGCGCGTATTTTCGCGACCCGGACGGCAACAAGCTGTGCGTGGTCTGTCATCGTCCCGAGTAACGCGCGGTTGTCAGAATTGTATCTATTGTTGGCCGGATAGTGTCGATGGCGATGGCGACGGCGGGGCGGCCATACGCTGAGTGCTCATCAAAACGCATTCAGCGAGGAGACAAACGATGCATCTGACGATTGACGATCTGCCGGACGCGATCCGCGCGGCGAAACGGGCGCTGCGCGCCGACCTGCCAGGCTACGCGGCCACGTTCCGCGAAGCGGAAGGCGACATCGCGCGACAGGTTGACGCGATCCGCCGCGCGCACGCGCACGGCGAAGACGTGATTCCGGTCGTGCCGTTCGCGGATGTCGCGGCGGGGACCGTCGATCCGCTCGCGATTGCCGCGATCCGCACGCACGGCGCGGTCGTGATCCGCGGCGTGTTCGACGCGCGGCAGGCATGCGACTGGAACGACGAGATCGGCGCGTATCTGGAGGCGAACCGTTTCACCGACCGGCTGCACGCGCGCGCGGAAGACCGCTATTTCGGCAATCTCGCGTCGGGCAAGCCGCAGATCTACGGCGTCTACTGGTCGAAGCCGCAGGTGGCCGCGCGCCAGTCGCCGGCGCTCACGCAGGCGCGGGTGTTCCTGAACCGTCTGTGGCGGCATGCGGACGGTACGCGCACGCATTTCGATCCCGACCAGGTGCCGGCCTACGCGGACCGGATTCGTCGCCGGCCGCCCGGCTCGACGTCGCTCGGGCTGTCGCCGCACGTCGACGGCGGCTCGGTCGAGCGCTGGCTCGGCGCGAATTTCCGCCAGGTTTATCGCCACGTGCTGGCCGGCCGCTGGCGCGATTACGATCCGTTCGATGCGGCGTTCCGCCCCGACGTCGAGGAGATTCCGTCGCCGGCCGTGTGTTCGATGTTCCGCACGTTCCAGGGCTGGACCGCGCTGACGTCGCAGGGGCCTGGCGACGGCACGCTGCAACTGATCCCGGTCGCGAACGCGATGGCCTATGTCGTGCTGCGCGCGCTGCAGGACGACGTCGCCGACGACGACCTGTGCGGCGCGCGTCCCGGCCGCGCGCTGTCGATCCGCCCCGAATGGCACGCGCTGCTGCTCGACGCGCTGGTGCCGATCCCGCACATGGAACCGGGCGACGCGGTGTTCTGGCACGGCGACGTCGTGCATGCGGTCGAGGATGCGCATCGCGGCAGCGGCGACAGCAACGTGATGTACATCGCGGCCGCGCCCGGCTGCGCGAAGAACGATGCGTACCTGCAGCGGCAGCGGCTCGCGTTCCTGCGTGGCGACAGCCCGCCCGATTTCCCGGCCGACCATTTCGAAGTCGATTTCGACGGCCGCGCCGCGGAGGGCGATCTCACGGCGCTCGGCCGTGCGCAGATGGGATTCGAGCCCGGCGCGTAATGCGCGTGCGGCCGGCAAAAGCGGCCGTTCGCGACACGGCGGCCGGCCCGTCTGCCGAATCCGCTGCATGGTGCGCGCAATTCGACGCAATCGGCTGTCGGCGCCGCCGAAATCGACGCGAATTGCGCAAATTGGCTTCCGATAATGGTCCGGACACAACGCCGCCGGCCCGTGCGCCGCACGAAACGCGGCGCAGATCATGGAGGAGTCGATGCAATTCACGCAAGCGATCGTTCGCCGTCCCGCGCCGTCCTGCGGCGCGGGCCTGACCACCGCCGAACTCGGCGCACCCGATTACGACAAGACGCTCGCGCAGTTCCACGCGTATTGCGACGCGTTGCGCATGCTCGGCGTCGAACTGACCGAACTGCCGCCGCTCGATGCGTTTCCCGATTCGCATTTCGTCGAGGACGTCGCGGTCGTCACGCCGGAATTCGCGGTGATCACGCGCCCCGGCGCGCCCGCGCGGCGCGGCGAGACCGCGCACATCGAAGCGGCGCTGCGCGTGCATCGCGAACTGCTGCCGATGCAGCAGGGCCGCCTCGACGGCGGCGACGTGATGCTGGTCGGCAAGCGTTTCTTCATCGGCCTGACGAGCCGCACCGACGCGCAAGGCATCGCCGCGTTCGAGTCGCTGGTGTCGCGCCATGGCTATTCGGTCGTCGCGGTGCCAGTCGGCGCCGGCCTGCACCTGAAATCGGTCGTCAACGCGCTCGGCGACGACACGCTGCTCGTGACCGACGCGCTGGCCGCGCACCCGGCGTTCGCCGACTATCGCCGGATCGCGATCCCGGCCGCCGACGAATATGCGGGCAACACGCTGCGCGTGAACGGCACGCTGATCACGCCGGCAGGCTATCCGCGCGTGCATGACGCGATCGCGTCGCTCGGCATGCCGCTGCACGTGATCGACACGAGCGAGTTCCGCAAGATGGACGGCGGCCTGACTTGCCTGTCGCTACGGTTCTAGCCGATTGGCGCGCGGCGGCTTCGGCCGGATAATGTGGGCCGCGCGCGGAACGGCAGACGTTCCGTGCGGAGCCACGACCCGACCGGAGCGAACGCGGATGACCGACAAGAAGATGCAGCTCGACAAGATCGATCTCCGGATCCTCGACATCCTGCGTACCGACGGGCGGATTTCCTACCGGAAGCTGTCGGAGCGCGTGAACCTTACGCCGCGGCCGTGCCAGGCGCGCGTGGAGCGGCTCGAGGCGCTCGGCGTGATCGAAGGGTACCGCGCGGTGATCAAGGCGCCGCGCGCGACCAAGCCGATCGTCGTGATCGCGCAGATCGTGCTGGCCGACCACGGGCGCTCGCAAGCGCCGTTCGAAGAGGAAATGCGCGCGAATCCGGCCGTGATCGATTGCTGGCTGGTGAGCGGCACGTTCGATTTTCTCGTGCGGCTCGCGTGCGAGGATCTCGACGAGTACCGGCGGATCGCGAACACGTGGCTCGAAAGCCCGCGGTTCCGGATCGAGAAGATCGTGACGACGGCCGAACTGCAGGCGATCAAGCGCAGCCTCGTGTGATGCGACTGGCCCGGCAGGGGCCGGTTGCGATGCGAATGACCGGGTCAATCGATTTGCATCCCGAATCAAATGGGCTGGCCGGCTCACAATCAGGGTGAATACTATGGATGCCATGCAAGCGGCAGCGCAGACGGCCGCGCCGTCCGGGACGACGCTGAAGCGCCGTCTGCAGGGCCGCCACATCGCGATGATCGCGATCGGTGGGTCGATCGGCACGGGGCTGTTCGTCGCGTCGGGCGCGTCGGTCGCGCAGGCCGGGCCGGGCGGGGCGATCGCCGCGTATCTGGCGATCGGGATCATGGTCTACTTCGTCGTCACCGGGCTTGGCGAGATGGCCGCGCTGATGCCGGTATCGGGCTCGTTCGCGATCTACGGCGAGAAGTACGTCGATGAAGGCTTCGGCGTCGCGCTCGGCTGGACCTACTGGTACAGCTGGGCTGTGACGATCGCGATCGAGCTGGTCGCCGCGCAGATCGTGATGCGCTACTGGTTTCCGTCGGTGCCGGGCGTGTGGTGGGGCGCGGGCTTCCTCGTGCTGATCTTCCTGCTCAATACGCTGTCGGTGCGCGGCTTCGGCGAATCGGAATACTGGTTCTCGCTGGTCAAGGTCGTCACCGTGATCACGTTCATCGCGGCCGGGCTGCTGATCGCGGCCGGCGTGCTGGGCAACGGTCATACCGGCTCCGGGCACCCCGTCGGCTGGCGCAACTTCACGACCGGCGACGCGCCGTTCGTCGGCGGCGCGCACGCGATGATCAGCGTCGCACTGATCGCGGGCTTCTCGTTTCTCGGCACCGAGCTGGTCGGCATCACGGCCGGCGAATCGGAAAACCCGCGCAAGACGATTCCGCGCGCGGTGAAGCAGATCTTCTGGCGGATCATGCTGTTCTACGTGCTCGCGATCTTCGTGATCGGCCTGCTCGTGCCGTACACCGATCCGAACCTGCTGAAGAGCGACGTGACCGACATCGGCGTGAGCCCGTTCACGCTGGTGTTCAGCCACGCAGGGTTCCCGCTCGCGGCCGGCGCGATGAATCTGGTGATCCTGACGGCCGTGCTGTCGGCCGGCAATTCCGGCACCTACGCGGCGACGCGGATGCTGTACAACCTCGCATCGGAAGGGCGCGCGCCGGCCGTATTCGCGACGCTGTCGCCGGGCGGCGTGCCGCGCAACGCGCTGTACGCGACGATGGCGGTCGGCGGGCTGTGTTTTCTCACGTCGTTGACCAACAACCAGCGCATCTATCTGTGGCTGCTGAATACGGTCGGCATCACCGGCTTCATCGCGTGGCTCGGCATCGCGGTCTGCCATTACCGGTTCCGCAAGGGATTCCTGAAGCAGGGTTATCGGCTCGATCAACTGCCGTATCGCGCGAAATGGTTTCCGTTCGGGCCGGTGTTCGCGATCGCGGTCTGCATCGTGATTTCGCTCGGCCAGGATTACCAGGCGTTCTTCGCGGCGCGCATCGACTGGATGGAAGTGCTGTCGATCTATGTATGGATTCCGCTGTTCGTCGCGATCTGGTGGACGTATCGCCGCGCGCGCAAGAGCCGGCTCGTGCGCTACGAGGAGATGGACATCGGGCCGTGGCTCACGCGCTCGGTGGAAGCCGTCGACGCAGCCGCCGCGCAGCACGGGCAGCCGCACTGATCCTGCGTGAAATCCGCCCGTGCGCGCACGTTCCGCGGCACGTGCCGGGCCGTCATTTGTCCAGTTCCGGATAGTGCCGGAAGATCCCCATGTCGTTGAACGGGATGCGGCGTTTCGACTCGAGGTAGCGCGCGACGGGCGGATGCCGCGCGACGCGATCGTGCAGCGCGACGAGCGCCGCAACCTTGCGCTCCGCGCGTTTCATCGCTTTCGGGAACGCATAGCGCAGACCTTCGATCAACTGGAACATCGTCAGGTCCGCGTAGCTGAGCGCGCTGCCCGCGATATAGCCGCTCTTGTGCGGGTTCTGTTCGAGCACGCGATCGAAGTAGCCGAGGAATTTCGGCAGCCGGTTCTCGAGGAAATCGGCCGCACGCTCGGCCGCTTCCGCCTGCTGGTCCTCGTAGTACAGGCCGCTGCCGATCGGATGGTGCGTGTCGTGGATCTCGGTGATGAAATCGGCGGCGGTCAGCTGGATCTGATGGACCCACAGCCGGCCGGCTTCGTCGTCGGGCGCGAGCCCGAGCCGCGCGCCGAGAAACAGCAGGATGTTCGCCGTCTGCCCGACGACCACGTCGCCCGCCTTCAGGAACGGCGGCGCGAACGGCACGCATTCGGCCTTCGTGCTGTCCATCATGCGCATCATGGCCGACACGCCCATCCCGCGCCCCGATTCGCGCGCGACGTCGACATAGTCGGCTTCGGCTGCCTCGAGCGCGAGTCGTACGTATTCGCCGCGGCCCTGGATCTCGGGCCAGTAATAGAGTTCGTATCGCATGCAATGCTCCTGTCCGTCGATGCGTCGGTCGATGCCGGCATCGTGAAATTGGGAGGGCGGCCGCGCGCCGCCCGTTGCGAATAGACAGTCTATGAAATCGAGTGCGAAATGCCAGTGGCGCCTGCACGGCTCGGATTACTTGATTTGGAAATGATCGTTTCCTATAATGCCGCATGGCTACGAAAATGGCATCGAACGTTGGCAGGCCGCGAGAATTCGATATGGATGAAGCGCTGGACGGCTTCATCCGCGTCTTTCGCGAGCGTGGCTATCATGCGACTTCCATCGGCGATCTGTCGCGGGAGACGGGGCTCACCGCCGGCAGTCTTTACAAGGCCTTTCCCGACAAGAACGCCATATTCGTTGCCGCGTTGAGCCGGTACATCGATCGGCGCGCAAGCGAGCTCAACATGATCCTTGCCGATGAAAAAAACGGTCGGGACAAAGTGCGAGCGCTCCTGCGCTTTTACGCGGACGTCTCGCATGGAGACGAGGGTCGAAAGGGCTGTCTGGTCGTCGCCGGCGCCATTGTTCTGAGTACGTTGGATAGCGAGATCGCCGGCATCGTCCACAAATCGATGCAGAGGATCGAGCGTCTCCTTCGCGATTTGATCAAGCAAGGGCAGGCCGATGGATCCGTCGATGCCGCGCTGAACGCGCAAGCCACGTCGAGCTGTCTGTTCGCCATGGTGCAGGGGCTTCGAGTGGTGGGGAAGCTCGGCCAGAGCCGGAGCGACATGTCGATGCTGGTGGACGAGGCAATGCGGCTGCTCGACTAAGGTTTCCGCGTTACCCGACAGGTGATTCGATGTGAAGTGACGCGCGAAATCGCGCGTGCGCGTGAGGCGGTTTCGCCGAATTTGGAAATGAATATTTCCGAATTAAATTGCTCCCACTGCACGGGGGGGCATCATCCAGGACAGTCGATTCTGTAGAGAGGACGAACTTATGCACCAGCATCAATCAACCGCGGATGCCTCGCACCTCGAGGCCGCGCCCTATTTTCGGGAAGACCCGCAGCTCAGCGGCTTTCGTCATCGGTTCGATACTATAGACGGGGTGCGCCTTCATTTTGTCGAAGGAGGCCGCGCCGACGGCGAGACCATTGTCCTGCTCGCAGGGTTTCCGGAAAGCTGGTACGCGTGGCGGAGAATCATGCCGCTTCTCGCGGACGAATTCAGGATCGTGGCGCCGGATCTTCCCGGGCAAGGCGATTCGGACCGTCCACTCGTCGGTTACGACACGCAGACCGTCGCGGCAACGCTTGCGCGCCTGCTGGAGCAGCAAAATATCGCGCGCTTTTACCTGGCCGCTCACGACGTCGGGGCGTGGGTCGCCTATCCGTTTGCCGCGATGTATCCCGATTCAGTGAAGCGATTGGCGTTGCTCGACGCGGGGATCCCCGGCATCACGCTGCCCGCCGCGCTGCCGATCGAGCCTGGTAAAGCATGGCGGACGTGGCACTTCGCATTTCATGCTGTTGCCGATTTGCCGGAGACGTTGATTGCCGGCAAGGAGCGCGCGTATCTCGACTGGTTCTTGCGTCGCAAGGCGGCCAATCCCGAGTCGTTCTCCGACGCGGATGTCGACGAGTATCTCCGGGTGTTCACCCGGGACGGCGGGTTGCGAGCGGGGCTGGCCTTCTACCGGGCCGTGTCGGAGTCGTCGGCGCAGAACCGCAAGCTGCAGGCGCTGGGGAAGCTGAAGATGCCCGTGCTCGCTGTCAGTGCGGAGCAGGGATCCATACCCGACATGGCGGGGCCGCTCGAGCATGTCGCGGAAGATGTGACGGCCGCGACGATCGCGTATAGCGGGCATTTCATTCCTGAGGAACAACCGCACGCGCTGGCGCGCGAGCTGCGCAGTTTCTTCCGGTAACACGCCGCCGCAAGTCGATTGCAATGCCCCGGCGCGGCCCGCGACGGTCGAGAAACCGCGCCGCGCAAGCCGCATGGGTGCGTCGCACGCGCTGGCGCGTTTGGCCGGGTTGGGCGCATGACGCGCGACAACCTGCGCCAGGTGCGTATCCCGAGCGCCCGATTGGTCCGCGTGCGGCTGCCGCGCTTGCCGGGTAATGCTTATCCGGGTATCGCGTGTACCACCCAACCCACTGTTTTTATTCACTTTTTTCGTTATCGTGGTACTCCGTGGGCCGCTTTTGCGTGGCATAATCGACCGCATCCGCAAGGCTTGTAGTCACAACGACCCCGCATACCCATGGCACAGACTCTCTACGACAAACTGTGGAACACCCACGTGGTCCACACCGAGGAAGACGGCACGACCCTGCTCTACATCGACCGTCAGCTGCTGCATGAAGTCACGAGCCCGCAGGCATTCGAAGGGCTGAAGATCGCGCAGCGTCCGGTGTGGCGCATCAGCGCGAACCTCGCCGTGTCGGACCACAACGTGCCGACGACGGACCGCAGCCACGGCATCGCCGATCCCGTCTCGAAGCTGCAGGTCGACACGCTCGACGCGAACTGCGACGCGTTCGGCATCACGCAGTTCAAGATGAACGACGTGCGCCAGGGCATCGTCCACATCATCGGGCCGGAGCAGGGTGCGACGCTGCCGGGCATGACGATCGTGTGCGGCGATTCGCATACGTCGACGCACGGCGCATTCGGCGCGCTCGCGCATGGCATCGGCACGTCGGAAGTCGAGCACGTGCTCGCGACGCAGACCCTGCTGCAGAAGAAGAGCAAGAACATGCTCGTGAAGGTCGAGGGCGCGCTGCCGCGTGGCTGTACCGCGAAGGACATCGTGCTCGCGATCATCGGCAAGATCGGCACCGCGGGCGGCACGGGCTACGCGATCGAATTCGGCGGCTCGACCATTCGTGCGCTGACGATGGAAGGCCGCATGACCGTGTGCAACATGGCGATCGAGGCCGGCGCGCGCGCAGGCATGGTCGCGGTGGACGACACGACGATCGATTACCTGAAGGGCCGTCCGTTCGTGCCGACCGGCGCGGAGTGGGATCAGGCCGTCGAATACTGGCGCCAGTTCAAGTCGGACGACGGTGCGCAATTCGACCGCGTGGTCGAGTTGAACGCCGCCGAGATCGTTCCGCAGGTCACGTGGGGTACGTCGCCGGAAATGGTCACGTCGATCGACGGTCGCGTGCCCGATCCCGAGCGCGAGAAGGATCCGGTCAAGCGCGACGCGATGGAGCGCGCGCTGGCGTACATGGCGCTCGAGCCGAACACGCCGATCGAATCGATCAAGGTCGACAAGATCTTCATCGGCTCGTGCACGAACGCGCGCATCGAGGACATTCGCGCGGCCGCGTACGTCGTGAAGAAGCTGAACCGTCGCATCGCGTCGAACGTGCGGCTCGCGATGGTCGTGCCGGGCTCGGGCCTCGTGAAGGCGCAGGCCGAGCGCGAAGGGCTCGACAAGGTGTTCACCGATGCGGGCTTCGAATGGCGCGAGCCGGGCTGCTCGATGTGCCTCGCGATGAACGCCGACCGGCTCGAGCCGGGCGAGCGCTGCGCGTCGACGTCGAACCGCAACTTCGAAGGGCGGCAGGGCGCGGGCGGTCGCACGCACCTCGTGAGCCCCGCGATGGCGGCGGCCGCGGCGATCGAAGGTCATTTCGTCGACATTCGCCAGCTGGGGTAACACGTGACGGCATCGAAGGTCATCGCGCGGCTGGTTGCCGTGCTGGCGCTGGCCGGGTTGGGCTTCGGCCTGGCCGGCTGCAATACCGTCCGAGGCTTCGGGGAAGACGTCAACGCCGCGGGCAGCGCGCTGAAGCGCGCCGCGGAGTGACGTTTCCCGCCGAGAATTTGTCGATGTGCGCCGGCTGACTGCCGGCCCTTCAACCGGATAGACGGATCATGGAAAAATTCACTGTACATACCGGCGTCGTGGCGCCGCTCGATCGCGAGAACGTCGACACCGACGCGATCATCCCGAAGCAGTTCCTGAAGTCGATCAAGCGCACGGGCTTCGGTCCGAACGCGTTCGACGAGTGGCGCTATCTCGATCACGGCGAGCCGGGCCAGGACAACTCGAAGCGCCCGCTTAACCCGGACTTCGTGCTGAACCAGCCGCGCTACCAGGGCGCATCGGTGCTGCTCGCCCGCAAGAACTTCGGCTGCGGCAGCTCGCGCGAGCACGCGCCGTGGGCGCTGCAGCAATACGGCTTCCGCGCGATCATCGCGCCGAGCTTCGCGGACATCTTCTTCAACAACTGCTACAAGAACGGTCTGCTGCCGATCGTGCTGACCGAGCAGCAGGTCGATCACTTGTTCAACGAGACGGTCGCGTTCAACGGCTTTCAACTGACGATCGATCTCGACGCGCAGGTCGTGCGCGCGGGCGACGGCCGCGAGTATCCGTTCGAGATCGCCGCGTTTCGCAAGTACTGCCTGCTGAACGGTTTCGACGACATCGGCCTCACGCTGCGCCACGCGGACAAGATTCGCCAGTTCGAGGCAGAGCGGCTCGTGAAGCAGCCTTGGCTCAACACCAAGCTGGTCGGCTGACATCGCCTTCGGGGCGGGCGCGCTTTGCGCGCGCTCGCCGGCCTGCCTCCATCACACTCTACCCAGTCAGGAATTTCGCATGAAGATTGCAGTGCTGCCCGGCGACGGCATCGGTCCGGAAATCGTCAATGAAGCGGTGAAGGTGCTGAACGCACTCGACGAGAAGTTCGAACTCGAACAGGCGCCGGTCGGCGGCGCGGGCTACGAGGCGAGCGGCCATCCGCTGCCCGACGCGACGCTGGCGCTCGCGAAGCAGGCCGATGCGATCCTGTTCGGCGCGGTCGGCGACTGGAAGTACGACTCGCTGGAACGCGCGCTGCGCCCCGAGCAGGCGATCCTCGGGCTGCGCAAGCACCTCGAGCTGTTCGCGAATTTCCGTCCGGCGATCTGCTATCCGCAACTCGTCGATGCATCGCCGTTGAAGCCGGAGCTGGTCGCGGGCCTCGACATCCTGATCGTGCGCGAACTGAACGGCGACATCTACTTCGGCCAGCCGCGCGGCGTGCGCGCGGCGCCGGACGGCCCGTTCGCCGGCGAGCGCGAAGGCTTCGACACGATGCGCTATTCGGAGCCGGAAGTGCGCCGCATCGCGCACGTCGCGTTCCAGGCCGCGCAAAAGCGCGCGAAGAAGCTGCTGTCGGTCGACAAGTCGAACGTGCTGGAGACGTCGCAGTTCTGGCGCGACATCATGATCGACGTATCGAAGGAGTACGCGGACGTCGAGCTGTCGCACATGTACGTCGACAACGCGGCGATGCAGCTCGCGAAGGCGCCGAAGCAGTTCGACGTGATCGTCACCGGCAACATGTTCGGCGACATCCTGTCGGACGAAGCGTCGATGCTGACGGGCTCGATCGGCATGCTGCCGTCGGCGTCGCTCGACAAGCACAACAAGGGCCTGTACGAGCCGTCGCACGGTTCGGCGCCGGACATCGCGGGCAAGGGCATCGCGAACCCGCTCGCGACGATCCTGTCGGCCGCGATGCTGCTGCGCTACTCGCTGAATCGCGCCGAGCAGGCCGACCGCATCGAGCGCGCGGTGAAAACGGTGCTCGAACAGGGCTACCGCACCGGCGACATCGCGACGCCGGGCTGCAAGCAGGTCGGCACGGCCGCGATGGGCGATGCGGTGGTCGCCGCGCTGTAAGCGCGTCGCAATGAAGTGCGGTAATTAATGTGGAAAAGGGCGCGAACGGGCCGGGAAAATCGGCCGGTTCGCGCACGGTTGGCCGTTGTGCGGGCCACCGGCTTTGTGTAGACTCGAACGATGGCGCTGATTTCCCTGATCTCCCCGGTCCTGAAACTCCACGGCAACACTGCCCGTGCGGGTGCGCGCGCCATCGTCATCACGAAAACCATTACCACGAAAACGATCATTAAACGCTGATCGCCGTCGTGCCCGCCTGTTTCCCCGCGCGGTCACGCGGGGACGGAAATGGCGGGGAAGCTCCATTCAAAGCAAAGGGTTAGTCATGAACGTAGGTCTCGTAGGTTGGCGCGGCATGGTCGGCAGCGTCCTGATGCAGCGTATGCAGGAAGAGGGCGATTTCGACCTGATCGAACCGGTGTTCTTCAGCACCAGCAACACGGGCGGCAAGGCGCCGTCGTTCGCGAAAAACGAGACTACGCTCAAGGACGCGACCAACGTCGACGAGCTGAAGAAGTGCGACGTGATCATCACGTGCCAGGGCGGCGACTACACGAACGACGTGTTCCCGAAGCTGCGCGCGGCCGGCTGGAACGGCTACTGGATCGACGCGGCATCGTCGCTGCGGATGCAGGACGACGCGGTCATCATCCTCGATCCGGTCAACCTCGACGTGATCAAGGACGCGCTCGTCAAGGGCACGAAGAACTTCATCGGCGGCAACTGCACGGTCAGCCTGATGCTGATGGCGCTCGGCGGCCTGTTCCGCGAGAACCTCGTCGACTGGATCACCGCGATGACCTACCAGGCCGCATCGGGCGCGGGCGCGCAGAACATGCGCGAGCTGCTGTCGCAAATGGGCACGCTGAACGGCGCGGTGCAGGAACAGCTCGCCGATCCGGCTTCCGCGATCCTCGACATCGACCGCCGCGTGCTGGCCGCGATGAACAGCGACGCGATGCCGACGAGCCACTTCGGCGTGCCGCTCGCCGGCTCGCTGATTCCGTGGATCGACAAGGATCTCGGCAACGGGATGTCGAAGGAAGAGTGGAAGGGCGGCGCGGAAACCAACAAGATCCTCGGCAAGCCGGCGATGGGCGAGCCGGGTTCGATCCCGGTCGACGGCCTGTGCGTGCGGATCGGCGCGATGCGCTGCCACTCGCAGGCGTTGACGATCAAGCTGAAGAAGGACGTGCCGCTCGACGAGATCAACGGCATCCTCGCGTCGGCGAACGACTGGGTGAAGGTCGTGCCGAACGAGCGTGAAGCGTCGATGCGCGACCTGTCGCCAGCGAAGATCACCGGCACGCTGACGGTGCCGGTCGGCCGCCTGCGCAAGCTCGCGATGGGCGGCGAATACCTGTCGGCGTTCACGGTCGGCGATCAACTGCTGTGGGGCGCGGCCGAGCCGCTGCGCCGCATGCTGCGCATCCTGCTCGACAAGTAAGCACGCTGGCTGTCCGGCCCGCGAGCCGGGCCGCACGATACGACGCGCCGCGTCGGCCTTGAGATTCAGGGCTGGCGCGGCGCGTTTTCATGTGGTTCAGCGCAGGTTCAGCAGCGTCTGGTCGACGGCCTGCTGGGTCTTGATCGTTTGCGCATTCGCCTGGTAATTGCGCTGCGCCGTGATCAGGTTCACGAGCTCGGTCGTCAGGTTGACGTTCGAGTTTTCCAGTGCGCTGCCCTGCAGCGTGCCGTGATTCGTACTGCCCGGCGCGGAGATCTGCGGCACGCCCGACGCGGCCGTCTCCGCATACTGGTTGCCGCCGATGTTCACGAGCCCGTTCGGGTTGTTGAAGTTCGCGAGCGCGATCAGGCCGAGCACCGCGCTCTGGCCGTTCGAGTAATTGCCGGTCAGCTTGCCGTCGGTGCCGATCGAGAACGTCGTCAGCGTACCGCTCGCGAAGCCGTCCTGCGCGAGGTTGTTCACGCCGTCCTTGCCGCCATACTGGGTTGTGCCGCCCAGGTCGAGCGTCAGGTTCTGCGGATTCGCGCCGCCCGTCGTATTCGGGATCGAGAACGCGAACTGGCCCAGGCTCGGGGTCGGCTGGCCGGTCGCGGCCGACGTCGTCGAGCTGATCCGGCCCGATGCGTCGAACGTGACGGTGCCGAGATTCGTCGGCGTCTGGCCCTGCGCGCCCGCGTAGGCCTGCCACGTGCCGGCCGCCGACTTCACGAAGTACATGTTGACCGGTTGCGAACCGCCGAGCGAGTCGTAGACCTGGATCGACGTGTTGTAGTTGTACGTCGTGTTGTCGGTCGCGTTGAACGGCGTCTTGGCCGGCACCTTGTTCTGCGCGTTCAGGTTGAACTGGCCGGTGATCTTGTTCGTCGCGCGCGGCGCGATGTTGCTGGTCGGCGCATGCAGCGGCACGGTCTGCGCGGTGTTGATCACGCTGCCGGCGCCTGCCGCATAACCCATCAGGTTGCGGCCTTGCGCGTCGACGATCGCGCCGTTCCTGTCGCGGTGGAACGTGCCGTCGCGCGAGTACGTGGTCACGCCGTTGCTCGACATCTGGAAGAAGCCGTTGCCGTTGATCGCGACGTCGAGCGACGACTTCGTCGAATTGATCGTTCCCTGGCTGAAATGCTGCTGCACCGACGCGAGCCGCGTCCCGATGCCGATCTGCGTGTTGACCGACGTCGCGACGGAATTCGCGTACATGTCGGCGAAGTTTGCACGCCCCTGCTTGAAGCCGACCGTGTTTGCGTTCGCGATGTTGTTGCCGATGACGTCGAGATTGCTCGACGCGCCGGCCAACCCGCTCAAACCCTGTTGATAGCCCATGTTCGTCCCCGTAACAAGCTGGTGAGTGATGCAGTCGTGCGACTGCGCGATGGCCCTCCGGTACTTCACGGCATCAGCCTGGCCGCGCGCTCCCGTCTTTCCGGCATGGGCGAGCGCGACGTCGAAATGTGCCGATTCGTGTTTGAAGGCGATCGTATCGACGGCAGTTACAGGGTCTGTGTAATTTTGTGTAATGTAATTGAATTGATGCAGAAACAATCGCTTTTGTATGAGCAATGAAGCGAGCGAGAGGCGGTCAAAGCCTTACGGGGTGGGGCTTTGGTAATGTGGATTTTCATTTCTCTGATAAGAGAGGGAAATTGCCTTCTTATCGGGGAATTGGAATCAATTGGAGCGGAATGGGTGGCCGGTCAGCATGCGTTTTGATTTTCCGGCTATTAATTCATTAACGGCGGGCGGGATGGATTGTTGAGGGAGTGGTTGCGATTCTGGCGCCGTGATCCTGCGTCGACGCCCGCTGAGCGCCAGAAAGTCGCGTCATTCGAGCGGGGCGCGCGGCTGCCGCCGCCGGCTTTCAGCTGCGGCATGCAGGTTCGTTTGGCCGATCGGATGCATCGGCTGCGGGCAGGCGGCCCCCCGCGATACGAGCGCCCGCCCGGGCCCGGTGACAGCTGTCGGCGACGAATTCGGCCGGAACCCGATCGTGTGAAGTAAACTACGCGGTTACGACGCACAGACCCGCCGAAAGCGTCGCGTTCCGCGCGACGCTTTTGCATTTCTGCAGCACTTTATTGACGCTTCCAACCGCGAATCCGAGCCGCGCCCGTGCGCGGCGATAGAGCCAACGATGTCCCGAATTTCCTTGTTTCCGCGCCAGTCCCGTCTGTCGCGCGCCGTGCGTGGCGCGCTGGCGATCCTGGCACTCGGCGCAGCCGCATCGGTGTGGGCAGTCGGCGTCGGCGATCTGCCGGCATCCGCTGTCGGCGCCGCCGCACCGCTTACCGTGACGGTCCAGCCGGGCCAGTCGTTGAACGACATCGCGAAAGCGGCCACGCAATCGCACGATCCGGCCGTGCTCGCGCGCGCCGCTCGCGCGCTGTTCGACGCCAATCCGCAGGCGTTCATGAAGCGCGACGCGAGTCGTTTGAAAGTCGGCGCGACGCTGACGGTGCCCGCGCTCGACGCAACCGGCGCGGCGCTCGCGCCGGCCGGCGCATCCGCCGCGTCCGGTACGGCAGCCGCGTCCGCGCCCGTCGTCGCATCGGGCGGGTCGGCGATCGCGCAGTACGGCGCATCCGCGCCGCATCCCGGTTCGGCCGTGCAACCCGCGCCGGTGGCGCCGGCCGTGCATGCGGCTCCGGTGAGCGGCGCGAGTGCCGCGACGGCGGCGGGGGCGTCGGCTTCGGTCGGTGCTTCGGCTTCGAGCGGGGCGTCCGCCGCCCATGGCGCGTCGTCTGTCGACAGCACGCAGCCGGCGGCGCCCACGGGCGGTGCGAGCGGTCCGCATGTATGGAGCGGTGCGATCCAGGCGGCGCCGTCGTCCGCGAGCGAGGCCACGGCGCAGTCGGTGCCGGGCAACCCGGTTTCCGGCGTGCGCGAGCCGGCCCGCGCAGCGCCCGCTGCGGGTGCGTCGCAGCCGCGGCCGTCGAGCCTGCAGCAATTGCTCGCGTTGAAGAACCGTGTGCTGATGGAGTTGCAGAAGCACGGCATTGGCAAGCCGGCGACGACGACCGGCATCGCGCCTGCTCCGGCGCCTGCCGCGCCGCGTGCGGCCGGGAATGACGCGGGTGCATCGGCCGCCGCATCGACGGCGGACGAAGCCGCGTCGGGCGTGGCAGCCAGTGCGTCGCAACCGGCATCGGCTCCCGCGCAATCGGTCGCACCCGTCGCGACCCCGGCACGTCGTACCGAACAGATGGACTGGCGCCCGGCCGCCGCGGCCGGCGCTGCCGTGATCGTGCTCGCTGCCGGTTTCGTATGGCGCAAGCGCCGGAAGGGGCGCCGCGCGGATGAGGCGGGTGCTGCTGCGACTGTGGCCGCAGCAGGCGGCGACGCGGCGGGAGAAGCGAAAGCCGCGCCGTCCATCGAGCGCGAACTGCCGATCACGCCCGAGATGCCGATCGCACGCGATGCAGCATCCGACTTGAATCTCGCCGCGGCGACTGCCGCTGCGGCGGAGACGATCGAGCCGCCCGCAGCGGATACGTCGCCCGCGCCGGAAATGACGGCGCCGCGCGTCGAGTCGCCCGAATTGCCGCCTGCTGATACTGTCGCGCCGGCCACGAACGACGCGACTCCGGTTCCGGCCGAGGCTTCGCACGAAGCAGAACCGGCGGAAGAACCCTCTGCCACCGACAAGCCGGCCGAGCCGACCGTCGCACCTGCCGCGCCTTCGAGCGCCGAAGCGCAGCATGCGGCACTGATGCAGAACGCAATTAGCGCGCTCAACAGTCTCGACATGCCGTTGCCGCCGCGGACGGCGGAGGAACCGTCGTCGACGGCGGAGGAACCGTCTGCGCGCACACCGCAGTCCGACGTCGAAGAAATTGCAACTAACGGTCAATCCGCCCAACACCCGCCGGTGGGTTCGGCTGAAACGACGGCGGAACATCCGGCCGACCAGGACGACGAGTTCGACTGGGATCCGGACGCGGCGACGCCGGCCGGCCAGGCCAGCAGCCCGCCTGCGACGTCGTCGCTGCCGCCGCTCGGCGGCGCGCAGTTCGGCGCGCTGAAGCTCGACTTCGATCTCGACCTGCCGTCCACGCCGGGCGCCGCGCTGCCTGCGCTCACCGCGGACGAGCTCGCGCGCATCGCCCGCAACAAGCTCGACCTCGCGACCGAATACGTCGAACTGGGCGATCTGGCCGGCGCGCGGACGTTGCTGCAGGAAGTGATCGACGCGAACGACGCCGCGACGCGCGACGACGCCCGCGCGTTGCTCGCGAAACTGGCGGACGAGGCGTGATGCGGATCGCGCTGGGCATCCAGTACGACGGCGCGGCGTTTTGCGGCTGGCAGGCGCAGCCGCACGGCAAGACCGTGCAGGACCGGCTCGAACATGCGCTGGCCGAGTTCGCGCGGGTGCCGCTGCACACGACGGTGGCCGGGCGGACCGATACCGGCGTGCACGGGCTCGGGCAGGTCGTGCATTTCGACACGGACCTCGAACGCGAGGTGTTCTCGTGGGTGCGCGGCACTAACGCGTTCCTCCCGCCGACCGTGTCGGTGCAGTGGGCGAAGCCGATGCCGGACACGTTCCATGCGCGCTTCTCGGCGTTCGAGCGCACCTATTACTACGCGCTGTACGTGCACCCGGTGCGTTCGCCGATGCTGGCCGGGCGCGCGGGCTGGATCCATACGCCCCTCGACGACGATGCGATGCGCGTCGCCGCCGCGCATCTGATCGGCGAGCACGATTTTTCGTCGTTCCGGTCGTCGGAATGCCAATCGAAGACGCCGGTCAAACACCTGTATCAGATCGACGTGCGGCGGGTGGGGCATTTCATCCATTTCCGCTTCCGCGCGAACGCGTTCCTGCATCACATGGTGCGCAACCTGATGGGCTGCCTCGTCGCGGTCGGGCGGGGCCGCTATCCGGCCGACTGGCTCGCCGACGTGCTGGCCGGCCGTGACCGCAACCTCGCGGCCCCGACGTTCATGGCCGACGGGCTGTACCTCGCCCACGTCGGCTACCCGGCGGAATTCGCCGTCCCGCCCGCGCAGCTCGGCAGCGTGCCGTGGAGCAGCGTCTGGGCGGATCTGGACCCACAACCATGACGGAGCACGCCGTGTCTTCTTCGACTTCCGCCGCGGCCGGCCTGTCGCCGCGCACGCGCATCAAGCTGTGCGGGCTGTCGCGCCCCGAGGACGTGCTGCATGCGGCCGCGCTCGGCGCCGATGCGATCGGCCTCGTGTTCTACCCGAAGAGCCCGCGCGCGGTGACGATCGCACAGGCGGCCGAGCTGGCAAGCCTCGCGCCGCCGTTCGTGTCGGTGGTCGGGCTGTTCGTGAATGCGACCGAAGCCGAGATCGAGGCCGTCGTGCGCGACGTGCCGCTCACGATGCTGCAGCTCCATGGCGACGAGACGCCGGCGCAGTGCGAGGCGCTCGGCCGCGCGGCACGGCTGCCGTGGTTGCGCGCGGTGCGCGTCGGCCCCTCGACGCAGCGTGCCGATTTGGTAGAATCGGCTCTTCATTATTCGAAAGCGCGCGGCCTCCTGTTCGACACCTTGGTGCCGGATTACGGCGGTAGCGGCAAGGTCTTCGATTGGTCTCTTATTCCCGCAGAGCTCGCGCGTCGGGCCGTTTTGAGTGGTGGCTTGAACGCGCAAAACGTCGGTGATGCGATCCGCCAGCTGCGTCCGTTTGCTGTCGATGTCTCGAGTGGCATCGAAGTGGAGGGCGCGAAGGGCGTGAAGGATCACGCCCGGATGGCGGCGTTCGTGCGCGCGGTGCGCGAAGCGGACGCCGGGTGATGCAAGCCGGTGCGGCCTGACAAGCGGGGCGCACCGACCGATCGAGAGAGACACCATGTACAACCTTCCTGACGATCGCGGCCACTTCGGCCCGTATGGCGGCGTGTTCGTCGCCGAGACGCTGATTCACGCGCTGGACGAACTGCGCGCGGCGTATGAAAAGTTCCAGAACGATCCCGACTTCGTTGCCGAATTCGAGCGCGAGTTGAAGTATTTCGTCGGCCGCCCGTCGCCGATCTATCACGCGCAGCGCTGGAGCGAGATGCTCGGCGGCGCGCAGATCTACCTGAAGCGCGAAGACCTGAACCACACGGGCGCGCACAAGATCAACAACGTGATCGGCCAGGCGCTGCTCGCGAAGCGCATGGGCAAGAAGCGCGTGATCGCGGAAACGGGCGCCGGCCAGCACGGCGTCGCGACCGCGACGATCTGCGCGCGCTTCGGGATGGAGTGCGTCGTCTACATGGGTTCGGAGGACGTGCGCCGGCAGGCCGCGAACGTCTACCGGATGAAGCTGCTGGGCGCTACGGTCGTGCCGGTCGAATCGGGTTCGCGCACGCTGAAGGACGCGCTGAACGAAGCGATGCGCGACTGGGTCACGAACATCGAAAGCACGTTCTACATCATCGGCACGGTCGCGGGCCCGCACCCGTACCCGATGATGGTGCGCGACTTCCAGCGCGTGATCGGCGACGAGTGCAAGGTGCAGATGCCCGAACTCGCCGGCCGCCAGCCGGATGCGGTGATCGCGTGCGTCGGCGGCGGGTCGAACGCGATGGGCATTTTCTATCCGTACATCGACGATGCGTTGGTGCAGCTGATCGGCGTCGAAGCGGCCGGCGACGGCCTCGACACGGGCCATCACGCGGCCTCGCTGATCGCCGGCAGCCCGGGCGTGCTGCACGGCAACCGCACGTACCTGCTGCAGGACGACAACGGCCAGATCATCGAGACGCATTCGGTATCGGCGGGCCTCGACTACCCGGGCGTCGGCCCCGAGCACGCATGGCTGAAGGACAGCGGCCGCGCGCAGTACGTGCCGATCACCGACGACGAAGCGTTGAAGGCGTTCCACGACTGCTGCCGGATCGAGGGGATCATCCCCGCGCTCGAGTCGAGCCACGCGATCGCGTATGGCGTGAAGCTCGCGCCGACGTTGCCGAAGGACAAGATCCTGCTCGTCAACCTGTCGGGTCGCGGCGACAAGGACATGCACACGGTCGCCGAGCGATCGGGCATCGAGCTCTGACCCCGACCGATGCGTGACCTGATCGAAGAGCCGGGCGGCGGCGCCGCGAGCGACGCGGAGGCGGTTCAGCCCGCCGCTGCGGTGCCGCGCGCGCTGCCGTCCGGTATCGAGCTGCACAACCGCGATTTCCTGACCCACGCCGCGTCCCTGCCGGATGCGTCGATCGACCTGATCGTCGCCGATCCGCCGTACGGGCTCGGCAAGGACTACGGCAACGATTCGGACAAGCGTTCGGGCGACGATTTCCTCGCGTGGACGCGCGCGTGGCTCGAACTCGCGATTCCGAAGCTGAAGCCGAGCGGGTCGATGTACATCTTCTGCACGTGGCAGTACGCGCCGGAAATCTTCAGTTTCCTGAAGACGCAGCTCACGATGGTCAACGAGATCATCTGGGACCGGCGCGTGCCGAGCATGGGCGGCACGACGCGCCGTTTCACGTCGGTGCACGACAACATCGGCTTTTTCGCGGTTTCGAAAGCGTATTACTTCGATCTCGATCCGGTCCGCATCCCGTACGACGCCGATACGAAGAAGGCTCGCTCGCGCAAGCTGTTCGAAGGCAGCAAGTGGCTGGAGATGGGCTACAACCCGAAGGACGTCTGGTCGGTCTCGCGCCTGCATCGGCAGCACGCGGAGCGCGTCGATCATCCGACCCAGAAGCCGCTGGAAATCATCGAGCGGATGGTGCTCGCGAGCTGCCCGCCGGGCGGCCGCGTGCTCGATCCGTTCATGGGCAGCGGCACGACCGCGGTGGCCTGCGCACGGCAGGGGCGCGACTTCGTCGGCTATGAGATCAACGAAAGCTATTGTGCGATCGCGCACGAGCGCGTGAGCGCGCTCGCCGCGCCGGCGTGCGCGTGAATCGCGCCGCCGCATCGCCGAATGCTACTTTGTATGGGATCGGAGCAAGCGCTGAAGCGCTCACTCCGATCGACATAGGAAAAAATTGCCATGTCCCGTATTCAGCAGACCTTCGCCGCACTCGCCGAACAAGGCCGTAAGGGCCTGATCCCGTTCATCACGGCCGGCGACCCCGATCCCGCGAAAACCGTCGAATTCATGCACGCGCTCGCCGCCGGCGGCGCGGACGTGATCGAACTCGGCGTGCCGTTCTCGGACCCGATGGCCGACGGCCCCGTGATCCAGCGCTCGTCGGAGCGCGCGCTCGCGCGCGGCGTCACGTTGAAGAGCGTGCTCGCCGACGTGAAGCGGTTTCGCGAGACCGATCCCAAAACGCCCGTCGTGCTGATGGGCTATGCGAACCCGATCGAACGGATGGGTGTCGATGCGTTCGCGGCCGAAGCGCACGCGGCCGGCGTCGACGGCGTGCTGGTGGTCGACTACCCGCCGGAAGAGGCGGGCGTGTTTGCGGAAAAAATGCGGGCCGCGCAGATCGATCCGATCTTCCTGCTCGCGCCCACGTCGACCGACGAACGCATCGCCGACGTCGGCAAGATCGCGAGCGGCTACGTGTATTACGTGTCGCTGAAGGGCGTGACCGGCGCCGGAAATCTGGATGTTTCGAGCATTGCGGGTAAAATCCCGGCCATCAAGTCGCGCGTGCCGGTTCCGGTGGGCGTCGGCTTCGGCATCCGCGACGCCGAAACGGCGCGCGCGGTGGCCGAAGTGTCGGACGCCGTCGTGATCGGCAGCCGTCTCGTGCAACTGCTCGAGAGCGCTGCGCCGGAAGGTGCCGCCGCCGCGCTGAAGTCGTTCATCGCCGAGCTGCGCGCCGCCCTGGACGGTGCCGGCAACACGGCGCGATAAACACAACACAGGAAGCGGGAACGGGCCGGTCGGCCCGCCCCGCCACGGAACAGGAAACCATACGATGAGCTGGCTCGACAAACTGTTGCCGCCGAAGATCAAGCAGACCGACCCGAAAAGCCGCAAGGGCATTCCGGAAGGCCTGTGGGTCAAGTGCCCGTCCTGCGAGGCCGTTCTCTATCGCAACGACGTGGACGCGAACCTGCACGTGTGCCCGAAGTGCGATCACCACATGCGCATCGGCGCACGCGAGCGCCTCGACGGGCTGCTCGATCCGGAAGGCCGCTATGAAATCGGTCAGGAAATCGTGCCGGTCGACTCGCTGAAGTTCAAGGACAGCCGCAAGTACCCCGATCGTCTGAAGGAAGCAATGGACGAAACCGGCGAGACCGACGCGATGGTCGTGATGGGCGGCGCGATCCACACGCTGCCCGTCGTCGCCGCGTGCTTCGAGTTCTCGTTCATGGGCGGCTCGATGGGTTCGGTTGTCGGCGAGCGCTTTGCGCGCGGTGCGCAGAACGCGCTGGAGCAGCACGTGCCGTTCATCTGCTTCACCGCGTCGGGCGGCGCACGGATGCAGGAAAGCCTGCTGTCGCTGATGCAGATGGCCAAGACTACCGCGATGCTGACCAAGCTGGCCGAAGCGAAGCTGCCGTTCATCTCGGTGCTGACCGACCCGACGATGGGCGGCGTGTCGGCGAGCTTCGCGTTCCTCGGCGACGTCGTGATCGCCGAGCCGAAGGCGCTGATCGGCTTCGCCGGCCCGCGCGTGATCGAGCAGACGGTGCGCGAGAAGCTGCCGGAAGGCTTCCAGCGCGCCGAATTCCTGCTGAAGACGGGCGCGATCGACATGATCGTCGACCGTCGCAAGATGCGCGACGAGATCGCGCAGTTGCTCGCGCTGCTGCAGCGACAGCCGGCCGACGCGCTGGCCTGACCGGCGCAAGGTTGTGACTCCGCGCGTCGCCTGGCTTCAGCGTCAGGCGGCGCGCTTCGTTTTTTGGCGTAGTGGCGGTACCGATCCAGATTTGATCCGATGAGCACTTTTCCCACTCTCGACGCGTGGCTTTCGCATCTCGAACGCGCGCACCCGGTCGGCATCGACATGGGCCTGACCCGCATCGGGCAGGTCAAGGCGGCGCTGCAGCTCGAATTCGCGTGCCCGGTGATCACCGTCGGCGGCACGAACGGCAAGGGCTCGACCTGCGCGTTCCTGGAGACGATCCTCGTGCGCGCGGGCTACAAGGTCGGCTGCCACACGTCGCCGCACCTGCTCGAATTCAACGAGCGCGCGCGCGTGAACGGGCAGAACGTGACCGACGACGAACTGCTGCCGCACTTCGAGGCCGTCGAAGCCGCGCGCACGTCGCTGCCGGAACCGGTCTCGCTCACGTATTTCGAGTTCACGACGCTCGCGATCCTGCATCTGTTCGCATCGCGCGGGCTCGACGCGGTGATCCTCGAAGTCGGCCTCGGCGGCCGGCTCGACGCGGTGAACATCATCGATACCGATTGCGCGATCGTCACGAGCATCGACATCGACCACACCGAGTACCTCGGCGATACGCGCGAGAAGATCGCGTTCGAGAAGGCCGGGATCTTCCGCGCGGGCAAGCCGGCGATCTGCGGCGATCCGGCCGCGCCGCAGACGCTGATCGACCACGCCGAAGCGATCGGCGCCGACCTGTGGCTCGTCGGCCGCGATTTCCGCTACGAGGCGCAGGCGGGCGCCGAACGCCAGCAATGGAGCTACCTCGGCCGCGAGAAGCGCTATCCGGCGCTCGCGTATCCGGCGCTGCGCGGCGCGAATCAGCTGATCAATGCGTCGGCCGCGCTCGCGGCGCTCGAGGCGCTGCGCCCGATGCTGCCGGTGTCCGCGCAGGACATCCGGCTCGGGCTGGCGAACGTCGAGCTGCCGGGGCGCTTCCAGGTGCTGCCCGGCAAGCCGGCGATCGTGCTCGACGTCGCGCACAACCCGCATGCATCGGCCGTGCTCGAACAGAACCTCGGCAACATGGGCTTCTTCCCGTACACGTACGCGGTGTTCGGCGCGATGCACGACAAGGACATTGACGGCGTGCTGCAGCACCTGAAGGGCGAGATCGACCACTGGTGCGTGACCGACCTGCCGCTGCCGCGCGCGGCCTCGGCGGAGCAGCTCGAAGCCGCGCTGCGCAAGGCCGGCGTGGAGGACGGGCCCGATTCGAGCGTGACGCGCTACGCGTCGCCCGCGGAAGCGTTTCGCGATGCACTAAAAAGAGCATCCGAGAATGATAGAATCGTGGTTTTCGGCAGTTTCCATACGGTTGCCGGCGTGCTGGCCTACCGTAAATCGCAGCAACACTGACTGACGGGCAGTTTCGGACTCAGCCATTCATGGGAATTTTCTCGTTCGGCAAGAAAGACGACGACGCGCCCCCGCGGCGCGGCGGTCGCACCGGGGCCTCCCGGAACGTGCGCACGGAGCGCACTGAACGCGTCGAGCGACGCTCGCGCCGTACCGAGCGTCCGGAATCGGATGCACTGCTCCTCGATCCGACCCTTCCAGAAAAGCAACGCGCGCGCCGTCGCCTCGTCGGCGCGATCGCGCTCGTCGTGGCCGCGGTGATCGTGCTGCCGATGGTGCTTGATTCGCACCCGAAGCCGGTCACCGACGACATCGCGATCGACATCCCGAACCGGCCCGCGCACCAGGCAGTCGCGCCGCGCGACGACGATGTGTCCGACGTGCAGGCAGGCGTCGCGCACGACGAACCGCCGGCCTCCGACACGGCCGTTGCGGCCGCACCGGCGCCCGCGCCGAAGGATGCGGCCAAGCCGGTCGCGAAACCCGAACCGACCACCACCGCGAGCGTGACGCCGCCGAAGCCCGCGCCGAAGCCGGCTGCCGCACCCGCGCCGAAGCCGGCCGCGCCGAAGCCTGCGCCCGCAACGGTCGCGAATGACGGCGCCGCGAGCCCGGACAGCGGCGACGCATCGTCGCCGGCGTCGCCGGCCGGTGCGCGCTTCGCGGTGCAGCTCGGCTCGTTCAAGGACGACGCGACGGCCCGTTCGTGGGCGACCAAGTTGAAATCGGCGGGCGTGCCCGCATATGTCGAGCATCGCAAGCAGGCAGACGGCAGCACGGCTACACTGTTGCGTGCCGGCCCGTTCGCGGATCGCGCGGCGGCTTCCGCCGCGATCGCGAAGGTGCGCGAAGCCGGTCTGACGCAGTAAGGCCACGATGCTGACGGCTTTCGACTACGCTGTATTGGCGGTGATCGTGTTGTCGGCGCTGCGCGGTGCGTGGCGCGGCTTCGTGTCCGAGATTTTCGGGCTGATCGGCTGGATCGCGGCGATCGTGATCGCGGGCCGCTACGTCGGGCTGGTCGTGCCGTACATTCCGGCGAACTGGCCGGGCGGCGCGCTGACGCAGTGGGTGATCGCCTTCGCGTTGCTCGTGATCGGCGTCGTGCTGGTCGCCGGCGTGGCGAACGCGCTGCTGTCGCGGATCGCGCAGGCGAGTGGCCTGGGCGGCGTCGACCGCTCGCTGGGCATGATGTTCGGGCTCGTCCGCGGCTGCGTGCTGGTGGTGCTGCTGGTCGCGGCGGCCGGGCTGACCGAACTGCCCAAACAGGATTTCTGGCGCAATGCGCTCTTGCGTCCTTTTGCCGAGCAGGGCGTGCACGAGCTGAAGCAGCTCCTGCCCGACGGCATGGCCCAGTACGTACGCGTGTGACGACGCGGCCGGGCAGGACGGAACCGATTTTGTCATTCTGAAGGACATGCCATGTGCGGCATCGTAGGCGTTATCTCCCAATCCCCTGTCAATCAGCTGATCTATGACAGCCTGCTGCTGCTGCAGCATCGCGGTCAGGACGCGGCGGGCATCGCGACGGCGGACGGCAGCAATTTCCACATGTACAAGGCGAACGGCATGGTGCGCGACGTGTTCCGCACGCGCAACATGCGCAGCCTGCCCGGCACCTACGGCATCGGCCAGGTGCGCTACCCGACGGCCGGTTCGGCGTCGAGCGAGGCCGAGGCGCAGCCGTTCTACGTGAACGCGCCGTTCGGGATCATCCTTGCGCACAACGGCAACCTGACGAACTGGATGCAGCTGAAGGACGAGATGTTCCGGATCGACCGCCGGCACATCAACACCAATTCCGACAGCGAAGTGCTGCTCAACGTGTTCGCGCACGAGCTGCAACTGTCGACCACGGGCCTCGAGCTCGATCCGGCGTCGGTGTTCAAGGCGGTCTCGGGCGTGCATCGCCGCCTGCAGGGTTCGTACGCGATCGTGTCGCTGATCGCCGGCTACGGCCTGCTCGCGTTCCGCGACCCGTTCGGCATCCGCCCGCTCTGCATCGGCAAGCTCGAAACCGAACACGGCACCGAATGGATGGTCGCGTCGGAGTCGGTGGCGGTCGAAGGCATCGGTTTCGAATTCGTGCGTGACCTGGAGCCGGGCGAAGCGGTCTTCATCGACAAGGCCGGCAACTTCCACAGCCAGCAGTGTGCGGAGAACCCGACGCTGAATCCGTGCATGTTCGAATACGTGTATCTCGCGCGTCCGGATTCGTGCCTCGACGGCGTGCCGGTCTACAACGTGCGCCTGCGCATGGGCGACTATCTCGCCGAGAAGATCAAGCGCGAACTGCCGAACGTGCCGATCGACGTCGTGATGCCGATTCCCGATTCGTCGCGCCCGGCGGCGATGCAGGTCGCCGCGAAGCTCGGCGTCGAGTATCGCGAAGGCTTTTTCAAGAACCGCTACGTCGGCCGCACCTTCATCATGCCGGGGCAGGCCGTGCGCAAGAAGTCGGTGCGCCAGAAGCTCAACGCGATGAGCATCGAGTTCAAGGACAAGCACGTGCTGATCGTCGACGATTCGATCGTGCGCGGCACGACCTCGCACGAAATCGTGCAGATGGCGCGCGATGCGGGCGCGAAGTCGGTGATCTTCGCGTCGGCGGCGCCGCCCGTGAAGTTCCCGAACGTGTACGGCATCGACATGCCGACGCGCGGCGAGCTCGTCGCGCACGGCCGCACCGACGAGGAAGTCGCGAAGATCATCGGCGCCGATCATTTGATCTATCAGGACGTCGACGATCTGCGCCGTGCGGTGCGCGACATCAACCCGAAGCTCGAGCGCTTCGAGGCGTCGTGTTTCGACGGCAACTACATCACCGGCGCTGTGACGCCCGAGTACCTCGATGCGATCGAGCGCGCGCGCCTCACGCCGGCGTCGCAGGCCGATCGCGACACGGCCGGCGACACCGAGCGTTCGCAGATGAACCTGCAGCTGTCGGTCGAGTAACGCCGGCGCACGCTTTTATCGAGGCGTGATAGGATGTGGCCTTGCGTCGATTTGATATCAGCTTGCGGACGCGGGGCAACTTCCCAAAACAGCTAAAGCGAAGGCCGGCGGCAGCCGGCCCGAGTCGATCGCTGTCGTACCGCACCGAAGCCCGCTGATGCCGACGCATAGCGGGCTTTTTTGTTTTTGGCCTCGGTTTTGACCGGGTCCGCGCCTCATGCACGACCGTCGGCGCGGCCATCGAATACGGAAAACGGAACATGGACGACTCCCTCAACTTCGACACGCTTGCGGTGCGCGCGGGCACGCTGCGCAGCGACTTCAACGAGCATTCGGAAGCGCTGTTCCTCACGTCGAGCTTCTGCTTCTCCAGCGCGGCCGACGCGGCCGAGCGCTTCGCGAATTCGGAAGACTATTTCACCTATTCGCGCTTCACGAATCCGACCGTCACCATGTTCCAGGAGCGTCTCGCGGCGCTCGAGGGCGGCGAGGCCTGCATCGCGACGGCGTCGGGCATGGCCGCGATCATGTCGGTCGTGATGTCCGCGCTGCAGGCGGGCGATCACCTCGTCAGCTCGCGCAGCCTGTTCGGCTCGACGCTCGGGATGTTCTCGCAGATCTTCAGCAAGTTCGGGATCACGACGACCTTCGTCGACCCGACCGACCTGAACGCATGGCAGGAAGCCGTGCGGCCGGAAACGAAGATGTTCTTCCTCGAGACGCCGTCGAACCCGCTGACCGAACTCGCGGACATCGAGGCGATCGGCAAGATCGCGAAGGCGGCGAATGCGCTGTTCGTCGTCGACAACTGTTTCTGCAGCCCGGTGCTGCAGCAGCCGCTGAAGCTCGGCGCGGACGTCGTGATGCATTCGGCGACGAAATTTCTCGACGGGCAAGGCCGCGTGCTCGGTGGCGCGCTGGTCGGCTCGAAGGAATTCATCATGGGCAAGGTGTTCCCGTTCGTGCGCAGCGCGGGCCCGACGCTGTCGGCCTTCAACGCGTGGGTGCTGCTGAAGGGAATGGAGACGCTGTCGCTGCGCGTCGAGAAGCAATCGGCGAACGCGCTGGAGATCGCGCGCTGGCTCGACTCGCATCCGGCGGTGGCGCGCGTGTTCTATCCGGGGCTCGAATCTCATCCGCAGCATGAACTCGCGAAGCGTCAGCAGAAGGCGGGCGGCGCGATCGTGTCGTTCGAGCTGAAGGGCGACACGCCCGAGCAGCAACGCGCGAACGCATGGCGCGTGATCGACGGCACGAAGCTGGTGTCGATCACCGGCAACCTCGGCGACACGCGCACGACGATCACGCATCCGGCCACGACGACGCACGGCCGCATCACGCCGGAAGCGCGGGCGGCGGCGGGGATCACCGAGGGGCTGATTCGCCTGGCGGTCGGCCTCGAGCATGCAGCCGACATTCGCAACGATCTGGCGCGGGGCCTGGACGGCTGAGCGATACCGCCGGTTTTCGCTCGGCATCAATGAAACGGGCCGCTCGAGAGAGCGGCCCGTTGTCGTTTCGGCGCATGCCGTCGCGCGCCTGTTGTGCCGTCGTTCAGCCGGCGGCGTGCGCGGACGGTGCGGCACGCATCGCGTCCACCATCCAGCGCAGCGTTTCGTCGAGCGGCGTGACCGGTAATTCGCCCACCGCGCGGCGCAGCTTGTCGCGCGACCCGCTCAGGCTTTTCACTTCGTTGTGCCGCACGAAGCGCGGATCGATCGTCACGTCGATCACGTAGCCGGCGATCCGCGACAGCATCGCCAGCACTTCCTTCAGCGAATACGCGCGCTCCGAGCAGACGTTGAACGTCTCGCCGGCCGGCACGGCTTCGACCAGCTTCAGATAGGCGGCCGTCACGTCGCGCACGTCGGAAAAATCGCGGCTCACGTCGAGGTTGCCGAGCGAGATCCGCGGCGCGTTGCTCGCATAGTGCGCGACGAGCTTCGGCAGCAGATACGCATCGCTCTGGCCGACACCCGTGTAGTTGAACGGCCGCGCGATCACGATCGGCAGCCGGTCGGACCATAGCTTCGCCGCATATTCCATCGCGAGCTTGCTGACCGCGTAGTCGTTCGCCGGCGCGGGCGCGACGGTTTCGTCGAGCACGCCGGCCGTCGAGTTGCCGTAGATGTTCGCGCTGCTGGCCAGCAGCACTGCCGACGGACGGCGGTCGAGGCCGGCCAGCGCCGCCAGCACGTTGCGCGTGCCGACGATGTTGACCGCGTAGGTGGACGACGGCTCGTCGTCGGCGACATGCGCACGCGCGGCGAGATGCACGACCGCGTCGGGTCGTGCGTCGGCCGCGGCCGCGCGCATGGCATCCGCGTCGAGCAGGTCGACGGGCAGCAGCGTGCAGTGTGCGAACGCCGGATCGGCGGGGGGCGGCGTGCCGGGCGCGACCGTGCCCCAGACGTCATAGCCGGCCGCCTGCAGGCGTTCGGCCATGTAGCGACCGGTGAAGCCCGTCAGGCCCGTGACGAACGCACGGCGCGACGGACGCCCGGTTTCAGAACGTGTCATGGTGTTGGTTCCGCGTCAAATCCGCTTCGACCATCATCTGGCAAAGTTGTTCGAGCGTCGTCTTGGGTGTCCAGCCCAGTTTGCTTTTCGCCTTGTCCGCGCAGCCGATCAGCAGGTCGACTTCGGCCGGGCGATAGAACTTCGGGTTCACTTCGACGAGCACGTTGCCGGTCGATGCGTCGAGGCCGCGTTCCTGCTCGCCCTTGCCGGTCCATTCGAGCTGGTAGCCGGCCGCCGCGAACGCCATCCGCACGAAGTCGCGCACGGTTTCGGTGCGGTTGGTCGCCAGCACGTAGGTGTCGGGTTCGTCGGCCTGCAGCATGCGCCACATGCCTTCGACGTATTCGAGCGCGAAGCCCCAGTCGCGCTTCGCGTCGAGATTGCCGAGCTCGAGCTTGGTCGCCTTGCCGAGCTTGATCTTCGCGATCGTGTCGGTGATCTTGCGCGTGACGAATTCGCGGCCGCGCAGCGGCGATTCGTGGTTGAACAGGATGCCGCTGCTGCCGAACAGGCCATACGATTCGCGGTAGTTCACGGTCATCCAGTGCGCGTACAGCTTCGCGACGCCGTACGGGCTGCGCGGATAGAACGCGGTGGTTTCCGTTTGCGGGATCGCCTGCACCTTGCCGAACATCTCGGACGTCGACGCCTGGTAGAAGCGCGTCTTCGGGCTCACGACGCGAATTGCCTCGAGCAGGTTCAGCGGGCCGATGCCGGTTACTTCGGCGGTCGTCGCCGGCTGGTCGAACGACACGCCGACGAAGCTTTGCGCGGCCAGGTTGTACAGCTCGTCCGGCTGCGTGCGTTCGAGCAGGCGCAGGCTCGAGCCCGCGTCGGTCAGGTCGTGTTCGACGAGCGTCAGGTTCGGGTGCGTGTCGACACCCAGCTCGGCGATGCGCCAGAAATTCACCGAGCTGGTGCGGCGGTAGGTGCCGGTGACCTCGTAGCCCTTGTCGAGCAGCAGTTTGGTCAGGTACGCACCGTCTTGCCCCGAAATTCCGGTGATGATGGCCTTCTTACGCGTTTGGCTCATGGCGTTGTCCTGGTAGAAGCGATGGATGATGAAAGTCAGGCGGTCGTGCCGGCGGCGGTCGGCACCGCGCGGCGCGCAGGCCCGCGCGTCAGGCGTCGTTCGAAGCCGTACCAGCTCAGGGTCGCGTACGCGAGCGTGATCGCGAGCGCGAGCGCGGCCGTGACGAAGCGGTTCAGGTGCAGCGGCCACAGCGCGTACAGCACGCTCAGGTGAATCAGGTAGACGGTGTAGCTGACGGTGCCGACGTAGACGAGCATCGGGTTCGTCAGCACGCGCTGCACGAGCCCGCGGCCGCGCAGCGCGATCACGACGATCGACGTGCACAGCAGCAGCGAGATGCTGTAGAGCGCCGCATTCGACAGCGGCGTGTTCGCGGCGCGAAAGCGCGGGAACGACAGGTGCAGCCAGCCGAGGATCGCGAGCGACACGAGCGCGCCGACGATCGCGAGCGGATAGAACGGCTCCAGCGCCCGCCGGTCGCGGCGCAGGACGATCGCGAGCAACGCGCCGGCCGCGAGCAGGTCCATCCGGAACGGCGTCAGGTAGTAGATCGGCCAGAACGAATCGAACCACGGCGTCGCGATCGCGCGCAGCACCGGCGCCGCGACGATCAGCGCGGCGGCGACCCACAGCAGCGCGCGCTCCGAGCACCACAGCACGACGAACGGCCAGAAGATGTAGAACTGCTCCTCGACCGCGAGCGACCACAGCACGTTCAGGCTGTCATGGCCGATGCTGCCGAGCGACAGCCCGATATTGGTCGAGAAGAACGCGAACCACGGCCAGTGCGGCAGCCAGCTCGCGCCGAACAGCAGCGTCGACACCACCAGCAACAGCACGTACGGCGGCAGGATGCGGCGTACGCGGCGCGCGTAGAAGTGGCTGAAGTACGACTGTCCGCGCGCCTTGCGATCGAGCAGGATGCCGGTGATCAACAGGCCGCTCAGCACGAAGAACAGATCGACGCCCATCCACAGCGGCGCCTTCAGCGCGTGTTGCAGGAATACGGCGCCCACCGCGATCGCGCGCAACCCGTCGAGCTGCACGATGCGGCCATGTTGCGGGGCGAGGTCGGCGGGGCGCGACAGGGCCGTCATCGCGCGGCTCCTTCACGACCCGCATCCGATGCGTGTACGTATTGCATGCCTTTAAATGAAATATGGAATCGAAATCGATTCTAGGGAAAAGAAATCGGTAAAAAAACGCGTGCCATTTATCTGACGACAAACAGGCAAATGCCGATTATTACGATCGCGAGGCGAAAGGTTTGCTCCCGGACAGGCATGACAGGCGGCCTGGGGCGGAATTTTCTACGTGATGGCGCGGGAGGGGCGGTCGTTATTGCCGTTTTCCGCGGTCATTTACTCGCTGTTCCGGTTCGATATTTCACGCGGAAACATCCCCAAATATTTCCAAATTTCTTGTGATTATTTTTGCTTGTAACCTGCATCGCGACGTTTGAAACCCATTTAGCGACAGCGCGCCGCCGCGGGCGATCCGAGGCGGCGCCGGTCGCTGTTGCATCGACATCGAGTCTGGAGAAGTGCATTGCGACGTCTGATTCTGGTTGGCATGACGGTATGCGCGGCACTGCTGACGAGCGCCGTGCCGGCCGAAACGGTGTTGCCCGCGACGACGTCGTGGATCGGCAACACGTTCGGCTATGGCGACGGCACGTGGACGCAGATCGACATTCGCGCGATCGCGGTGACGCCGGAGGGCAAGGTGTATACGAATGCGCCGTGGGACGAGAGCGGCGCCGAGGCGAGCGTCTACCAGGACGGGAAGATGCTCGGCTTCGCGGGCGGCACGCACGGCTGGGGTAACCTCGGCGGCAGCGCGATCGCGGTGAACGGCAAGTACGCGTATGTCGCGATCGGCGTCGGCAACGAGCGCGGCCACCTGCAGTCGCCCGGCATCTGGCCGGACAAGGGCAAGCAATGGTTCGGCATCTCGCGGCGCACGATCGGCGACATGAAGCAGCCCGCGCCGTTTCGCGCGGCGCCGCAGGTCGCGCCGGGCGGGCGCGCCGATACCGGCCGCGCACGGATGGCCGCGAGCTTCATGATGATGAACGAGGTGCCGGCGCCCGCGCGCTCGGAAGTGGGTGAGGCGAAGGCGGAAGTGGGCGGCCTCGCGGCCGACGACAAGACGCTGTTCGCGACCAATCCGTCGCGCAACGTGGTGGACGTGTACGACGCGGAGACGATGCAGCAGAAGGGCACGTGGAACGCGCACGAGCCGGGCCGCATCGCGCTGGCGGGCGACGGCACGCTGTGGCTGCTGACCGATACGCTGGGCGGCCCCGCGCATCTCGTGCACGTGCGGCCCGACGGCCGCAAGCTCGACGACGCGCCGGTGCTGCCGGAGGGCACCGACGCGGTGGACGTGGCGGTCGACGCGAAAGGGCGCGTGCTCGTCGCGGACAACGGGCCGCGCCAGCAGATCCTGATCTTCTCGAAAGGCGGCAAGGGCTATGCGCCGTCGGGCACGCTCGGCGAGCGCGGCGGCATCTTCGCGGGCCCGGTGCCGGGCCGGCCGGGGCCGCAGCGTTTCAACGGGCTGACGGGCGTCGGCGTCGACCGCGCGGGCAACATCTATGTGTCGATGAACGGGATCGGGCCGCGCCACGACACGATCGGCGCGGGGCTCGGCGCGGTGCTGGAAAGCTACACGCCGGACGGCAAGCTGCGCTGGCAGGTGCAGGGGCTGCTGTTCGTCGACGGCGCGTGGCTCGACCCCGCGCGGCCGAACAGCGTGTACACGGGCAACAAGCGCTTCGAGCTCGACCTGTCGAAGCCGCCGGGCCAGGACTGGAAATACGTCGGCTTCCTGTCGAACCGCTTCAAGTATCCGGACGACCCGGTGTTCCACACCGACCAGTATCCGGGCATGCCGATCGCGCGGCGCGTCGACGGGCGCACGTTCCTGTACCTGACCGACATGTACGCCGATCACCTGAAGATCTACCGTTTCGACGCGAAGCGCGACGGCGAGGTCGCGATTCCGTCGGGCCTGATCGCGGGCCGCGCGCGGCCGGTCGACAAGGTGCCGAACAAGCCGCCGGGCGGCGACTGGCTGTGGCGCGACGCGAACGGCAACGGTCGGATCGATGCCGACGAGTCCGAGATCAACACGACAGGCAAGGCAAAGGCGGGCGGTTGGGGCTGGTGGGTCGACACGAAGGGCGACATCTGGCGCACGAGCGACGTGCGAGGGATTCATCGTTTCGGCTATGGCGGCATCGACAAGGCCGGCAACCCGATCTATTCGTACGACAAGGTCACGACCTACCCGATGCCGCAGCCGTTCACGCAGCTGCGCCGCGCGATCTACGAGCCGCAGACGGACACGCTGTACGTGACGGGCTATACGGCCGACGCGCCGCCGCAGCCCGGCATCAACAAGGAAGTCGGCCGCGTGCTGGTGCGCTTCGACAAATGGTCGAGCGGCTCGCCAGTGGTGCGCTACCAGGTCGCGCTGCCGTGGCAGCTCGACGCGAAGCCGATCCTCGACCTGATCGGGATCACGGTCGAAGGCCGCTACATCTTCACCGTGGAGCCGGTCGGCAAGATCCACGTGTACGACAAGGAAACCGGCAAGGAAGTCGGCGTGATGAGCCCGGGCGCCGAGGTCGGCAAGGCGTCGGGCTGGGTCGACGTGCCGTTCGGCATCAGCGCGTTCCGGCGCGAGAACGGCGAGTACCTGGTGTTCGTCGAGGAAGACGCGCGCGGCAAGGTGCTCATGTACCGCTGGAAACCGTAACGGGCCCCTGGGCTAAAGCATGGACAAAGGCATACTCAAGAACGTTTCGATCAACTTCATCGGGCTGATCCTGCCGACCTTCGTGTCGCTGGTGACGGTGCCCGCGTATATCCACGCGCTGGGCGTCGAACGCTACGGCGTCGTCAGCCTCGTGTGGACGCTGATCGGCTATTTCGGGATCCTCGATCTCGGGATGAGCATGGCCGCGCAGAACCACATCTCGAAGGCGCGCGCGAGCGGCAACGCCGACGAAAGCGCGCGCGTGTTCTGGAGCGCGTTCTGGCTGAATCTCGGCACCGGCATCGTCGGCGGCCTGCTGATCTATTTCGGCGCGTTCGTCTACACCGCGTATTTCACGAAGGTGTCGGCGGCGATGCAGCACGAGGTGTATCTGGCGCTGCCGTGGCTTGCGCTCGCGATTCCGCTCGCGAACGTGTCGTGGGTGTTCGCCGGCGCGATCAACGGCGCCGAACGGTTTGGCGTGTTCAACACGAACCAGACGATCGGCACGTTCCTGTTCCAGCTGCTGCCGCTCGGCGCCGCGTGGTGGATCGCGCCGAACCTGCAGACGGTGCTCGCCGCGGCGGTCGTCGCGCGGCTGATCGCGGCGGTGATGCTCGGTCAGGCCAGCATCAAGGTGCTCGGGATCCGCCGCATCGATCCGCCGCAGTGGGGCACCGCGAAGGGGCTGTTCAACTTCGGCGGCTGGATGCTGATCGCGAGCACGACGAGCATGATCGCCGACACGCTCGACCGCGTGATGCTCGGCGCCGGCATGGGCGCGAAGTTCGTCACGTACTACACGGTGCCGCAAAACCTCGTCACGCGGCTGAACATGCTGCCGAACGCGCTGGTGCGCACGCTGTTCCCGCGCCTGTCGGCGGTCGGCCGCGATCACGCGGATACGCTCGCGCGCCAGTCGCTCGAATTCCTGAACGGCGTATTCACGCCGGTCGGCATCGTCGCGATCTTCGCGCTCGCACCGTTCCTCACGCTGTGGGTCGGCGCCGATCTCGCCGCGCATTCGGCGCCGGTCGGGCGCGTGCTGGTGATCAGCGTGTGGCTCGTCGGCCAGGCGAGCGTCACGCGCATTCTGATCCAGTCGCAGGTCAACCCGGCCCGCGCGGCATTCGCCGGGCTCGTCGAGATGCCGTTCTTCGTCGGCGGCCTGTGGTTCGGCATTCATCACTTCGGGCTGATCGGCGCGGCGGTGGTCGTCGCGGCGCGCGCGCTCGTCGACTACGGCGTGCTGCTGTACCTGTCGGCGATCCGGATGCGCGCGATCGTACTCGACATGCTCGCGCACCTCGCGTTTCTGCTGGCGAGTCTGTTCCTGGCGCAGGCATGGCCGGGGCTGGTCCAGTCGATCGGCATGTGCGCGGTCGTGCTGGTGCTGAACGTCGCGTGGTCGCTCACGATGACGCCGGGATTGCGCGCACTCGTGCGCGACCTGTTTGTCCGTCTCAATGCGAGGAGAACTGCATGAATCGCGATCTGGCGGAACACGCCGTCCTGAATCTCACCACGGCCGATGCCGTCGTGGTCCACGCCGGCGACGCCGCCGCGCTGCACCCAGCCGAGCGCGCCGGCGCGCGACAGCCGGCGCGTGCGCTGCGCGTGGCGATCGTCCACGACTGGCTCGTCACCTACGCGGGCGCGGAGCGCGTGCTCGAACAGATCGTCGCGTGCTTTCCCGACGCGGACCTGTTCAGCCTCGTCGATTTCCTCGACGATCGCGCGTTCGTGCGCGGCAAGCCGGTGACGACGTCGTTCATCCAGAAGCTGCCGTTCGCCCGCACCAAGTACCGCAGCTACCTGCCGCTGATGCCGCTCGCGATCGAGCAGCTCGACGTGTCCGAGTACGACCTCGTGATCTCGAGCAGCCACGCGGTCGCGAAGGGCGTGCTGACCGGCCCGGACCAGGTGCACATCAGCTACGTGCATTCGCCGATCCGCTATGCGTGGGACCTGCAGCACCAGTATCTGGAACAGTCGAATCTCACGCACGGGCCGAAATCGCTGCTCGCGCGGATGATTCTCCATTACATCCGCAACTGGGACACGCGCACCGCGAACGCGGTGGACGGCTTCGTCGCGAACTCCGCGTTCATCGCACGACGCATCAAGAAGGTTTACCACCGCGACGCGGCGGTAATCTTTCCGCCGGTCGACGTCGACGCGTTCTCGCTCAACGCGGCGAAGGAGGATTTCTACCTGACCGCGTCGCGGATGGTGCCGTACAAGAAGATCGACCTGATCGTCGAAGCGTTTTCGCGCACGCCCGAGCGCAAGCTCGTCGTGATCGGCGACGGCCCCGAGATGCAGAAGATTCGCGCGAAGGCCGGCCCGAACGTCGAGATCATGGGCTACCAGCCGTTCGCGGTGCTGCACGACCGGATGCGACGCGCGAAGGCGTTCGTGTTCGCGGCCGAGGAGGACTTCGGGATCTCGGTCGTCGAGGCGCAGGCGTGCGGCACGCCGGTCATCGCGTACGGCAAGGGCGGCGCGCTCGAGACCGTGCTCGACCCGCAGTCGAACCTGAACCCGACCGGCCTTTTCTTCGACGAACAGACGCCGCACGCGATCGTCGCGGCCGTCGACGATTTCGAGCGCGCGCCGCAGCGCTTCACGCCTGACGCGTGCCGCGCGAACGCGGAGCGGTTTTCCGCCGACACGTTCCGGCGGCGCTTCCTCGACTACGTGGAGCAAGCGCTGCCCGGCTCGACCGCGCAGCGCGGCACGGCGGCCCCGCTGCCGGTCGCGCGCGGCCCGGCGACGCTCGTGCTCGACCAGAGCGGCGTGCTCGGCGGCGCCGAGCTGTCGCTGCTCGAGATCATGAAGCACATGCGCGCGAACGCCGACGTGCTGCTGTTCGACGACGGCCCGTTTCGCGCGGCGCTCGACGAGATCGGCGCGCGCGTCGACGTGGTCGAGCAGGGCGCGCTCGCGGGCGTGCGCAAGCAGGGCGGCGTGTCGTTCGGCGCGGTGAAGCAGCTCGTGCGGCTGGTGCGCGACGTCGCCCGGCGCGCGCGCCGCGCCGAGGTGATCTACGCGAACACGCAGCGCGCGATGGTGGTTGCCGCGCTTGCCGGGCGGCTGGCGCGCAAGCCGGTCGTCTGGCATTTGCGCGACATCGTCAGCACCGACCATTTCGGCGGCAAGCAGTTGCAGGCGATCAAGTACTGCGCGCGGTTCGGCGTCACGCGCGTGATCGCGAACTCCGACGCATCCGCGCAGGCGTTCCGCGCGCTGACCGGCTTTACGCCGCAGCACGTCGACGTCGTGTTCAACGGGATTTCGGCCGAACCGTTCGATGCGCTCGACGGCGTGAGCCAGGCCGCGCTGCGCGCGCGCCTCGGGTTGCCCGCGGACGCATGGCTGGTCGGCTCGTTCAGCCGTCTCGCGCGCTGGAAGGGGCAGCACGTGCTGCTGGAGGCCGCCGCGCGGCATCCCGACATGCACGTGGTGCTGGTCGGCGCGCCGCTGTTCGGCGAGGACGACTATGCGGCGCAACTGCACGAATACGTCGCGCAGCACGCAATGGACGAGCGCGTGCATTTCCTCGGGTTCCAGCGCGACGTGGCCGCCTGCATGACTGCGGTCGACGTCGTTGCGCACACGTCGATCACGCCGGAGCCGTTCGGGCGCGTGATCGTCGAGGGGATGCTCGCGCGCCGGCCGGTCGTCGCGGCGCGCGCGGGCGGCGTCGTCGAGATCATCGAGGACGGCGACAACGGACTGCTCTGCGAGCCGGGCGACGCGGCCGCGCTGGCCGATGCGCTGGCGACGCTCAAGCGCGACCGCGCGTTGCGCGAGCGGCTCGTCGCGAGCGGTCGCGCGACCGCGGTGCGCCGGTTCGGGACTGAAACCTACGTGGAGCGGGTCGAGAAGATTCTCGCGGATACGGCCAAGGCCGCCAAGGCGGCGAGCGCGAAGAAGTAGCGGCCGGCGGGAGCTGGCGGGAAATGGCGGAAAACGGGCCCCCATGCGGCGTTGCGCTGCGCGGGGGCTTCGCTTTTCAGCGGGCGACGCGTCTGGTTGGGACGGACGGGCTGGTTTGCGCCCCGGGTCCGGGTCGGGCGCGAGCGTGGCCGAGCGTCATCTGGAACAGGATCGGGCCGTCAGGAACGTGAAGCGAGCAGCCGACACCGTCGCACTCGTGCTTCGGCAACCGCGCGGAAGGGGCCCGTGCGGGCCGTGGCGCCGTCGGAGGGCGGCAGGCTGCCCCACTCGTTGTCGACCCGGCCTGCAACCGCGTGCCGGCCATGAAAAAGCCCCCGCGCAGCGACGCGCCGCGCGGGGGCTCCGGGACCGGACGGCTGATCGAGCCGTCCGGCCCGCGTCAGGCGGCCTGTTCGGGCGTCGACGCGACGACGCGGGCCGAGCGGGTCGGCTTGAAGCTGGCCGACCACATCATCGCCGGCCGTTCGAACATCCGGTAGAACAGGTACGCGACCGGAACCGCGACGGCCATGAACGCGAACGACGGCCAGATCGACAGTTGCAGTTCGGAGTGGAACAGCACCGAGCCGAGGCACACGAACAGCGGCAGATGGACGAGATACAGCGAGTAGCTGAAGTCGCCGAACCAGCTCAGCACGCGCAGCGGCGGCGTCGCGCGCGGCGGCCGGGCGAGCGCGCGGTACAGGAAGCATGCGAAGCCGGCCGACCACAGCTGGAACGCGCCGTACTGGCCGAAATGGAACGCGCCGCAGCCGGCGGCCAGCAGCACGGCGGCCGCGACGTACCACGCGCGCGACGGCACGACGGCCGTGCCGCGCGACTGCTGCGCGCGCACGTCGGCGATCCATGCGCCGATCGTCCAGGACAGCCAGTACGACGTGAAGAACTGCAGGTCGTGCCGTTCGAGCAGCCACGCCGACGCGACGTTGACGAGCGCGACCGCGGCCACGACGGCCGGCATGCCGATGCGCCGGCGCAGCGCGAACAGCAGCGGGTAGATCGCGTAGAACTGCACTTCGAGCGACAGTGTCCACAACGCGCCGTTCGACCCGTACGTGTGGCCGGCGACGCCCTGCAGCGAGAACAGGTTCACGAGGAACGCGACGAGGCCGACGTCGCGGATCTTGTGGCTGACGGGCTCGATCTGCAGACTGACCGCATCGAGCGCGAGCGTGAACAGCAGTGCGGCGAGCAGCACCGGGTAGATGCGCGCGAAGCGGCGCACCCAGAAGTTCGGCGCGTCGAGCCGGTACGCGGGATTGGCCGCGAGCTTGAGCGCCGCGTTGCGGTGGATGCAGTAGCCGCTGATCACGAAGAAGATCGGGACGCCGGCCGAGCCCCACGCGAACGGGAAGGTCAGGTAGCCGGCGATCGCGCCCGGGCTCAGTGCGTGACCGTAAGCCTGATGGAAGCTCTGCATGCCGACCCAGACGACCTGGCGGCAGTGGAAATAGGCGACGAGCAGCGCCGCGAAGCCGCGCATCGCGTCGATCACGTGTTCCTTGTGGTCGGCGACGGGCGGCGCGGCCAGAGACGATCCGCTGAAAGCTTGCATGCGATTCGATTCCTTGCGACGGATGGACGGGAAGTTTCATCCAATCGTAATGCGCAAGAATTCGGTCAATGAACAAAAAAATCTCGCCTGCAAATATCGGTATTCCACATCATGGATTTATCGCGGCCCGAAAGCGGTTCCGCGACGGGTGCGAATTATTTGCCGATTTTTTTCTGATAGTTTGAAGCTCCAGTTGATTGATGCAAGGAGCGGCAAGATGGACATGCATTGGATCGCGAGCGCTGCAGTACTGCTGGTCATGGCCGTGCTGTCGGCGTACCGCGAGGCGCTGAAGAACGAACCGATCCGCCCGGGCCTCGAGCGGGGCGGCGTGCCCTATATCGAGGAATTCGAATCGTAAGAATTTGTATCCGGAAAATCGGTAATTTGTTTCTGCTCCAGCAATCGGTTCGGAAATATCGACCGGGTTGAAGCGATTATATTTTTTCCGGAATAATTGGGCAATCAGTTCATATCGAAAATGAGCGGAGCGGAATTGGCAGTGCCGTCGATTCTCGATATGCCGTTCGGAACACAATCGCGCCGGGTCGCAGGTCGACGCGGCGCAGTCAACGCTATCAGGATGCGAACATGTTGAAAGTCACCAAGGCCGTGTTCCCCGTTGCCGGTCTCGGCACGCGGTTCCTCCCGGCAACGAAGGCGAGCCCGAAGGAAATGTTGCCCGTCGTCGACAAGCCGCTGATCCAGTACGCGGTCGAGGAGGCGATCAACGCCGGTATCACCGAAATGATCTTCGTCACCGGGCGCAGCAAGCGCGCGATCGAGGATCATTTCGACAAGTCGTACGAGATCGAGGCCGAGCTCGAGGCGCGCGGCAAGGAAAAGCTGCTGGAGCTCGTGCGCGGCATCAAGCCGAGCCACGTCAACTGCTTCTACGTGCGCCAGCCGGAAGCGCTCGGCCTCGGCCATGCGGTGCTGTGCGCGGAGAAGCTCGTGCACGGCGAGCCGTTCGCGGTGATCCTCGCCGACGACCTGCTGCACGGCGAACAGCCCGTGCTCAAGCAGCTCGTCGACGTGTTCGACCACTATCACAGCTCGGTGATCGGCGTCGAGACGATCCCGCGCGAAGATAGCCGCTCGTATGGCGTCGTCGAAGGCCGGGAGTGGGAAGAGGACATCATCAAGCTGTCGGGCATCATCGAGAAGCCGGCGCCCGAGGATGCGCCGTCGAACCTCGGCGTGGTCGGCCGCTACGTGTTCATGCCGACGATCTTCGATCATCTGCGCAAGCTCAAGCCGGGCGCGGGCGGCGAACTGCAGCTCACCGACGCCGTCCAGTCGCTGCTCGCGAACGAACAGGTGCTCGCGTATCGCTACTACGGCACGCGTTTCGACTGCGGCAGCAAGATCGGTTATCTGAAGGCAACCGTCGAGCTCGCGCTCCAGCATCCGGAAGTGAGCCGCGAATTCGAGGCGTACCTGCGTACCTGCTTGCCCGCGCTGGCTGCCGTCGCTTAAGCGGCCGCGCGCTCCGTCGTTTCAGGTGGTGGTTGTTCCGTTGGCCCCGGCCGCTCGCGCGCCGGGGCTTTTTTGTTGTTGGCGGGCGTCCGGACGTGGTGCGCGACGTCCGGATGTCGCACTTCGAATGTGCGGAGGGCGGCGCCGCGCGACGGGGAAAGTATGCCGATGAGGCGGGACGTCGCGCGTGACACCGGTGCCGAAGCATTCGTCGCGTGACCGGATCGGTGGATGGGTTGCGCGGGTTGCACGACGCGCGCTCGGGTGTCGCGCGATGACGTGGCATCGGCTGCCATGCCGCCGGCCGCCGGGGGCATCACCGGTATCGACGCGTTCCGATCCGGTTCGCGCCGCGCACCGCTCAGCGCGGCGACGCGCTCGGCTGCGCGGCGAAGTGCCGGGCCAGCATCGCGGCGATCGGCTTCTTGAAGTCGAGCAGCCGCTTTTCGAGATAACGCCAGGACAGGTGCGCGAGCAGCACGGCGAGCGTGAATTGCAGCATTTCCGGCAGCGCGTCGCGGACGATTTCCGGCATCGGCACGTGCGCGAACGACGCGGGCAGCGCGCCGAAGCGCGCCGGAATCAGGTTGTGGAACAGGTAGAAGCCGTAGCTGATCGTGCCGAGATACGCGAGCGGCGCCCAGTCGAGCAGCGCGACGGCGGGATGCTCGGGCGCGCTGACGATCCACAGCATCAGCGCGCCGAGCGACACCGACAGGCCGAGATCCGCGAGCCCCGCGACTGCATCGGGCAATGCGGTGCAGGCAGGCAGCACGAGGAAGAAGGCGACGCCGGCCGCACCGAGCCAGCCGGGCGGCACGCGGCGCTCGGCGGCCGCGCCGCGATCGGCGAGCGCCATCGCGCCGACGCCGCCGAGCGCGATCAACGCGAAATTCCACGGGGAAAACGCGTAGATCAGCACCGGCGACGCGTCGGACAGGTAGAGCGCGAGATGCGCGAGCGCGCACAGCGCGACGGCCGCGATGCCGAGCGCGACGTGTCGCGCGGCGGGCACCGCGAGCAGCACGAGCGGGGCGATCAGATAGAACTGCTGTTCAACGGCGAGGCTCCAGAAGTGCGACGTGGAGCCCGGCCAGCCGTCCTTGACGACGCCGATCCAGTAATTCGACAGGAACACCGCGTGCCATGCGAGCCCGAGGTTGACGCCGCGCTGATAGAACAGCGCGTGCGCGATCGCGAGCGCGGCGAGCAGCAGGTAGTAGACGGGGAAGATCCGCAGCGCGCGCTTCGCGAGGAACAGCGCGAGCGCGTGGCGACGCGTCATGGCGCCGCGCTCGACCGCCTGGCGGTTGCGATGCAACTCGCCGACGATCAGGAATCCGCTGATGAGGAAAAACGTCCACACGCCAAGCTTGCCGACGTCGACGGCAAGGACATGGCCCTTGTGGGACAGGAAAACGAGGATGACGGCGAGGGCTCGCAGGCCGTCGAGTCCTTTGACGTATCTGACTTCGCGCATGGAGGCATCCGGGCATTGAGCACGCCCAGTATAGGTGCGCAAATATCGAACGTAATTCGCGTTCGGACGTATACGTGAAGGCGTTTTTTCACGTTCGAGCGTCGATGAAGTCGGTCGCGCGCAACAAAACCTGCGGGAAACCCCGTGAAAACGCATAAAAGTACTGCACGAAGCGTCAAGGCGCTTGTAGAATCCGGCGTTGAAGCGCGCGCGTTGCACGCTTCGTGTATCCAACGACCACACCTGGTAGGAGAAACATGGCGACTTCCGCAAAAAAGGTGGCCAAGAAGGCTGCCGCACCGGCGACCAAGAAAGTGGCTGCCAAAAAGGCTGCGCCCGCGAAGAAAGTAGTGGCCAAGAAGGCTGTCGCAAAGGCAGCACCGGCTGCTCCGACGCCGCTGAAGGACAAGTTCACGAAGGCATCGCTCGCAACGCACATCGCTGAGCGCGCAGCTGTCGAAGTGAAGGCGGTCAAGGCAGTGCTCGTCGCACTCGAGAACGTCGTGCTGGGCTCGGTTCACAAGAAGGGCGCAGGCGAGTTCACGCTGCCGGGCCTGCTGAAGATCACGGCACAAGTCGTGCCGGCGAAGAAGAAGCGCTTCGGCAAGGATCCGTTCACGGGCGAAGAGCGTTGGTTCCCGGCGAAGCCGGCCAGCGTGCGCGTGAAGGCACGTGCGCTGAAGAAGCTGAAGGACGCGGCAGCGTAATGCCGCGCAACGACTGCCGAATGCATGTCGGCAGCCGTTGCGATGTCCCGAAATCCCCGTACGCGAAAGCGTGCGGGGATTTTTATTGGTGCGCCCGGCAGGGCGCACTCGCTGCGGGGTGAAAGTCCCCTACACACCCGGCAAGGGGACGTGTTAGCCGGAGGCAAGGGTTCCCCGGACGACCTGGTGCCGTGGCGTCATCCGGCGCGACGCGAGTTGCAGTTCGGCGAATGGCTGCGCGGCGATCTGGAGGCCGGCATCGTCGAGCCGCCGCTGGTCGTCACGATCTGACCATCCTGTTGACGAAGGCGCGACAGCACAGTGTCGCGCTGATCGGTCCGCCCGCCGACGTGCTGTTCGAGCCGGCGCCCGCACGCGACTTCGTCGCCGCGCTGCTCGCGACCGTTGCGCAGTGGAAGGCCGAACCGGACTGGCGCGGCGACGAATGCAACATCGTGCTCGCGCTCTCACGCATCGGGTACAGCACCGCGACCGGCAGGATCGCGCCGAAGGGCGTCGCCGCGACGTGCGTGCTGGCGCGCTTGCCGGACGCGCACCGGCCGGTCGTAGCGGTTGCGCGTGCTGCCTGTCTCGATGGCGAAGCGGGCGCGGCGATCGTGGCCGGCGAGCCGCTGGCCGAATTCATCGGCTACGCGCGGCGCGCGATCGAGTCGATGCTGTCGGCGTAGCAGCGGCCGCCGACGAGCCACGTTAACGGCATACGGGCCGCCCGCCGCGGATGGCGAACCCGTTCGAGCCGGCTGCATGCGCAACCCGTCGAGCCGGGTGCGTGCAGACGGCGATCCGGCGCGGCATCACGCATGCGCAGCCGGACGCCTGTCGTCAGCTCGCGGTGCCCGCAAACGCGGCCTTCAGCGCGGCGTCGTCGAACTTCGTCATCTGCATCATCGCGGCGGCCACGCGTCCCGCCTTGACCGTGTCGCGGTCGGCCATCATCGGGATGAGCGCTTCCGGAACGATCTGCCATGACACGCCGTAGCGATCCCTCAGCCAGCCGCAGCCGTCGGCCGTGCCGCCGTTGTCGAGCAGGGCGCTCCAGTAGCGGTCGAGTTCCGCCTGGTCCGCGCAGCTGACGAGCAGCGATATCGCGTGATTGAACGTCTCCGTGCGCGGGTGGCTCATCGCAAAAAATGGCTGCCCGAAGAGCTCGAATTCGACCATCCGCGTGCCGTCGGTGCCAGGCACCGCCGTGACGCGCACGATGCGCGAGTCCGGAAAGATGCCGGCATAGAAGGCCGCGGCTTCTTCGGCTTCCGTCGAATACCAGAGAAAAGGCGTGATCTTCTGAATCGTCATGACGAGTCTCCTGTCTGTATGGGTGCGGGGCAAACCGTACGCCGCCATCGATACGACGGACGACGCCCGCCGAAATCGACACATGGCGCAAACAAATCCTGCGTCGGTCGCACCGGGCAGCGCCGGCTGTGCGGATGATAGGCGCTCAACGGAGAAACGGCGACCTCTCCGGCCATCGGAAACGGGGTTGCGGGTGCATTGCAGCCGCCAGGCGCCGCTCCCGGCGCGCCGACCTGTGTCGGTCCCGGCTTCGCCGCGGAGGCGCTGCAGGCGAGGTTGGCTCTACCTGCCGGAGGCGGACGAAAAAAAGCCAGCCGCGGCCGAAACCGGGGCTGGCTTTCCAGGTCGGCGGCAAGGCGTCGGAGACGCCATGCACACCGGATACTTCGTTTTTAGAACTTGTGACGCAGGCCGAGAGCGACGATTTCCTGCGAGCTCTTGCCGGCGATGCCGTACGAGCCGATCGACGCTTGCGCATCGGTGCCGTCGGCGTTGTGGCCGCTTGCGTGCTGGTATGCGCCAACCAGGTACACGTCGGTGCGCTTCGACAGCGAGTAGTCCGCGCCGAGCGAAACCTGATGGTACTTGGCGTTGTTGTCGCCGCTACCCTTCGTGTAGATGTAGCCGAGGCCGAGCAGCAGCGGTGCCGATGCCTGGTACGTGACGAAGCCGCGGCCCGTGTTGTACTTCTGGTTCGTACCGAACGTCGACGCGCCGTCCGCCTTGTACTGCGCGTTGCTGTAGCCGGCACCGACCGTCACCGGGCCGAATGCGTACTGGGCTGCCACTTGCGCGATGCCGATCGACGTCGACGACGTGAACGCGTTGTTGATGAAGGTCGTGCCCGAGTCGCCGTCGAAGATTGCGTCGGACGTACCGGCCCAGCCGCCGCGCTTGCCGTTCGTGAGCGCGGCCGCGTTGTTTGCGTGGAAGTAACCTGCAGCCACGCCCAGCGGGCCGTTGTTGTAGGCTGCCGCTGCCGCCCACGTCTGACCCTTGCCGGTCGAGCCGGCGACGCCGCCGAGAGCGTACATGCCTTCGAACTGGAGGCCGGCGAACACCGGCGACGTGTACTTGATCGCGTTGCTGACGCGCAGGCTGTTGTCGTTGTTGTCGACGTCACCCGGCGTGGCGAACACGCTGCCGAAGTAGTTGTCAGCCGTGACTGCCTGAACCAGGTCGACGAGCGGGTCGTACTGGCGACCCAGCGTCAGCGTACCGTACTGGTCGCTTTGCAGGCCGACGAATGCTTGACGGCCGAACATGCGGCCACCCTGGCCCAGTGCACCCGATGCCGAGTTGAAGCCGTTTTCCAACTGGAAGATCGCCTTCAGGCCGCCACCGAGGTCTTCGGAACCCTTCAGGCCGAAGCGGCTGCCTTGCAGGTTGCCGCTACCCATCGACCACGAATTGTTACCTTGACCGGCGTTACCGTGAACGTACGTGATCGACGTATCGATCACGCCGTACAGCGTCACGCTCGACTGAGCCTGAGCAGCACCAGCGGCGCCCAGCAGGGCGAGCGAGAGGGTCGAGAGAGCAAGTTTCTTCATCGTTGAGTTTCTCCACGCAAGTGATTCATCGTTATTTGTTGCGGATTGGAGAATAGCTCAGTGCCATACACGCAAGAAAGCTCAAAAAATAAAGTGTCTCGAAAAGGTAACAGCGGGAAAAAGTCCATATAGATCAAGCACATCAGCAACTGTTCCTGTTTATGAAACAGTTGACAATTGCTGCGCCGCGATTGTTTCAATAGTTGATGCTCATGGCCGCAGATCCGTTGTTTTAGCCCGTTGCAGCAACGAAACGAGGGTGTGCAAACGTTTGCCGTTGCAGGTGTGTGCATGTCGGCGTGTAACGCATGCGTCGACGCCGCGCGCATGCGCGGCGGGACGACGGGGTTGTAAAGGGGGAGGCGTGTGCCGGGCGCGCGCGAGACCGATGCGCGGCCGCTTGCAGAGGGCGGGTGAATCAGTCGTCGCGCGGGCGATCGTCGGCGTGACCGGGTTGAACCGCCTGAGCAGACGCGGCCGGCGCCGGATGCTCGGCCGGCCGATGCGCGTCGCCGCGGGCCGCCGCGAATTCCGCGCCGAGCAGCAGCACGATCGCGGAGAAGTACAGCCACATCAGCAGGACCGCGAACGATCCGGCCGCGCCGAACGCACTCGCGGTGCCCGCATGCGCGAGATACAGCGCGAACAGCTTCTTGCCGCCGGAGAACAGGATCGCGGACACGATGCCGCCGATCGCGGCGTCGCGCCATGCGACGCGTGCATCGGGCAGGAATTTCATCAGCGACGCGAACGCGGCCGCAAGCACCGCGATGCCGACGAAGAACTGGATGAGGTTCGTGACGACCACGTACGGCGAATCGCCGAGCAGCCATGTGCCGACGAAGGTGATCGCGGTGTCGAGCACGAGCGACACGATCAGCAGGAATGCGACGCCCAGCACGAGCCCGAACGAGATCAGCCGCACGCGCACGAGGCCGAGCATGCTCGACCAGCGGCTTTCGGTGGCCGGCCAGATCACGCTGAGCGCCGCGCTGAGCGACGCGAACGTGGCCGACGCGCCGATCGCGAGCGCGGCGAACGAGATCAGCGTGGCGAGGCCGCCGCGTTGGCCCGCGCGGTGCGCGTTCTGCACGATCGTCTGGATGCTGGCCGCCGCGTCGTCCCCGATCAGCTGGTGCGCCTGTTCGAACACCTGGCCGCGCGCGGCGTCGTCGCCGTAGAACCAGCCGGCCACCGCGATCACCATCACGAGGGTCGGCGCGAGCGAGAACGCGGAGAAAAACGCGATGCCCGCGGCCATCGCGGAGCAGCGGTCGGACGAGAAGCGCTTGAACGCGGTGAGGGCCCAGTTGGCCTGCTGCTGGGCGAGACGGGTTGCTTCGGAAGTGATCTGTCGTTTCATGACGGTTCGGTTGCGCGCGGAACGCGGATCATCGCGGGTTGGTCGGACAAATCGGTATTGATCCGAGGATTCGATCAGAGTTGCCTGAACTGTCTATAATTCCTTTCAGTCGTACCCCACCCCACAATAACGCCGAGACCGCCATGCTACAAATGTCCCGGCGCCAGTTCCTGAAGGTGACCGCCACGTCGCTTGCCGGATCGAGTCTTGCCCTGATGGGCTTTTCTCCGTCCGAAGCGCTGGCCGAAGTCCGACAGTACAAACTGGCGCGCACCGTCGAAACGCGCAACACCTGTCCTTACTGTTCAGTAGGTTGCGGCATCCTGATGTACAGCCTCGGAGACGGCGCGAAGAACGCGCAGCCGAGCATCATCCATATCGAAGGCGATCCCGACCACCCGGTCAATCGCGGCACGCTGTGCCCGAAGGGCGCGAGCCTGATCGACTTCATCCACAGCCCGAACCGCCTGACGCACCCCGAGTATCGTGCGCCCGGCTCGGACAAGTGGGAACCCATCTCGTGGAACGACGCGCTCGACCGCATCGCGAAGCTGATGAAGGCCGACCGCGACGCGAACTTCGTCGAGACGGCCGAAGACGGCGCGAAGGTCAACCGCTGGCTCACGACCGGCATGCTGGCCGCGTCGGCGGGCAGCAACGAGGTCGGCTACCTGACGCACAAGACCATCCGCAGTCTCGGGATGCTCGCATTCGACAATCAGGCGCGTGTCTGACATGGCCCGACGGTGGCAGGTCTTGCCCCGACGTTTGGCCGTGGAGCGATGACGAACCATTGGGTCGACATCAAGAACGCGGACGTGATTCTCGTGATGGGCGGCAATGCAGCCGAGGCCCATCCGTGCGGTTTCAAGTGGGTAACGGAGGCGAAGGCGCACCGCAAGGCGCGGCTGATCGTCGTCGACCCGCGCTTCACGCGTACGGCCTCGGTGGCCGATTACTACGCGCCGATCCGTACCGGCACCGACATCGTCTTCCTGGGCGGCGTCATCAATTATCTGCTGACGAACGACAAGATCCAGCATGAGTACGTGAAGAACTACACGGACTTCTCGTTCATCGTGCGCGAGGATTTCGCGTTCAACGACGGCATCTATTCCGGTTACAACGCGGAGAAACACGCGTACCCGGACAAATCGAGCTGGGACTACGAGCGCGGCGACGACGGTTTCGTCAAGGTCGACCCGACGCTGCAGCATTCGCGCTGCGTCTACAACCTGCTGAAGCAGCACTACGCGCGCTATACGGCGGAGATGGTCCAGCAGGTCTGCGGCACGCCGAAGGACAAATTCCTGAAGGTGTGCGAGATGCTCGCGACCACGGCCGTTCCCGGCCGCGCCGGCACGGTGCTGTACGCGCTCGGCTGGACGCACCACTCGATCGGCGCGCAGATCATCCGCACCGGCGCGATGGTGCAGCTGCTGCTCGGCAACATCGGCATCGCCGGCGGCGGGATGAACGCGCTGCGCGGTCACTCGAACATCCAGGGGTTGACCGATCTCGGGCTGATGTCGAACCTGCTGCCGGGCTACATGACGCTGCCGATGCAGGCCGAGCAGGACTTCGACGCGTACATCAAGAAGCGCGTGCAGCAACCGCTGCGGCCGAACCAGCTCAGCTACTGGAAGAACTACAAGGCATTCCACGTCAGCTTCATGAAATCGTGGTGGGGCGACGCGGCCACCGCCGAGAACAACTGGGCGTACGACTACCTGCCGAAGCTGGACAAGCAGTACGACCTGCTGCAGGCGATCGAGCTGATGAATGCCGGCAAGATGAACGGCTACATCTGCCAGGGCTTCAATCCGCTCGCGGCGGCGCCGTCGAAGGTGAAGACGGCGGCGGGCCTCGCGAAGCTGAAGTGGCTCGTGATCATGGATCCGCTCGCGACCGAGACGTCCGAGTTCTGGAAGCATCACGGCGACTACAACGACGTCGATGCGTCGAAGATCCAGACCGAGGTGTTCCGCTTGCCGACCACCTGCTTCGCGGAGGAAAACGGTTCGCTCGTCAGTTCGAGCCGCGTGCTGCAGTGGCACTGGAAGGGCGCGGAGCCGCCGGGCGAAGCGAGGAGCGACCTCGAGATCATGTCGGGGCTGTTCCTGCGCATGCGCAAGCTGTACCAGAAGGACGGCGGCAAGTACCCGGACCCGATCGTGAACCTGACCTGGCCGTACGCGAACCCGGAAAGCCCGACGCCCGAAGAACTGGCGATGGAGTTCAACGGGAAGGCGCTCGCCGATCTACCCGATCCGAAGGACCCGGCCAAGACGCTCGTGAAGAAGGGCGAGCAGCTCGCCGCGTTCGCGCAACTGAAGGACGACGGCACGACCGCGAGCGGCTGCTGGATCTTCTGCGGCGCGTGGACGCAGGCCGGCAACCAGATGGGGCGGCGCGACAACTCGGACCCGACCGGCATCGGCCAGACGCTGAACTGGGCGTGGGCGTGGCCCGCGAACCGGCGGATCCTGTACAACCGTGCGTCGTGCGACGTCGCCGGCAAGCCGTTCGACCCGACCCGCAAGCTGATCGGCTGGAACGGCAGCGCGTGGAAGGGCGCCGACGTGCCGGACTTCAAGGCGGACGAACCACCCGAAAACGGGATGGGTCCGTTCATCATGAACCCGGAAGGCGTCGCGCGCTTCTTCGCCCGCGCGGGAATGAACGAAGGCCCGTTCCCCGAGCACTACGAGCCGTTCGAGACGCCGCTCGCGGCGAACCCGCTGCACCCGAACAACCCGCTGGCGCTGAACAACCCGGCTGCCCGCGTGTTCCCGGACGACCGTGCGTCGTTCGGCAAGGTGGCGGACTTCCCGCACGTGGCGACCACGTACCGGCTGACCGAGCATTTCCACTACTGGACCAAGCATGCGCGGCTGAACTCGATCATCCAGCCCGAGCAATTCGTCGAGATCGGCGAAGACCTCGCGAAGGAAGTCGGCGTCGCGCATGGCGAGCGCGTGAAGGTGTCGTCCAAGCGCGGCTACATCATCGCGGTCGCCCTCGTCACGAAGCGGATCAAGCCGCTGACGGTCGACGGCAAGAAGGTCCAGACGGTCGGCGTCCCGTTGCACTGGGGCTTCAAGGGCCTGACGAAGCCCGGCTATCTCGCCAACACCCTGACTCCGTCCGTGGGCGACGGCAACTCCTATACACCGGAATTCAAGTCGTTCCTGGTGAAGGTCGAAAAGGCGTAAGGGGGAAGAGATGGCATTGCAATCGCTGGATATCAAGCGGGTCTCGGCCACCACGACGCCACCGCCCACGGTGCGCGAACCGGTGACCGGGAGCGTCGCGAAGCTGATCGACGTATCGAAGTGCATCGGCTGCAAGGCATGCCAGACGGCGTGCATGGAGTGGAACGACCTGCGCGACGAGGTCGGCACCAACGTCGGCGTGTACGACAACCCGGCCGACCTGACCGAGCATTCGTGGACGGTCATGCGGTTCTCCGAATACGAGAACCCGGCCGGCGACCTCGAGTGGCTGATCCGCAAGGACGGCTGCATGCACTGCGAGGATCCGGGCTGCCTGAAGGCGTGTCCGTCGCCGGGCGCAATCGTGCAGTACAACAACGGGATCGTCGATTTCCACGAGGAGAACTGCATCGGTTGCGGCTACTGCGTGACCGGTTGCCCGTTCAACGTGCCGCGGATCTCGAAGAAGGATCATCGCGCGTACAAGTGCACGCTCTGCTCCGACCGCGTCGCGGTCGGCCAGGAGCCGGCTTGCGTGAAGACCTGCCCGACGGGCGCGATCGTGTTCGGCACCAAGGAGGACATGAAGCAGCACGCGGCCGAGCGGATCGAGGACCTGAAGGAGCGCGGCTTCGAGCATGCGGGGCTGTACGACCCGCAAGGTGTGGGCGGCACGCACGTGATGTACGTGCTGCACCACGCGGACAAACCGTCGCTGTACCACGGGCTGCCCGACAACCCGTCGATCAGCCCGATGGTGAAGCTGTGGAAGGGCATCGCGAAACCGCTGGCGGTAGCCGGCCTCGCGCTGACCGCGCTGGCCGGGTTCTTCCACTACACGCGGGTCGGTCCGAACGAGGTCACCGACGACGAGGAAGCCGCCGCCCGCGACGAGGCGCGACGCATCAAGGAGGACGCGAAATGAACCACGACGACCCCAACCTGATCGTCCGCTACACGCCGAACGAGCGCACGAACCACTGGATCACCGCGATCACGTTCGTGTTGCTCGCGTTGTCCGGGCTCGCGCTGTTTCATCCGTCGATGTTCTGGCTGACCGCGCTGTTCGGCGGCGGCCAGTGGACGCGGATCCTGCATCCGTTCGTCGGCCTCGTGATGTTCGTGTCGTTCGCGATTCTCGTGGTGCGCTTCTGGCACCACAATGCGCTCGACGCGGACGACCGGCAATGGCTCAAGCAGATCGGCGACGTGCTGACCAACCAGGAAGACAAGCTGCCGCCGGTCGGGCGCTATAACGCCGGGCAGAAGCTGCTATTCTTCACGCTGGTGGCGTGCCTGCTGCTGCTCCTGCTGTCGGGAATCGTGATCTGGCGGCGCTACTTCTCGTTCTACTTCCCGATCGGGGTGATCCGCGCGGCCGCTGTCGTGCATGCCGTGGCGGCCTTCGTGCTGATCGCGAGCATCATCGTGCACATTTACGCGGCGTTGTGGGTGAAGGGTTCGATCGGCGCGATGGTGCGCGGCACCGTCACGCTGGGCTGGGCCCGCAAGCATCACCCGAAGTGGTTCCGTGAAAGCGTGAAGTAACGCACCGGAGCGGGGCGGTACGCCGATTGCGGCGTGCTGCTCCGCCAACCGTCGGAATCGCCCGAAAGCGCCGATTCGTCGGCGCTTAGTTTTTTGGAAGACATTGTCGTGACACAACGCATTCTGGAGCCGACCGAGATCTCGGCACTCGATCATTCGGCCATTCCGCGCTTTCGTCTGCCGGATCGCACGACCGCGTTCGCGGCGCGCGCCGCGCGGCTGCGCAAGCTTGCCGACCTGAACCCGATCAGCGGCTATCTGCGGTTGATGGCCACCGTCGCCGATGCGCAGCACGCGACGCTGCAGACGCTGGAGCTGCCGCTGCCGTCGAAGGAAGCGATCGCACGCGCGCAGGAACATTCGATGCCGCCCGTGCCGGCGCTCGACGGCGAGCGCGATTCGCGCTGGCGCGCCGTGCTGTATGAACTGCTCGACCGCGTCGAAAGCGCCGGGCTCGTCAATCCACCGCTCGCGAAGCTGCTCGACCGGCTGCGCCTGATGGCGCCCGCCGAGCTCGACGCGCAGGCCGACGCGATCCTCGCGCTGCGCTTCGCCGAAGTCGACCCGGCCACCGCGCCGTTCCTGATGGCCGCGCTGCAGGTCGTGTGGACGGACCTCGCGAGCCGGGTGACGCCGTCCGACGTTCCGTATCTCGATCAGCCGGGGCTGTGCCCGGTGTGCGGCACGCATCCGGTCGCGAGCGTCGTGCGGGTCGGCGGCCAGTATCAGGGCTACCGTTTCCTGCAGTGCGGGCTGTGCACGACCGAGTGGCACATGGTGCGTACCAAGTGCTCGCACTGCGATTCGACGAAGGGCATCGCGTATCACGGGATCGAAGGCGGCAGCGAAGCCGTCAAGGCCGAATCGTGCGACGAATGCAAGACCTATCGCAAGATCGGCTATCAGGAGAAGGACTACGAGTTCGAGCCGCTGGCGGACGATCTCGCGAGCCTCACGCTCGACCTGCTGATGAACGAGGCCGGCTACCAGCGCAGTTCGCCGAACCCGCTGCTGTGGCCGGACGTGTCGCGGGAAGCGGACTGACGGTACGGGCCGGGACGGTGCGCGAGCGTCGGCCCGGCCGACTGCGAAGCATGAGACTGGAGCGATAACGACGTGACCGAACCGGGTGTGAATGAATTGAATGCCGTGCTGGCGCGTGTGCCGTCGGTCGAGCGCGTGCTGTCGTCGGCGCCGCTGCAGCCGCTCGTCGCCGACTACGGCCGCACGCGCGTGCTGAACGCCGTGCGCGCGGAACTGGAGCGCTGGCGCACGGCCGCGCAGCATGACCCCGCCGCGGCCGAGCCGCTCGACGAGCCGCGCATCGCCGCTGCCGTCGCGCATACGTTGGCCGCGCAGAGCGCCGGCGCGGTGCGGGCCGTGTTCAACCTGACCGGCACCGTGCTGCACACGAACCTCGGGCGCGCGCTGCTGCCCGACGACGCGGTGCGTGCCGTGGTCGACGTGCTTACGCGGCCCGTCAACCTCGAATTCGATCTCGCCACCGGCCGCCGCGGCGATCGCGACGACCTGATCGACGCTCTGCTGTGCGAACTGACGGGCGCGGAAGCCGCGACCGTCGTCAACAACAACGCGGCGGCCGTGCTGCTGACGCTGTCCGCGCTCGCGACGAAGCGGGAAGTCGTCGTATCGCGCGGCGAGCTGGTCGAGATCGGCGGGGCATTCCGTATTCCCGACATCATGAGCCGTGCCGGTGCGAAGCTGCGCGAGGTCGGCACGACCAACCGCACGCATCTGCGCGACTATGCGGACGCGATCGGCCCGCGCACGGCGCTGCTGATGAAGGTGCACTGCAGCAACTACGCGATCAGCGGCTTCACGAAGGAGGCGACGCTCGCCGAACTCGCGCCGCTCGCGCGCGAGCACGGCGTGCCGGTCGCCGTCGATCTCGGCAGCGGCACGCTGGCCGACCTGTCTCGATGGGGTCTGCCGCACGAGACGACCGTGCAGGAAACCGTCGCCGCCGGCGCAAACGTTGTCACGTTCAGTGGCGACAAGCTGCTCGGCGGCCCGCAGGCCGGCCTGATCGTCGGCGATCGCGCGCTCATCGCGAAGATCAAGAAGCATCCGCTCAAGCGTGCGCTGCGCGTCGGCAAGCTGACGCTCGCGGCGCTCGAACCGGTGCTGCGCCTGTATCAGTCGCCCGAATTCCTGCGCGACCGGCTCACGACGCTGCGTCTGCTGACGCGCCCGCAGCGCGAGATCGCCGACGCGGCCGAACGCGTGCGCCCGGCGTTGCAGGCTGCGCTCGGCAGCGGTTTCGACGTGACCGTCGAGCCGATGTTCAGCCAGATCGGCAGCGGCGCGCTGCCGGTCGACCAGTTGCCGAGCGCCGGGCTCGTGGTGCGCTCGGCGGACGGCAAGCGCAGCGGCCGCGCGCTCGCGCAGCTCGAGAAGCGGCTGCGCGAATGGCCGCGGCCGGTGATCGGCCGCATCGCCGACAACGCGCTGCGGCTCGACCTGCGCTGCCTCGAAGCGGCCGACGAAGCGGCGTTCGTCGCGCAATGCGTGCCGCTCGCGGGGCCCGCCGCATGATCGTCGGGACCGCGGGGCACATCGACCACGGCAAGACCACGCTCGTGCGTGCGCTGACGGGCGTCGACACCGATCGCCTGAAGGAAGAGAAGGCGCGCGGCATCTCGATCGAGCTCGGCTATGCGTATACGCCGCTCGACAACGGCGACGTGCTTGGCCTGATCGACGTGCCGGGCCACGAGAAGCTGATTCACACGATGGCGGCCGGCGCGTGCGGGATCGACTTCGCGCTGCTCGTGATTGCCGCCGACGACGGCGTGATGCCGCAGACGCGCGAGCATCTCGCGATCCTGCAATTGCTCGGCGTCACGCATGGCGCCGTCGCGCTGACGAAATGCGATCGCGTCGATGCCGCGCGCGTCGCCGAGGTCCGCGACGAGATCGCCGCGTGGCTGCACGACTCGACGCTGGCCGGCGTGCCGATCTTCGAAACGCGTGCGACCGTGACCGACGATCCTGGCGTCGCCGCGTTGAAGCAGCACCTCGCCGACGCGGCGATCGCGTGGCGCGCGCGTCGCGACGACGGGCTGTTCCGGCTCGCGGTCGATCGCGTGTTTACGCTTGCCGGGCAGGGTACCGTCGTGACGGGTACCGCGTTCGCGGGGCGCGTCGCGACGGGCGACACGCTCGCGATCGTGCGCACGGGCGGCGCGGCCCGCGTGCGCAGCATCCATGCGCAGAACCGGCCGGTCGAGGCCGGCCGCGCGGGCGAGCGTTGCGCGCTGAACCTGGCCGGCGTCGACAAGGCCGACGTCGAGCGGGGCGACACCGTCGCCGACGCGCGGCTCGTCGCGACGTCGCCGCGCCTGGACGTCGAGCTGACGTTGCTCGCGGACGCCGGGCTGACGCTGACCCACTGGGCGCCGCTGCATGTGCATCTCGGTACGCTGCATCGCGTGGCGCACGTCGCGCTGCTCGACGGCGACACGCTCGCGGCCGGCCAGCGGATGCGCGTGCAACTGGTATTCGACGAGCCGGTGTTCGCGCTGCCGGGCGACCGCTTCATCGTCCGCAATCCGCAGGCGACGCGCACCGTCGGCGGCGGCCGGGTGCTCGATCCGTTCGGGCCGGCTCGCAAGCGCCGCACGCCCGCGCGTCGCGCGTGGCTCGATGCGCTCGCGGCGTGGCTCGACGAAGGGCGCGTCGATGCGCTGCTCGCGCAGGCGCCGCTCGGCATTGCGCGCGCGACGCTCACGCATCTGACGGGGTTCGCGCCGAATGTGCTGGCGTTGCCGGACGATGCGCTGGCGATCGGGCAACGCGACGCCGCGTCGAACGAAGGGGCCGTGATTTCGCATGCGCGCTGGCGGGCATTGCAGACGCGGGCGATCGAGACGCTGCGCGCGTATCACGAGCGCATGCCGGACGAGCAGGGGCTCGACGCCGCACGCCTGCGGCGGATGGCCGCGCCGCTCGTCGGCGATGCGCTGTGGCGCGCGCTCGTCGACGCGCTGGTGTCCGGCGGCGAAGTCGTGCGCAGCGGGCCGTGGCTGCATCTGCCGTCGCATTCGGTGAGCCTCGATCCGCGCGAGGAAGCGCTGGCGCGGCAACTGCTGCCGCTGATTCACGCGGGGCGCTTCGATCCGCCGTGGGTGCGCGACCTGGCGCGCGACACGGGCACGGCCGAGGACGCGGTGCGCGCGCTGCTGCGCAAGCTCGCACGGCGCGGCGACGTGCAGCAGGTCGTGCGCGACCTGTTCTATCATGCGGACGTCGCGCGCGAACTCGCGGAACTGGTCGCGCATCTCGCGCCGTCGCGCGGCGGCGGGCTCGATGCGGCGACGTTCCGCGACGCGACGGGGCTCGGTCGCAAGCGTGCGATCCAGATTCTCGAGTTCTTCGATCGGGTTGGGTATACTCGCTTCCACCGCGATCTTCACTACCTGCGGCCTGACAGCGGTTGGATGGGTATTCAGGCGTAGGCGCTCGTCGTTCTTCGGTTTCTTTTTCCCACGGAAGGCATTCGTATCCGGTGGTACGGCTGGACTTCAAATCCAGTTGGGGGTGTCAGACACTCCCGGGTCAGTTCGACTCTGGCTGCCTTCCGCCAGTCATGGCTTCCCGCGTATTCCGTAACCGGCCCGCAGACCGCTGATTTTGAAGCGATTTGGGGGGGCGGTGTGTTCGTGGCTTCCCCGGGGCGATTCGACGGGCAGCCATGGCCGATGGCCGGCAGCGCGTCGACCGATGGCGGACCTTCTTCGGCACCGACCATCGAGCAAATCCCCGCCTTTCGATACCCAGCGCGCGATCCGGCTTATCGCACCGATCGATCCCATCGCCGCGGTCGGTTTTCTTCTCCGCTCTCTCTTCGCATCCCGATCGTTCCGTTCGCATCGCGTCGGCGAAAGCCGACCCGATACAAGAGACTAACCGCCAGGGGACGTCCACCGCACGAGCCGGCAGCAAGCACGGCACGGCCGTGCGCGGCGCCGCCGTGCGCTTTTTGATTGCAGCACTCCAGCAGACGAGGACATCGTGACTTACACAGGATGCAGGGATGAGATTGCCGGCGGCCTAACCAAGGTGCTGTGGACGGCTTCGCAGCTCGACGACGAAGCCGACTTCGAGGATCTCCTCGAAGCGATCCGCGTGCTTTGGCCCAGGTGGCCCGGGGCGGGGACGGTCGCCGCGTGGCGCTACGTCCGGCGCCAGGCATGGGGCGACGCGCGCCGCGTGCTCGAAGACGACGACACCGAAGCGAAGCGCTCGGGGCTTCATGCCGCACTGATGGCGGTGTGTCTGTTCGGCCTCGAAGACCCGCTGTGGCACAGCTATGCGCTCAGCGCGGCCGACCAGCGCGAAAGCATCGAGGGCGCGAAGATCGGCGCGCGTCTGCTCGAGCGTGCCGCAAAGCTCGACATCGGCGTTCAAGCGCCTGCGTCCACCGACGCACCGGCGAGCACGCACGGCGTGCCGGCCGACAACAGCGGATTCTCCGCGTCGATGACGTGGGTCCGCGCATGAGCATCCGTTTTCACGTTTTCCGCGCGCCGGGCGATTCGCATTTCAATTGCAGCCTTCGCATCGGTGCGCTTGTAGCAGCGACAGCAACCTAGACTGACTTTGCCTCGTAGTACCGACGGTCACGCAAACACTTACCCGACAGGAAGGAAACATCATGAATCTGAACGTTCCGAATATGACCACCTACCCCACCGATCCGGCGAGCTACCTGCAACGGCTGACCAACGGTGCCTCGACGGGCTCGACGCAGGACGTGCTCAAGGATCTCATCGGCCTCATCAGCCAGTTGCTCAAGCAGATGCAGAGCGGGCAGAACGGGCAGGCCGGCGGCATGCCGGGCGGCGCCGGCGGTGCTGGCGGCATGCCCGGTGGCGGCGCGGGCGCAATGCCCGGCGGTATGGGGGCTGCGCCCGGCGGTGTGGGGGCGACGCCCGGCGGCGTGGGGGGCGCAGGCGCCATGCCGGGCGGCACCGGCGGGATGACGGTGCAAAACGCTGCGGGCGTGCTGGCCTCGTACATGGGGCAGCATGGCATCAACGCGTCGGACCCGAACACGATGTACAAACTCGCGACGAACGCCGACGGCGGCACGCCGCCCACGGTGCAGCAAGCGGCGCAGACCATGCTCGCGAACCCGGGTGCCTACCAGCAGATCGAGACGCACGACGTGGCGGGCACCGACGGCAAGTCCGCGGTCGGCAATTTCCAATGGGCGGCTCAAGGTGGACTCGGCGCGGCGGGCAACGCAACGGGTGGCGCGGCTGGCGCAGGCGGCGCGGCGGCGCAGCCGGGGACGACCGGCGGCTTGCCCGGCACGGGCGGTTTTCCGGCGAACACCAGTACGCTGCCGACGACGGGCGGCTTGCCGACAACGGGCGCGACGGCAGGCTTCACACCCGGTACGGGCGATCTCTTGAAGGACGGCAAGCCGCTGCAGATGGCCGACGAAGGCAAGGCGCTGGCCAATTTCAACGCGCAGGATGGCGCCGACTTCCAGGCCATGGAAAGCGCGTTGTCGCACGGCGACGGCAATGCCGCGGCGAAGACGCTCGCCAACGCGGTGAAGTCGGGCAAGCTGAGCCAGTCGGATGCGGCGGCGATCGGCGCACAACTGCAGCAGACGGCGAACGCGCATGGCGGTGGCAAGATCAGCCACGACGCGAGCAAGGCGCTTTCGGATGCGCTGGGCGGCGCGAACGTGCTGACGCCGGGCAAGACGCGCGCCGCGGTCGCTTTCGAGAACATCACCGGCATTCACACGGGTACGATCGCCGGCGTCAGCACGAAGTAACGTCGCCGGCCGTTCCGGCGATCATCCCGATCGGCGACCCGAGCGGCCGCCGATCGGGGGCTGCAGGAAGCAACAACCGGCGACAATCGGCGGCCGTGCTGCGAAACACCGCAGCACGGCCGCATCGTTGTTTACCGGCGCAACCGATGTCCCGATTCAGCCCGCCATCTGCTGACGAAGGGACGCGTTCAGCGGGCTCCATTCGAGCAAGGCGACGAAGCCGTCCTGCGCGGCGACCACGACCCAGCGCCGGTACTGATGCACGATCTGCCCGGGCGCGTACGTGTGTGCTTCCTGCCAGGCGGTGGCGCGCCGCACGTGGACGGTCGTGCCGAAGAGCGGCGCGATCGATTCGACGTTCCCGCAGGCCCGCACGACGCGCATCACCTCGGCCACGGGCCGCGCGAAATCGATCGTGCGCTCGGCATCGGCAAGGCGCGGCCAGTAGCTGCCCGCACTTTGCGGACGCCGTTCGTTCCAAAGCCGATCGAAGTCGCCGGCCACGCGCGTGGCCAGCCGACGGGCGGCCATCAGCAGCTTCAGCTGCAGCGTCTCGTGCCATTCGTCGGCATCGAGCGGAAAGCATTCGGAATCGATGATGTCCCCGGTATCGAAATCGGCATCGATTCGATGGCAACTGATGCCCCATTCGCGCCGCCCCTCGAGGATGGCGCGCATGGCCGGGTACGGGCCGCGCCCGTCGGGCAGCGGCGACGGATGGAAGTTCGCCGCATGGCGCAGATAGGGCTGCCACGCCGGAATCTTCCAGTTGTAGCCGGCCACGATCAGTGCCTCGCATTGCCGTTCGGCGAGCCAGCGCAGATCGTCTTCGTCGATGCGTGACAGCTGCACCGGAATGCGCAGCTTGTCCGCGCGCTCGACGAGCTCGCTATTGAAGTCGAGCCGGTTGTCGACCGGAATCGAGTAGAGCGCCACAGGCTCCCAGCCGGCGGCCACGAACGCGTCGAAGACGACACGCCAGCGATCGAAGCCGGCGAACGCGAATCGCATGATCGGTTCTCCCTTTCGCATTGAAGGTCATGGCGGCATGGACGGCGATGACGGCCGACGGCCACCCCGCTTCACGGTAAGCGCGCACGGTGGAGGACAACCTGCGCATTCCGAAGTTTCGTCGAGTGCCGCGAACCGGCAAATCAATCGCCGACTGCGCGCCGCGGCGAGGGCGTCGCTATTGCGCCCTACGCCGCGCCGCGCGTCAAGACCTCAGCCCGAGGTTTTTCTTGATGGCGTCCTCCGCCGTCTTGGCGGCGGTTGCCGTGAGGCCGGGCTGTCCGATGATGTTGGCGATCTGCTTGAGCCGCTCGCTTTCGGTCAGCGGTGCGGCGCCCGGGCTGGAGGCCGATGTATCGCGCGGCGCCGACGCCTCTTGCGGTTTTTCGCGCCGCGCGCGGGCAAGCTGCGAAAGCAGCAGCGCCGCTTCGCCCTTCGGAATGCCGCTGTCTGTCAGCAGCGTGTGCGCGGCGATCAGATCCTGATTGCGGCTCGCGCGCGGATGGTTGCCCACGATCGCGAGCGCCTGCCTGGCGCGCTGCGCGCCTGATGCATCGACTGCCATGTCGGCGCCCGCGAGCGCCGCAAGCGAGACTGGATCGAGGCGCCCGATGCTCTTCGTGACCATCGACAGAATGTGCTTGACCACGATGTCGCGCTCGGCGTCCTTGTGTACCTTCGCCTTGTCTTCGGCGTGCATGCCCGAGATCAAGCGCTTGCCGAACGACGTCGTGCTGTTGGCGTAGCGGCGTGCATCGTCATAGAGCGACGCATAGACACCGGCCTGCGCCTGCGGGCTGCGCAAGTCCGCAGGCAGGCCTTCGTCCTCCGGCCGCGCCTCCATGGCGCGCAGATCATCGATCTTCGCGCGGCTCGTTTGCAGCGCCGCGCGCAGGCGCTCGTCCTGCGTCTGGCCGGTGTAGTCGTGCGGGGCTAATACCGTGTCGACGTAGCGTTGAATCGTGGCGGCCTTCGCATTGCGCAGGTTTTGCCGTCCTTCGACAAACGGCTTCTTCAAATCGAGCGCTTCCTTGACTGCGTTGGTCAGGTGCCCGGATGCCGCGAGCGGTGCCAGCGCGCCATGCGAGCCGCCTACGAGCAGCCCGCTTGCGGTCAGACCGATGGCGGACGTGACCGACTGGTAGAGCGCGCCGTTACGTTGCTTGCCCTTGTTCTCCGCGATGCTCATGGCGGTCAGTACGTCGCGGGCATGCTGCGTGAGCGGGTGCGCGTCGTCTCGCGCCATGCGCGAGAGCTTGCCTTTGTCGTATTGCCATTCTCCGTTGCTGTTTTTCGTCAGCAGGAGATTGTCGACCTGGTTGGGCATCGGCGCGCCCGGAGGGCGTTTTTCGGGATGCTCGAAGCGTTCGACGTCGGCGGCGAGCATCGCCTTGACCTTGTTTTCGTAACGGCTATGGATCGAATGCGCGGCGGCGGCGTTCGAGCCCGAGGCCAGCGCGTTCACGAGGTCGGTGGCGGGCGCCGCGTCGTAGCCGAACTGTCCGTGCGCCGCCGTCGACACGCCGTTCAGGCCGTCTTTCGCGGGCCGCTTGGCGGCGAATGCCGTCAACGTCATGCCTTTGCGGTTGACGCCCATCGCGTGCGCGAAATCGGCGAAGCGCCGGCCTTTGCCGCCGGCACCCGGCACGAATGCGCCGATGTCGTCCACACCGGGCTTCTGCGGCGCGATAGCCGTTGCCGGCTTGGGAACAGCGGGCGCGGCGGGCGGACTTTCCGCGCGCGGGCGCTTGCCGAGGCTGCCGAGTTCCTCGATGAGCGCGCCGGCACTCGCGCGCCGGGTCGGCGCCGGCGCGGATTTCGTGCCCGTGGAGGGGCCGGGGTCGCTCGGCGTGCGGGCGAGGGAGGCGGATTCGATCGCATGCGACCGGGGCTCGATCTTGGGTGGGGGCGCCATGATGTTCTCGACCAGGAGACAAGATGGACTGCACTGTGCGAGCCGGTCATGACACTCCGGTGAACCGCGCGAAGCGTCGTTCGGATTGGCGAAGCAGGTTCGCGGCGGCATACCGCCGAGCCGTCTCGCGGGTGTCGCGCATTCGGCTTTCGCGGTGCGGCTTCGCGCGCGCGAACGCTTTCGCATCCGCATTCATTAGATTGGAACGAGGGCCGCCTTCATGCGGTTCGGCTTCGCGCGTTTCATCGAACGCGCGTTTCGTTCACGATCAAGGAGAAAACGAATGAGCTTCATCGGCAATATTGTGAAGAGCGTAGTGGGGGATGTCACCAAGGCTGCAGGGGATGTTCTCCATGGTGTCGGCAACGCGCTGCACGGCGCGGCGACGTTCGGCAAGGGGCTGCTGAGCGGCAACCCGAAGGAAGCCCTTGCGGGGGCGGGGGCCATTGCGAAGGGTGGGCTCGAGGCGCTCGAGGGCGGCACGGCGGTCGCGGAAAACCTGACGCCGGAGGGCGCCGCTACCGCGCTCGCATTGGCGGGCGGCAAGGAGGCGGTGCGAACGCTGACCTCGGGCACGGGCGCCGCCTGACGCACGGACGGTGACGAGCATGATGGAGCTTCTTACCGAACTGCCGGCCGATGCGCCGGCCATCGCGCAGGCGATCATCGAGCATATCGAGGCCAACGAGCTGGACGAGGCCGAGGCGCTGCTGGCGCGCATGCACGATGTCTACCCCGAAACGCGCGAGGTGCACGTGTTTGCCGTGACGATCGCATTGGTGCGCGGGCGTCCGCACGAAGCGTGGCAGATCGTGAACGGATTGCCCGACGATCGCGCGCCCGAACTGAAGGCAATCTGCCTGAAAGTCCTCGATGATCCGTCGTGGCATGGCTATGCGACGGCACACGAGGACAGTACCGATCCCTACGTGCGCCTTGCCATGCGGCGCCTGCTCGAAAGAGACTGATGGCCGCTGCCGGGGCCTTCGGCCCCGCTCGGCGAGCCCATCGAGTCGTTTCCCCTGAATCAGGATAGTCCGTGTATTGCCGATGAGCGGTGTTTTCGCGCGGCGGAACATGCCGCGCAAAAAAATCCCGCCCGGACATCGGGCGGGCTTCAAACGCCCCGGGGGGCGGACGCGTTCGCGTTCAGAGACCTTGCGCGAGGAATTGCTCGGCGTACTTGTTGCGGTTTTCCATTTGCGGATCGGTGGCCTGTTCGTAGTCCTTGTCCCAGACCAGTGCCGCCTGGTCCGCCGTCGTCGTCTGCTTGATGTCGGTGATCGTCTTGCTGTACGTCGTGTCGAGTTCCTGATTCATGAAGCCGATGTTGGCTTCGAGGCTGCCCGGGTCGAGCCCGTGCTCCTTCGCATAGTTGATTTCGCCTTGTTTGCGTGTGCCGCCCCATTGCGCAAGACCCCAACCGTTGGCGTTGTCGTCCGCGAAGTTGCCGGAGGGCGCGCCTGTCGCTCCGCCTTGATTGACGTTGCCTTGCAGCCCGCTTTCCTGCTGCAGGTTGCCGAGCACGCCGGCGACCTGCGCGTCGGTCAGGCCGTAGCGCGATTTGAGGTCCTGTGCGATGGCGTGCGCGGCGTCCCCGCCCGATACATTGGGCAGCGTGTTGCCGTGGCCGCCGCCACCGCTTCCACCGCCGCCTATTCCCGGCGATGCGCCGCCACCGCCCTGGCCGCCACCGCCGCCGCCGCTCGTGCCGGCCGGCGCGGCGGCGCCGCCGCCGGCATAGGCGGGCGGCGGGGAATACGAAGGCGTACCGCCGCCGATGCCGCCAACACCACCCGCATCGCCTGAATTCTGGCTGGAGGGGTCGAGAATCTGCTTGATTTCTTCGATGAGCAACTCGAGCAGTTGTGCGAGCTGCGATTCGTTCGTGCCGCCGATGCCGCCGACATCGTCGATGCCGTTCAGATAGCCGGCGTTATAGCCTTGCACTGCCGTGGTGGACATGATTTTCTCCGCGTGAGAATGACGGTATTCATCAGTTGCTGATGGAGGGCCGATAGCGGCCGCCTGCGAAACCTAATTTATTGCCCGGTGCTTACAGCGCCTTGACGGATGCGAAGCCGTCGCCGGATTGCCGAACCGCCGAACCGGGTGGCGGCCGCGATGTCGATGCAAGCGGCTTGCGGCAGGCGAGCCGCCGCGCCACTGATGCGGCCGCCTGCGCGAACCTTCGTCGTTTCGCTTGCTCGGCGCGGCCCGCGTGCTCAGGCGGTCGTGCGACGCATCATGCCCAGTTCCACCGCGTTGTCGGCGTCGGCCGTTCGCCCCTCGTTCGACCGGTTCGACGGGCTCGACGTGCTCGCGGCAAACGGCAGGCATCCCGCGATGATGAGCAGTGCGCCCAACGCGTTCTCCGTGAAGCTCTTGTGGCCGGCGGACCAATCGCTTCTACCCTCCACGGCGTGATTGACCACGGCGGTGGCGGCATAGAGGGAGAGGAACAGGCTGAGACGCGCGATTCCCGCGCCGGCCGCCTTGTCCCCGAGCTGCCTGGCCGTGCTGGTTTCGGAGGTGTCGATCTTGCCCCAGCTCAGGCGCAGCGTCTTCAGTTCATCGAGCGCCTTGCCCGTGAAGCCGTGCGTCGAGATTTCCGAGGCCACGCGTCCCCCGATCGCATCCAGCCCCTCGCCGGCGGCATTCGCTGCCGAATAGCCGAACAGGCCTTTGATCGCTGCGTTGCTCTTCGTGTGGTGAATGAGGCTGTCGACGTAGGACGTGGCCGACCATTGCGAGCTGCCCTGCGCGGTGTTCACCGCGAGCTGGTTTCCGAAATACGGAACGCCGTTGAGTGCCTGACCTCTGACGGGGCGCTCGTAGCCTGCGTCGTGATTGCCTTCGAGCGGGCGGAACACGTTGATCACGTCGCGCGCCAGGTAGGCGTACGATTTGATCGCGCTCGGCAGCATGCCGGCGAGTTGCCCAAGATGCCCGTTGCCCTCGTCGTTCTTGCCGGCATGGGCCGCGAGGCCCATCGTCGTGATCAGCGCGATGAGCTGCGCACCGTGGCCCGCGTAGGTCTTCTTGTCCGCGGTGCCGGTGTGATACTTGTGCAACATCGCGACCAGGTTGCCCATCGCCGCCGCAGTGAACAGCGAGGCCGTGATGACGCCGCGTGTTTCGGGCCCGGCGCCGGTCTTGTCGAGGACGGCTTCGGTCGCCATCGAGCACAACTCGCGGAAGAGCGTGGCGCCGCCGGTCGCGACGAATTCATGACTGAACGCGTTGACGAGGTTGGCCGTCCACCCTTTGAGCGGTTGCGCGGCGCCGTAGGGGTTCCGAGTCAGCATGTCGCCGACGTTCGAGATGAACGACCGGATTTGCCCCGGCCGGGACAGCGCGGCCGACAGGTGGCTGCTCATCTCGGCGGCCGATGCCGGACGTACGTCTTCAGGTTCCGCGACCGCCGAGATCTCCGCGGGCACCGATGTCCCGGCGGCGGCCAGCGTACGGGTTTCCGGCGCTACCCGGGACGACGAGCTCGGAACGGTTGCCTCGGGCTGGATTTCGGGATCCTGAATTTCGATGTCGTGCGCGACGCGGTGAGGCGCCGAGAAGCTGGCCGGATTCGGGGAGAGAGGGCTCCGGGACGTCGTGTCGTGCTCCTCGGGCACCGAAGGTGTCTCGGGTAGGCGCGACGATGACGCCTTCGCGAGGGAAGGCATCGTGAAAGTGCTTTTTTCCGGCACGGGTTTGTCTTCGGGGGGCTCGGAAACAGCTTTCCCCAGCGCAGCGTTGTGTCGATCGAGGGCGGGGCTGGACGGAGCGGATGAGGAAGCGTCCGATGCGGCGCGGTGGAGCAACGCCGGGTTCACCCCCTTATCGAGCGATAGCGGGCTGCTCGAGCGGGACGTTTCGGGTTTCGATTCGGCCTCGTTCGTCGTCGCGGTTGTCAGCCCCGTGGTTTCCTTCTCGTGCGGCAGCGGGCTACCCGAACGCGACGTGGCCGGTTGCTTGCCGGCAGCTTCCGTTTCCACCGGCTCCTGATGTCCAACGGGCGCCGCACTTTCCTGCGATGCAGGCGTGTGTGGCGGCGGTTCCTCGTGTACGGGCAATTCTTCGTTCGACTGCCCGCCCGCCGACAAGTCGAGCACCGGCACCGTCTCGTCTCCGAGAGCCGTACGTTGAGCGCCCAGCTTGCCCGAACCGGGCAGCGACCGTGAGCCTTCACCGTGGCGGCCGATCGCGGAGCCTGACGACGATGATGCGCGCGGCGGCAGCGAGTTGCGCCTGACCGGCAACGGTGCCGGCAGCGGCGGCGATGGGGGCTGCGCCGTCCCGGCCGGTTGCGATGTCGTCGAAAGCGGGCTCGCCGGCGCCGGTGCATCGGTGCCGGTGTGCGCCGGAAAGGCGGGTGCATTGCTCAACGCGCCGAGCAATGCGCCGCCGGAGGGGCGCGGGCCGGTCATCGACGCGCTTCGTTGGCGCGGGGCCGGCGCGGGCTGCGTGTCGTTGCGCGGGAGGTCGAGCGATGATGACCGTACTTGCGTGCTGGTGCTGATCGTCATGACGTTTCCTTTCAGTTGATTTCGATCGTTCGACGTCGCCTCGCGACAAAGGCCTTGATGGACTTGCGCGCTGCTTCATCGCGTCCAGGCGGTCGGCGCGCCTTTGCCGCCGATTCCGTCTTCGCGCTTTGCGAACGTGGGTTCTCGTGTTGGAAAGGTAAAACGACATAACGATGGCAGCCTGCCGATTCCGAAGTGGCGTGCAAAAAAACGCACGTCGATGCCGGCGCGGGCGCTGCGGCTTCGGATCCCTTTTGCGTATTTCATCGCATGTGCTGCATGCGCGCTTCGCAATTTCGCTCGCCGCGTCGCGTCGCTTGCGTGGCGCAATGCCGTGGCGCATAAGCTTGCGCTTGCATTCCTCGATATCGCTCCGCGTGAGTGGGATGCGGAGACCGTGCCGCACCGACATCGAGCGATGTTGCCGGCGACGGAAATCGTCATGTCACTCAAGGAGTTCGCCATGAACAACTTAGGTATTCGGCCGGGGCTCGTCCAGTCCCGTGTCGCGGAGTTCGAGAAGGGGACGAAGAACGGTGCGGCCGACGGCGCGCAAAAGCAGGCGCCCGCGCGCAGCAAAGGCCAACTGGACGGGCTGTCCAACTTCAAGGGGGCCGCCGGTGCGCCGCCGGCTCCGCCCGCGCCGCCCCGCAACTTTGCCAGCCTGCCGGGGCGCGCGGGGAACGTCGGCGCACAGTTTCTGAGTTCGGCGCTTCATGCCGGCAGTCACTTTCTGCCGCCCGGCGTCGCGTCCACCGCAATGCATGCGGCGGGTGACATCGTGCGTCCATCGGCCCTCGGCGCGGGGGACCCCGTGACGCAAATGGCCGCGATGCAAAACGACTTCATGAAGCAGCAAAACGAGATGACGCGGCTCAACAACGCGAACACGCTGGCGGCCGCGGTCAACCAGCAGTCGCAGGAGCTCACGTCGGCGCTGGCGTCGGTGGGTAACAAGGGCGCCAGCAACATTTCGAACGCCGCCAAGGGGCAGTAACGGCTACGGCGGGCCGCGGCTTTTCGCGCGCGGCTCGCGAACGCCCCGGTTCGTCCACGCTTCCTGCCTGCCTCGTTCCTGCTTCGTTCCGCTTCGCGCTTGCCTTGGCGCTCGCCATACGGGACGACTTCCCCATGCAACGTCGCTTTCTCTCTTGATGACGTGCGCGGGCAGCCGGGTCTCCCCGGCTGCCCGCGCACGTCCTACTGCCCGTCATCCGCCAGCTTCATGCGCTCGACGATGCGTTCCACCGAACGCGCGTAGCGGTCGCGCTCGGCAGGTGTCTCCGAATGGTAGGCGCCGATCGCCTCCCAGGTATTCCCGTACTTGACCATCATCTTGTGCAGGTGCCACGCAGCCACGTAGACGCTCGAGCATGGGTTCATGAGGTCGTCCGCCGAGACGCCGTAGCGCGACAGCAGCGGAAGGTGAATCGAGTTGATCTGCATCATGCCGTAATCGGTCGAACCGTTCCGGTTGCGATGGAGCGCGTTCGCGTTGCCATGCGATTCCTGCCACGCAATCGCGCGCAGCACGACGGGGCTCACATGTTGATAGGCCGCGGCCGCCGCAAAGCAGTCGGCGGTCTGCGCGCGCACTTCGGCGGGGCGCACGGACAGAACGGCAAGCGCCAGCGCGAGCGCCGGCTTGGGTGTGAATAGTCGCTTCATGGATCATCCGGTAAGAGAAGCGGTGCGGGAATCGCTTCGCACCGACGTGCGAATGAAAACGCCGTCCGACCCACGCGTGCGCGTTTCGTCGGACGGCGTGGGCGGAAAAAAGCCGCGGGGCGGCCGTGTTACCGATCGGTGGTGCAGGCGCTTTGGCGCCGCACACGCTGCCCTCAGCGGCCCATCGTCTCCGAGGGCGCTTCCTGGAACACGCGCCGGTAGCCGTTGACCAGCGTCGAACGATGGCGCACGCCCCACTTGTTCGCGACGTCGAGCACGCGCGTGGCCGGTGCGCCGTCGTCGAGCAGATCGCCGCGAATGCGCTCCATCCGCTGGCGCCGGATCAGCTCGCTCGGTGACAGCCCGAGGTGGTTCTTGAACGCTGCCTGCATCGCGCGCTCGGTCACGCCCACATGCGATGCCACTTCGCGCACCGAAAGGTCCTTTTGGTCGAGGTTGTCCATCAGGTAGCGATAGGCGCGGCGGTATTTCGCCGGCAGGCGGGCGCTCACGTCGTCGGAGCGCTGCGCCGTGCGCGATGCCTGCATGTGATCGGCCGCGGCGGCGGGCATCGACATGCTATCCGCGCGCACGTGCTGAATCGAGGCGAGCGCGTAGCGGCCGTAGAACTGCGCGAATTCCTGCGTGCGCATCTGCTGCTGCATGATCTTCGCGCGGCAGTAGAGATAGTCGAGGTACCAGCGCGCATGCTGGCTGCCTTGCGAGTTCGCCGCGCCGGACGCATCGAGCATCGCTTCGGCCAACGGCGTCGCGTGGCCGGCGATCGCGGCCAGCGTGATTTCGAGGCACAGGCTGCGGTGGTAATCGTTGAGGCCGGCCTGGCGGCTCCAGCTCACGTATTGCTTGAGCGTTTCGCCCGCGCTCGTCCGGCCGTCGGCCAGCGAAACGAGCCGGTCCAGGTGCGAGAGTCGTTCGGCCAGCAGCGGCAGCACGGTCCCGGCGGGCTGCGAGCCGGGTACCGGTGCCTCGCTCGGCTCGAATTCCGCGATAGCCGAGCGCCAGTAGATGTGGTCGGCGAGTCGCTCGGCACCGTGCAGTTCGTGCTGCGCGAAGAGGTCCCGCCGCAGCGCCTCCACGAGGTAGCTCCAGCGGCGATCGCCATGCGCTGCCGCCAGCGCGGCCAGTTCGCCGAGGCGATGGCACGCCGCCTGGATCAGGCCCAGATGAAACGAAACGAGTGTCGCACCGACGAGGCTGTCGAGCCGTTGGCGCGGCGTGGCCGCCTTTTCCTCACCGACGCGCTTGAAGCAACTGAGCGCGACGTTGAACTGGTTGCGGAACAAGGCTTGCCAGCCGGTATTGCGGCACGACGCGATACGGAGATCGTCGCGATGGGCGCGAATGGCTTTTTGCGCGCGGCGATACGTTTCCTCCGCTTCTTCATGGCGGCCGAGCATCAGCTCGAGGTCGGCGCAGACTTGCAGCAGTGCGTAGCCGGGCTGAGCTTGCGCCGTGTCGGTATCGGCATGGCGTGCGGCGTGGCGGACAGCGTCGAGAAACTGGCCCTGGAGCATTTTCGAGACGACGTCCGCAGGGGTGTCGTCGAAAGCGAGGGCCGAGGCGGCGGCGAAGTAGATCGTTGAGAACATGTCGTGCTCCTGACTCGATGAGCGATGCGTTAAGCGGCGTGAAACGATTCGTGAAGCCGTGAGCGCATGTTTTCATCGCGGGCCGATTTAGGCGCGTGTTTGTGATGGTTTGTTACCTTCGGTTTGGCAGCGGCATTGGCCGGAGAGGGCGGTGCCGCGGTGGATCTCCACGCACGCGCGGGAGGCCTGCGTCGCGGTTCTTTGATGATTTGTTACGTTTGCCGCCGCCGTGCGCTGTTTGGCGCGGCGCACGGCGAGCTTGTCCGGCTCTTGATGTCTTCGAACGCGCGGTGGGCGGCGAACTGATCCACCACCTGAACTACGGGAAGGGGCGACGCCGAGCCGGCTGGCCGCTCGAGCCGATGTACCCGGTCGTGTTCTTCGACGCCTTGCGAGTCAGGATCCGTCGAACGAGGCCGCGCTCAAACTGATCTGGCTGGCGCTGCGTAACGTCTTGGCGTCTTGGCCAAAGCGGACCGGTTCCCGGCACGGTTGGAAGAGCGGCATGAAGCAGTTCGCGCTTGTTTATCCGGAACGATTAAACATTGGAGTCTGAATCTCAATCCGCGTCACACACGGAATTCCGGATACTTCCTGAACGGGCACCCAATTGTCGGCACGCCCGCGAACGGCGCCGTAGCACATTATTGTATCTGGCATATTTCCACGGGCGGCCATTCCACGATTCGCGTCGAAACGTCAAAAAAAATGTGGCGACTGCCGCAGCGCCTTGCTGGGCGGGGCTTGTGGCGTGAGGACGACGTTCTCGCGCCAGTGCCTGTATCATCCATGCCGGCCGAGAAAGCGTGATTTTCCAGGATTATTTTTTACTTAAAGGTGCGGTGTACTTTGCCGTAAACACCCAATGAGCTGTAGTGCTATCCTTACGCGTCGTTACTGTTTTCTTACATAATTTCTTTCGAATTCCTGACGCCTTTCGGTACTGCTTTTAGGGCGGCTATCGGCATGGTTCAAGCAGATTGAAAAGAACGTGGCAACAAAAAAAATAGAGCTTCCGGTGCATCCGAGGTGCATGAGCGACAAGAGGTGGAACCGGGCGAGGGCGAATGTCTGGATAGCGGCGATGCCGCCGGCAATTCGGGCGCTGCTGTGCGGCGTCTGGTTCGCCTGCGCGGTCGCGCACGCTTCGGATCAGCAAGTCATCGTCGACGGCGGGCAGCGCCTGGGCGGCGCCGTGCGCACGGGCGGCCACGGCGTTCCGCTGCTGCGCGCGCTCGAGCAGATCATGCCGACGAGTTACAGCATCAATGTGCCGAACGCGGGCGCATGGGCCGACGCGCCCGTGAGCTGGCGCGCCGGCTCGTCGGTCGTGCAAGCGCTTGGCGAGGTGCTGTCGGTCGATCCTGCGCTGCAGGCGCGCATCGATACGGATATGCGTCTGCTCACGGTGACCGCGCATGCGCGGCGCGCAAACGTTGACGTGCCGCAGCCTTCCGCGCCGGCGGCCGGCGCGGCGTCGCGCATGAACAGTGCCGCCACGAATGCGTCTTCCACCTTGCCCGCGGGCGCGGCGGCGACGGCTCCCGCGGCGGGACCCGCCATTGCACGGGCGCAGACCGTGGCGCAGGCGCGCGTTTCGACGTCGATGCCCGCCACACCGGCATCGGCTCGCACACCGGCGGCAGCACTGGCGGTCCAGCCCGTGCCGGCATCTGCACCCGCACCCGCACCCGCACCCGCACCCGCACCCGCACCCGCACCCGCTCTGGTGATGTCGTCCGCACCGGCAGCCGGGCCGGCCATGCCGGCATCGGTACCGGCACGTGTTTCAGCACCGCCTCGAGCGCAGGTACCCGCGCCCGCAAAGCGGGACGCGATAGAGCCCCCGCTGCTCGCCGCCACGCAACTGGCGTTCCGCCCGGACTCGCCGGCGCCATTGGCGGCGCCCGCCGCGACGCCGGCGTTCGTACCCGCGGCGGCGCCCGAGCGCACGGAGTGGCAGATGCGCCTGTCGGACGGCTCCGTGCGCAATGCGCTCGCGCGCTGGGCGAGCGAAGCCGGCTGGCAATTCATTTGGGACGTACCGACCGATTTTCAGGTCGACGCGACGGCCACGATACACGGCACGCTCGCCGAAGCGCTGCGTCAGGTGACCAATGCGCTCGCCGGCTCGCAGGTGCCGATTCAGGTGGTCTTGTACCAGCGCAATCGCGTCATGCGCGTCGTTCCCAAAGGAGCAAGTTGATGAGCGTCCTCTGCCGTCCTTTCGTCATCCTCGCCGCGAGCCTCTCGCTGCTTGCGGGGTGCACGGGTCTCCTGGACAAGATCGAGCGCAGCTCGCAGGCCGATACCGCGCGTGCGGGGCAATTGCTCGGCAAGCTGTCGAACGGCGACAACCGCGCGGCGCCGGGCAGTGACGACGTCATCGTCAAGGACGAACTCTGGCTTTCGGGCAAGACGATCAAGATCGCGACGAAATCGACGCTGCCGAAGCTCTTCGACGAGCCGGCGAGCTTCGACGGCACGGTCGATTCGCTGCGCATGTTCGCCGATCGCATTTCGCGTCTCGCGCACCTGCCGGCCAAGGTTGCGCCGGGCACCAGCGAAGCGGCCGCGCGCGCGACGCAGGCCGCGGTCGATATGGGCGGCGCCGGAGCCTATCCCGGCGTGCCGCCGCTGCCCCCCGGCCTGCTGCAGGGGCCCGCGCCCAGCACGAGCGCCGCGACGGTGGCCGCGCGCGTGCCGGGCGTATCCTCGCCCGTGCGCATCGCGTATTCGGGCGGCACGCTGCGCGGGCTGCTCGACACGGCGTCGGCTCGCTTCGGCGTTTATTGGAAGTACGAGGACGGCGCGATCGTCTTTTTCTACACGGCCACGCGCGTCTATCAGGTCGTCGCCATTCCGGGCGACTCGAAGCTGGATACGAACGTCGTGAGCGGGGCGAGCAACAGCGGCGGCGCGTCGAGCAACAACGCGGGGGCCGCGGGCGGATCGGGCGCCGGTGGCGCGGGCATCGGCGGTGGAGGCGGCGGGACGTCCGGTTCGCCGTCGGTGTCGTCGGACAACACCGCGAATATCACGATGAACGCGCAGCTCTCCGTGTACAACGGCTTGCAGACGGCGATCAAGGCGATGCTCTCTCCGGTAGGCTCGGTCATCACCTCGCCAGCCACGGGCTCGATCTCGGTCACCGACACGCCCGATGTGCTCGAGCGCGTGGGCGAGTTCATGGAGCAGCAAAACCGCGTGCTCGCGCGGCAGGTGCTCGTCAACGTGACGGTGCTCTCGGTCACGCTTTCCGCGCAGGACAGCTACGGCATCAACTGGCACGCGGTCTATCAGGCGCTCGGCACGCAGTTCGGCATCACCACTGCGTTCACGAGCATGATCCAGAACCCGAGCGAGCTCTCGGCCACGGTGATCACGCCGTCGAGCCGCGCCTCGAGCACGACGGCCATCATCGATGCGCTTTCGACGCAGGGCACGGTGCACCGCAAGACCTCGGCCTCGATCACGACGCTCAACGATCAGCCCGTTCCCGTGCAGGTGGCCGAGCAGCAAGGCTATCTCGCGCAGATCTCGACGACCAACACCGTCAACATCGGCAGCCAGACGTCGCTCACGCCGGGCACGATCACGACCGGCTTCAACCTCACGGTGCTGCCGCACATCCTCGACGACGGCACGATCATGATGCAGTTCTACAGCAACATTTCGTCGCTCGTGAACCTTGCGCCGTTCGGCCCGGCGAACCAGCAGATCCAGCTGCCGACCGTCGATACGCGCAACTTCCTGCAGCGCATCGCCGTGAAGTCGGGGCAGACGCTCGTCATCAGCGGCTACGAGGGCATCACCGATCTGGATAACCGGCAAGGCGTCGGCCATCCGTCGAACTACGCGATGGGCGGGTTCAACGCCTCCGGCACGCGCGAGGTGATCGTCATCCTGCTCTCGCCGATCGCGATCAACGGCGCTTGACGCGCGCTCGGGCACAGGATCCGTCATGGCGACGCAAGTCATCCAGATCGGCCGCCAGCGTTTCATATGCGGCCTTTTCTGGCAATCGCTCTCGCGCCGGCACGCGCTGCGCGCGGAGGCCGTGGAACTCGCCGCGCGCCTGAATTTCGATGCGATGGTGCTGCGTATCGACCGCACCTTCGCGGGCGCCGGTTTCGCGAGCACGCGCGAGGGGGCGCAACTGGGCTTGCCGTCGCTCGGCGCGCTCGTGTCGAAGACGATCGCGGCCGAAGGCGCGTTTTACGACGGGCGCCAGCAGCCGGCGCCGAACTGGCTCGGTGCGTTCCATCTGCCCGACGGGCGCTGGGCCTACTTCGCGGTGCGCGACGGCGCGTTCCTGCCGAACGGCGACTGGATCGGCTCCAGCGAAGAAGTGTTCGAGCGGCTGCACAGCGATTACAGCCTCGGCGGCTGGAACGTCGTCATCGGCGATCCGCAGCTGGAAGTGCAGGGGTTCCACAACTTCTACGCACGTCGCATCGAGGACATGATCCCGCGCCGGGGCGGCAAGCCGCATTTGCCGCGCTGGCTCAACCTGTCGCGTGTCTCGCGGCGCGCGCCGCGGCGCGAGGTGCTGCTGGCCGCCGTTGCGATCGTGGTGGCGGCCGCGGTTGCGGCCGGCATCGTCGCGTACCGGCGCCACCGCATGGAACTCGAGCGGCAGCAGGCGTTCGAGCGGATGCGCGCGGAGCTCGCGCTGCATCCGCCCAAGCCCGCGGCACCGCCCGAAGCCGCGCACCCGTGGGCCGGCGAGCCGCGGCCCGATGCATTCGTTCGCGCGTGCCTCGATCACTTCACGCACATCGCGCCGGGCGGCTGGGAACTCGACGACTACGTTTGCCGGGCCTCGAACGTCAGCTACAGCTGGTCGCGGGGCGGATCGAACGTGGCGATGCTGATGGCGGCGGAGCCGCGCGCGACGATCGACGGCAACGGCGAGCATGCGAGCTACGTGGAGCCGCTGGCATTGCCCGTGGGGGGAGACGAAGTGCTCGATGGCGTGCGCGGCGTGCGCTTGCGCATGCTTTCCGCCTTCCAGTTGCTGGGCATCGGCCTGACGTTCACGCTGCAGCCGGCAAGCGCGCCGCAGCGCAGCCTCGCTTCGCAAACGCTGGACCGGCTGCATCCGGGCGGCGGCCCGCCCCCGGCGCCGAGCTGGCAGACCTGGCGCATGTCGGCGCAACTGGGCGACGTGCGGCCCGACAGCCTCATCAGGTACCTCGACGAGCCGGGCGTGCGCGTCGAGACGCTTTCATACAAATCCGGGCAGTGGACGCTCGACGGAGTGCTCTATGAGAAATGACGATGCATTGACTGTGCTGGTGCTCGCCTGCTGCTGGGCGTGGCCGTTGGCCGCGTTCGGCGAGGCCAGCGCCGCAGCTGCCACGGCCGCCGCGCCCGCTGAAGCGGCGCCGCGCATGAACGTCGTTCCGACGCCGGCCGCCGTGCAGGCAGCCAACGAACTGATGCGGCTACAGGAGGAAACGATGATCCTCAAGGCACAGCTGAAGAAGCTCGATGCGCAGGCGCAGGTGGCGGAGCGGCAAGAAGCGCTGCACCGGATGGGCAGTACCGTCTCCTCGTATTCGGACGTGTCGCTCGTGGCGACACAAGGGCTCGGCAAGAAGCTCGGCGCAACGGTGGCGACGAGCGACGGCGCGGAGTTCGACGTCGGGCCCGGCGATACGCTGCCCAACGGCATGCGCGTGGCGGCCATTCGCCCGGGCGCGATCGTCCTCGCATCGCAAGACGGACGGCGCACGACGCTGACCGTCTCCGCGAGCGCGCGGCAGCAGCCCGCGCGCAACGTGGCGTCGACAGGCTCGCCCGGCGTGCCGCCGGTGCCGACGCTGCCTGCCTTGCCGATGTCTGCGAGGTGACGCCATGAGTTCGTCTCCGACACCTCCGGGCAAGACACCCAACAGCGTGACGCCGCTGATTCTCTCGCGCGCCGTGAAGCCGATCGAAACCGATCCGTCTGTTACGCAGGTTCAGCCCACGGCCCCAGCCGCGCCGGCTCTCGCGCCCGTTGCGCGGCCACGCGAGCCGGTGCTGAGCGCCGTGGCCGCTGCCGCCGCCGCTTCGGTGCAGCCCGCGCAAACGGCGTCGCAAGGCCAGCCGCCGGGGCAGGCGCTGCCGCTCGCCGCGGTGGCGCGTCCGCTTTCCGACAGCGGCGAGTTCGCCGCGAGCGACGAGGAGCGCAAGTTTCTCTGTCTGCTCGACGACGGCACGCTGCTCGTTGCCGAAGGGCACGAAATGAATCCGTTCGTGCTGTCGTACTGCGCGAGGCTCGAACGGCTCAATTGCCGCTATACGACGCGGCTCGTGGCGCTCGATGCGATCAGGCGCAGCTATCAGGGCCCGCGCCGCGACGGCAGTGCCGAGCGCATCGATCACACGCAGATGCAGGTCGTCGCGAAGAACCTGATCACACGAGCGTGCGACGCGCGGGCCTCGGATATCCATATCCGTGTGAACCGCTTCAGCACGGAGATTCTTTTTCGCGTCCACAACGAACTCGTGCGCATGTCGGAGCAGACGCGCGAGTACGGCGAGCGGCTGCTCGCCACGCTTTATGCGGCGATGTCGAGCGTATCGGACAACACGTACAAGCCGAACGAGCGCCAGGACGCGGCCATCGGCGACCGCGACAAGCTGCCGGACCGGCTTTTCGGCGTGCGGATCGCGACGGCGCCCACGAGCGTCGGCAGCGTCATGGTGCTGCGGCTGCTCTACAACGATGCGGGCGAGGCGACGGCCCTGACCGAGCTCGGCTTCACGGTGGCGCAGGCGAACGCGTTCGAGCTGCTCGCGCAGCAGCCGCACGGCATGAACATCATCAGCGGCCCGACCGGCTCGGGCAAATCGACGACGTTGCAGCGCGTGCTGACGAAGCAATTGCGCGAGATGGCCGGCTCGATCCACGTCATCACCGTGGAAGACCCGGTGGAGTACCCGATCGAGGGCGCCGTGCAGACGCCCGTCGTCAACGCGCCGACGGAAGAGGCGCGCTCGCTCGCGTTCGCCGCCGCGATCGCGAATGCGATGCGGCTCGATCCCGATACGATCATGATCGGCGAGGTGCGCGATCGTGCGTCGGCGCAAAGCGCGTTGCGCGCCGCGATGACGGGCCATCAGGTGTGGACGACGGTGCACGCGAACGGCGCGCTCGCGATCGTGGACCGGCTCGTCGATCTCGGCTTGCCGATCGCGATGGTGACGGACGAATCGCTCGTCACGGGGCTCATCAGCCAGCGGCTCGTCAAGCTGCTGTGTCCGCACTGCTCGCGCCCGCTGGCCGAGTCGATGGCGCAGCTCGACATGGGGCTCGTCGCGCGCGTGAAGCGGGCCGTCGGCGCGCGGTTCGACGCGGTGCGCGTGGCCGGGCCCGGTTGCCCGCATTGCAAGAACGGCACGGTCGGCCGGACCGTGGTGGCCGAGGTCGTGCGCACCGACGCGACGTTTTGCGAATTGCTGCGCGCCGGGCGCAAGCCCGATGCGCAGGCGTACTGGCTTAGCGAGCTCGCGGGGCAGACGGTCGCGCAGCATGCGCTCGAAAAAGTGGCGGCGGGCCTCGTCGATCCGCGCATGGCGGAGCGCGTGGTCGGCCCGTTCATGCCGGGCAGCGGGGGGCGGCCCCAGCCGATCGGAAGCGGCTATGGCACTTGAGCTCAACCGGCGCTGGGCGCGCCTGCAACTCACGACGCAGGCACGCCTGCGGCTCTATCGCAAGATCGCGAAAATGCTCGCGAACGGTTTGCCGTTGCTCAAGATTCTCGAGGAGCTCGAGTTGCGTGCGTCGCACGAGGGCCGCAAGCCGAACGAGCCGCTGGCATTGACGCTCGCGGACTGGCGCAGCGTCGTGCAAAACGGCGGCATGCTGGCCGAGGCAATGGCGTGGTGGGTGCCGCATACCGAGCAGATGATCGTCATGGCCGGCGAGCAGTCGGGGCGCCTCGAGGCCGCGCTGCTGAACGTGTGCAACGTCGTGCAGTACAGCCGCCGGATCCGCACGGCCATCGTCGGCGGGTTGACCTACCCGTGCGTGATCGTGGCGATGACGATCGGGTACGTCTACCTCTTCGGCCAGCTCGTGATTCCCCGCTTCGCGTCGATCGTGAGCCCGGAGCGCTGGCACGGCGTGGCGAAGTCGCTCTACGAGCTGTCCCGGTTCGTGCAGGGCGGCATGATCTATTGCCTCGTGGTGCTCGCGATCCTCGTCGCGGCGCTCTTCTACTCGATGCCGCGCTGGTCCGGCAACGTGCGGGTCTGGCTCGACCGCTACCCGCCTTACTCGATCTATCGGCTCATTACGGGCTGCGGTTTTCTCGTCGCGTTTTCGTCGCTGCAGGCGGCGGGCTTCACGGTCGAACGCTCGCTCGCGCGACTGGCCACCGATGCGAAGCCGTGGCTCAGGCGGCGAATCGACGACATGCTCTTCGGCGTGAAGTCGGGGCTCAACGTCGGCGAGGCGATGAAGAACGCCGGCTACCGGTTTCCTTCGGAGGAGATCGTCGACGATCTGTGTGTGTATGCCGAATACAAGGGCTTCGCCGAGGCGCTGCACGCGATCGCCAACGAATGGATGACCGACGGCGTGGAGACGATCGAGGCGCAGATGCGCGTGGTCAACGGCGCGGCGATCGTCGTGCTCGCGCTCGTGCTGTCGTGGCTCATCAGCGGCTTCTTCGGAATTCAGCAGGAAATTGCGGCTTTGGCTCGGAGTCTGCATTGAGCCTGCCGTGTAATGGCGTGCAGGCGCAGTGCAAACGAACGGGTGTTGAAAGGAGAGGGCACGTGTTTGTCGAGTGCCGATTGAGGAAACCAAGGAGAGCAACATGAAGGTCAAGACCGTCGCATCGATTCGCGCCCGGGTGGGCAGCCGTGGGTCGCGGCGCATGCAGCGTGGCGCCACCCTGCTCGAAGCGATCGCCTATCTCGGGATCGCCGCCATCGTCGTCATCGGCGCCATTGCGCTGCTGCGCGGCGCATTCGGCAGTGCTTCGTCGAATCAGACGGCCGAGCAGGTGACGGCCATCCAGACCGGCGTCAAGAAGCTGTATATGGGGCAGACCAACGGCTACAACGGGCTGACGACGACCGTCGCCATTTCGGCCGGCATCATCCCGACGACGCTCGTCATCGACACCGCGGCAAATACCGTCACCGATGCGTGGGGGGGCGCAGTAACCGTTACGGGCACTGGCACCGGGACATTCACGATCGAATTCGATTCCGTGCCGACGGACGTATGCATCAACGCGGCATCTGCCGGCGGAACCTGGACGGCCGTCTCGATCGGCGGTGCGACGCAAACCGTGCCGGTAACGCCCGCCGCCGCTCAGGCGGCGTGTGCCGGCGGTGCGAAGAACATCATCTGGACCTCGGCCTGATCGCGGCCCGAGTATCGGCCTTCGCTCCGATTGACGCCACGAGCCGCCCGCCATGTTCCTGATCTGGATCGTCGCCGCCTTCGCGATGCTGACCGGTGCCTATGCGCTGCTCGGCGCCGAGGCGGCGCCGGCACCGCTCGCGCCGTCGGCGATGGCGCTCGCGGCGAACATGAGCGCCTACCGGCAGGCCGTGGTGGCCTACGCGCGCGCCAACCCGTCGTTCGCCGGCAGCGTGCCGGCGGCGAGCCTCGCGCCTTACCTCGGGGCGACCGTTCCCGATCCGATGTGGCGGAACTACGTCCGGCCCAATGCCGGCTATGCGGGCAGCCTGGTCGTGGTCTATGCGGCGTCGGCGTCGGCGTCGGCGGCAGCCGCGGCCGCGGTCGACGGCATCGAGCAGATTGCGCAGGGCTCGGCGCTGGCCGGCGTGGCGCTCGGCGCCAACCTCGTGTCCCCCGGCAACCCGGCGGTGCCGCTGCCGGCCGCCCTGGCGAACGCGATCCCGAACGGCATGCCGGTATGGATGGCGCAAGCGTATGACTGAGCGCACCCGTACCCTTGCCCGCACCGGCATGCGGCGCGCCGGCCCGCGCGCGCGGCCGGCTCGCCGCATGTCCGGCTTCACGATGGTGGAGATGCTGGCCGTGCTTGCACTTGCCGCATTGATGATGGCGGGCCTCGTCGCGCTCACGAACTCGTCGCTCGACGATACGCGCGCGCAGCAGGCCGCGCTTTATCAGTCGCAGCTGACGGCGGCTGCCACGCGGCTCATTCGGCAAAACTACACGGCGCTCGCGGCCCAGGCCACGACCACCTCGCCGGTGATCGCGAAAATGACCGGCTCGACGTATCAGCTGTCGACCTACCTTCCGAATGCGTTGAGCGGCACGAATCCCTACGGTCAGGCGCCGTGCCTGCTCGTCTACGCGGCCCCGGGCGGCGCCAGCCCGGTGGCGTTGCAGGCGCTGCTCGTCACGGAGGGCGGCCGGACCATTCCCGATCCCGAACTCGGCTACATCGCGGCGAACGCCGGCCCGGGCGGCGGATCGATCCAGGCGACGAACAATGCGATCGGCGCGGCCATCGGCGCCTTCGGCACGTGGAAGATCGATACGCCCAACCCGGCGAATACATCCTGCACAAACAAGAAAACGGGCACGGGCCATCTCGCGAGCCTCATTTTCTACGACGGCACGCAGGCGCAGAACGTCGACTATCTGTACCGCGTGGCCGTGCCGGGCAATCCGCAGGCGAACACGATGCAAGTGCCGATCGTGCTCGCGCGGCAGATCGACTATGCCGCCTGCACGCAGCCCGGCGCCATCGCGGCCGACGCTTCGGGCAACGTCCTGAATTGCGATGGAGCGCAGAACCTCTGGGTGCCGCAGGCGGCCTATCACTGGCGCGAACCGGTGGACGACGAAGCGGCGCTCGCGGGCGTTGCCGCGCATCGGGGCGACGTGCGGCTCACCGTCGCGACGAATCGGGCCTATGCGTACAACGGCGCCACATGGCAGGCGCTGGCGGTGGACGAAGCGGGCAATCTCGCGCTCGGCAACGCGCACGACGTCGGCGACCCATGCCCGCCCGCGCCGCAGAATTCGGCCATCGCCCCCGCGTCGGCGAGCACGACGCTCGTCTCCACCGATGCGAACGGGCGCGTGCTGTCGTGCCGCGGCGGCAGGTGGCAAACGCAAAGCGAAATCGAGCCGGCGTCATCGCTCACGGGGTGTCAGCTCGTGATGGCCAACCCGAACGGCGCGGGCGATTACTCGGCCTGCACGGGCCAGCCGGCGACGAACTTCCAGTCGGGCGCCTATTCGTACAACGGCAGCAACGGGACGTACTCGTATACGTTCAGGACGACCGTCAATCTCACCAAGCCGGGGATCATCGTCGCGTCCACGTGGGCGCACCTGAACGACGGCATGTGCAACGGCCCCACCGGCAACCGGGGGCAGCTCTCGCAGAGCATCGACATCATCGACGGCGGCAACCGCAACCTCGGGCATACGGAGAGCCAGACGCCGACGCTTCAGGACGATTCGGGCGGGATCAACAACGCGCTGTCCCAGGCGGGCACGCCCGGCACCTACACGATCGTCGTGACGACGAACTGGGCGACGTACGCCGGTATCACGACGCCGTGGATCAGCAGCTTTTGCGGGGAGTCCGGCCAGACGGTCTGGAACACGCCCGTCGCGGCGGGCTGGACGATCAACTCCTACTACTGAGCGCCCGACCGTGAGCCTATCCATACCGCACACCTTCGCAGCATCGTCACGCACGGCGCGACCGGCGAAAGCGGCGCCATTGCGCCGGCGCCGCCGTCGCGCGGGCTCAGTGCGGCGCGAGCGTCTGCAGCATTTCGTGCAGCTCGAGCCGGTTGTAGGTCGCGCGCAGCACGTCGCGCGGCAGGCATTGCTGCTTCGATACGAGGCTGAAGAGGTGATCGTTGAGCATGCGCGACATGTTGTCCTCCTTGCGTTTCATGAACTCGGCAAGGTACGGCAGCTTGCCCGGATCGGTCAGCAGGCCGCTGATCTGCTGATTGTTGTTGAAGAGCAGTTCGCTCGCCAGCACGAAGTTCTCGCCGTCCTCCGTCGGCACCAGGCATTGGCAGATCACGCCGATGAGGCAGTTCGCGAGCGCGGCCGCATAGCGCTCGCGCTGCTCGGCCGGAAAGAACGACAGCAGTCGCGTGAGCGTGCCGATCGCGCTGCCCGTGTGCATCGTCGCGAGCACGAGGTGGCCCGATTCGCCGGCCTGCAGCGCCGTCTCCGCCGTCTCGGGGTCGCGCACCTCGCCCACCATGATGACGTCGGGTTTTTGCCGCAGCGCCTCGCGCAGGCCGGCCGAGAAGCTCGGTGTGTCGGTGGGCACTTGCCGCTGCGAGACGATCGACGTGCGGCCCTCGAGTTCGTATTCGATCGGCTCCTCGATCGTGACGATGTGGCTGTTGCGCGTGCGGTTGATGTGCTCGAGCAGCGACGCGATCGTCGTCGTCTTTCCCGAGCCGGTCGGGCCCGTCACGAGGATCAGCCCCTTGGCGCTGTCGATCATCGAGCGCACGTACGCGGGCAGGCCGAGCTTGTCGAGCGCGAGCGGCTGCAGCGGCAGGCGCCGGATCGAGATGACGAGCTTGCGGCCGCCATTGGTGCGGTAGATGTTGCAGCGAAGGCGGCAGCGCGTGAGCACGAACGGGCGATCGATCGCGCCGTGCTGAAGCTGCGCCTCCCAGTCGGGTTCGATCGAGGCCAGCGTGGGCAGCATTTCGTCGTGCAGCACGGGCTCCTCGCCGACGGCGAGCCAGCCGCGCGGCGCCTTGATCATGATCGGCCGGTCCTGCTCGATATGGATGTCGGTGAAAGTCTGCCGCAGGTCGATCAATTCGAGAATCTCGCGCGTCAGGTCGCGACGTTCGTGACTCGGAGCGTTCATCGTCAGTGCCCTTCCTATGAAAGATAGTCGGAACTTACATGAAAATTTTGTCGATGTGTCGGAGAAGCACCCGGCGGCGGTGCGTACGTTTCATCGCGGGCGGCGCGTCATGAACTGGGCTCGCCGACTGGGCACCGTGGCCCTCGCCGCCGCGCTCGCATTCGGGGCGACCGCCCCCGTTGCCGAGGCGGCGGCCGTGCGCTGGAAGTCGTCGATCGTCGATTACGAAGCGCAGGGCAAGGACATCAAGGATGTGCTGCGCGACTTCGGCGCGAGCCAGGGCGTCCCGACGCGCATCGCCGCCGATGTGAGCGGCACCGTGAGCGGCAAGTTCCATCTGCCGCCGCGGCGCTTTCTCGATACGCTCGCGGCGTCGTTCGGCTTCGTGTGGTACTACGACGGCGAAGTGCTCGACATCACGACGGCCGCCGAACTGCAGAGCACGCTCGTGAAGCTCGATTCCGCCGATACGGGCGCGCTGCGCGACGCACTCGACCGCCTGCGCATCGCCGACGAGCGCTTTCCGATCGTCTACGACAGCGCGCAGGGCACGGCGCTCGTGAGCGGGCCGCCTCGCTACGTGCAGATGGTGACGAACGTGGCTTCGCGGCTCGACAACAACGCGGCGCATCGAAGCGGCACGCAGGTACGCGTCTTTCCGCTCTATCACGCGTGGGCGCACGACCGCACGGTGCCCATCGACGGCCAGCAGGTCACGCTGCAGGGCGTGGTGGCCGTGCTCAACGGCATCTACCACCCGGGCACGGCCAAGGCCGCCGACAAGCGCGGCGAGGGCGGCCGCGCGGCGAGCGGCGTGAAGCGCACCACGCCGATCAACGACGTGAACGGCAATGCGTACAACGGCCCGTACATTCCGCCGCCGGTGCCGTCGGGCGCGGCCGGCAAGGGCATGTTCGCCGGGCTCACCGGGCAGCCTTCGCCGGCCGTGGCGGCGGCGGTGGGCGAGCCGCCGCCGCCGCAGAACACGAGCACGGCGCCGGCGAGCGACGATCAACTGCCGGTCATCGTCGCGGACCAGCGCACGAACTCCGTCGTGATTCGCGATACGGCCGACCGGATGGATCAGTACGGCAAACTGATCGATCGCCTCGACGTCAAACCGCAACTGATCGAGATCGAGGCGCACATCATCGAGATCGACGACGACGCGCTGCATCAGCTCGGCGTCGACTGGACCGCGCACAACAGCCACGTCGACGTACAGACCGGTACCGGCACGCTCGCGCAGAGCACCTACAACGGCACGCTCTCGCAGAACTTCGGCCAGACGGCGCTGGCGGGCAACATGCTCGCGGCGGCGACGCCCGTGGGCGCATCGGTGGCCGCCGTGCTCGGCGACGCCGGCCGCTATCTGATGGCGCGCATCTCGGCGCTGCAGCAGACGAAGGCCGCCAAGATCGACGCGAGCCCGAAGGTCGTCACGCTCAACAACATCGAGGCCGTGATGGACAACCAGACGCAGTTTTTCGTGCCGGTGTCGGGATACACGTCGGGCGATCTCTACAGCGTGTCGACGGGCATCTCGCTGCGTGTGCTGCCGATGGTCGTGGAGGAGGACGGGCGCACGCGCATCAAGCTCGACGTGGCGATTCAGGACGGCCAGCTCACCGATCAGACGGTCAGCAACCTGCCGGTGATCCAGAACAGCACGATCAACACGCAGGCGTTCATCGAGGAGGGGCAGGCGCTGCTCATCGCCGGCTATCGCGCGGACAGCGCGACGATGGGCGTGACCGGGGTGCCCGGGCTCTCGAAGATTCCGTTGATCGGCGCGCTCTTCAGGACCGACAACCGCCAGAAGAGTCACATGGAGCGGCTCTTCCTGCTGTCGCCGCGCGTCATCTCGCCGTGATTCACCGCAACCGCCCGCACCGGGGAATGCAGGAGGCCATGTGAACGAATCCCATACTCAGCCGCATTCGCTGCCCGGCGTGCCGCCCGGGGAGCAGCCCGAGCCGCGGCCCACCCCATCGGGCTTGCCCGCCGACGCATGCGGCGAGGGCGCCGTCGATCGCCGCCTGTCCGACGACGACGCGCGCCGCCTGCGCGGGCTGCCGTGCGGGGTGATCGTGCTCGATCGCGCGGGCGCGGTCGTTCACGCGAACGCGCGTGCGCTCGAGATGCTGGCGATGACGCTGCCCGCGGGCGTCGATTTCAGCGTGGCGCTGAGCGAGCGCTTCGAGATGACGGACGTGCCGCGGCTGCGCGATCTCGAGGCGGGCCGCGAGGTACGCGTGGACGATTCGACCTTCTGGATCCAGGCGGGCCCCGCCGGTGCGGGGTCGGGCGAATCCGTCATCGCCGTGACGGACGTGACGCCGTTCGCGCGCTCGCTCGACGAGCGAGCCATGTCGCTGCGCTTCTTGCTGCACGATCTGCGCTCGCCGCTCAATTCGATCAGCGCGCTCACGCAGCTCGATGCGAGCGACCCGGAGGCGTTCGAGCGCTGCGGCGGCATGCAGCAGATCACCTCGCTCGCGCAGTACGTGCTCTCGCTCGGCGAGCAGTTCATCTTCTCGTCGGTGACCGAGCATTTGCAGGCGCGCGACTTCAAACGGTTCGATCTGCGCGCGACGCTGCGCCAGATCATCTCGCAGCTGGAGGTCACCGCCGTCTATTGCGGCGTCGCGCTACACTTGTGGCTGCCCGACAGCGCGCCGCTCTGGGTGAGCGGCATGCGCAACTTCGTGGCGCGCGCCGTCCAGAACGTCATCGACAATGCCGTTCGCGCGTCGCCGCGCGGCGAGGCGGTGACGGTGTCGATCCGGCAGGCCGGCGGTTTCGCCGAGGTGGTCGTCGACGATCGCGCGGGCGGGCTGCCGGGTCTCGTCGAGGGCGATCGGCTGACCGACTTCGAGAAGCTCGGCAAGCGGACGGCAACGGGCTTCGGTCTCGGGCTCAAGCTCGCCGTGCAGATCGTCGGCATGCACGGCGGCGCACTTTACGCCGAGCTCAACGGACAAGGCGGTACCATGTTCGTGCTGCGTCTGCCGTGCCTGAATCCTGTCGCCGCGAAGCCGCACGCGACATCGCTTGTCGATGCCGACCGCGCGTTGCGCGCGGCGCGCCGCGAGTGAGGCGCCAGCGCGCGGCCCGTATTCGTTTGACACGCGTTGCGCGGGCCGGGCGCCGACTCCCGCGCGGCCGTCAGAACCAAGAGTTCACATGAAATCGCTTGCAGGCAAACCCGTACGCATTCTGTTCGTCGAGGACGACGTCGCGCATCACGCGCTCATCCATTCCTGGCTCAAGAGCGAGGGCTACCACGTCGACGCTTTTCACAGCGGGCTCGACGCGCAGCAATTTCTGTCGGAGCAGTGGGCCGATCTCGCGATTCTCGACTGGGATCTGCCGGGCGTGTCCGGCGACAAGCTGCTGCAAAAGATCCGCAGCCGCTCGCAATCGATCATGCCCGTGATTTTTCAGACCGTGCACTCGGCGGAGTCCGACATCGTGCGCATACTCGATGCGGGTGCCGACGACTATCTCGTGAAGCCCTACGACAGGCAGGTGCTGCTCGCGCGCATGCGCGCCCTGCTGCGGCGCTTCGCGCCGATGAACGTGCAGGGCCGCAAGATGTTCGTCGACGACGAATGCGTGCTCGATCAGCAGGCGCGCTCGCTCGTGGTGGCGGGCGTGGCGCACAAGCTCGGCACCAAGGAGTTCGACATTCTCTGGCATCTCGCTCGGCACACGGGCGCCGTCGTGCTGAGGCAGGATCTGATGAGCGTGGTCTGGGGCTGGGATGCGGCCGTGCAAAGCCGCTCCGTCGACATGTACGTGAGCCGCCTGCGTGCGAGCCTGAAGGCGGCCGGCGTCGGCTGGACCGTGCAATCGGTCTATGCGACGGGTTACCGCTTGACCCTCAAGCCGGATAGGGATCAGTCGGGCGCCGATGCGTCGGGCGCCGATGCGTCGGGCGCCGGTGCGTCGCCGGAAGGTACCGCATGAACGCGGCACGAATGCGAGCGCTCGCGCGCGGCGCCGTCGCTGCCTTCGTCTGCGCGGCCACCGTGCATGCGCAGGCGGCGAGCATGGCGTGGGCCGGCGGCTCCGGCGCCCGTTTCGTCTACGCGACGAACGGCGCGGGCCTCGCGGAGGTCCTGAATGCCTTTGCGGCGGGGCAGCACGTTGCGCTGCGCATCGACGGTCAAGTGGAGGGCGCCGTGAGCGGCCGTTTCGCGATGCCGCCGCAGCGCTTTCTCGATGTCATGAGCCGTTCGTACGGATTCGTCTGGTACTACGACGGTGCGGTCCTGCATGTGTCGCCCGCGAACGAGCAGGCGCATATCGCCATCCGGCCTCACTTCCTTTTGGCGAATGCGCTGCGTGCGTCGCTCGAGCAGGCAGGTCTTGCCGATACGCACTTCCCGCTGGCGGTGGACGCCGCCGCGCAAACGGTGAACGTGCGCGGGCCGGCGACCTACGTGGAGCGTATTCGTGCCGCGGCCGAGCGCTTCGAACGCGACGCGCGAGCGCGCGTGCGTTTGTCCGTGCGGGTGTTTCGCCTGAGTGCCGCGAATGCCGCCGACGAAACGCGCGTGGTCGATGGCCGCACGCTCGTCGTGCCCGGTGTGGCCACGCTCTTGCGGCGCCGTTTCGAGCGCCCGGCCGTTGCGAGCGGGACCGCCGTCTCCGATGCACCGCGGATCGTCGAGTTCGATGCGGCGTTGCCGGTGATCGAAGCGGATGCGACCACGAATTCCATCCTGATACGCGATCGGGCCGAGCGCATCGACGCCGACGGCGCGCTCGTCGCCAGCCTGGACGTGCGTGCGCAGCTCGTATCGGTCCAAACGTGGGTGGTGGATGTCGATGGCGACGCGCTCGACGCGTTGCGGCCCGCGCTGCCGCCGGCCATGGCCGACGGGGCAGGCGCGGAGCAGGCGACGGCGGACGTGCGCGAGCACCGCGATGCAGGTGTCGCGCCCGACGGCGGCCGCGCGCTGATCGCGCAGCTCAAGGCATTGGCCAGGAGCGGCCGCGCCGAAATCGAGGTGTCGCAAACGGCGCTCACGCACGACCGCTCGCCGGCCGTCATCGACCGCCACGAGGCACGCCTCGCACGCCGTGACGAGGATGACCTGCCCGATGACGGTGCCCGCGACCTCTGGCTCTCGATTGCACCGACGGTCGAAGGCGCCGCGTCGATGCCGCGTATCGGCTTGCGCGTGGAACTGGGGCGCCGCCGCGATGCGCGCGGCTATCGGGCGGTCGACGAAAGCCTGGCGCCGGGCGAGTGCCTCGTCATCGACGGGCCGGCGGGGCACGGAAGCGATGTCGCGCGTCGCGCGGACGATACCGGTTCCGGCAGTGCGGGAGACGGGAGCACGCGCCGCCGCCTCGTCTTGCTGATCCCGCGCGTGGCGGCATAGCGCCGAGCGGGTGGGCGCCCGCGACCGCGTGAGCGTGAAGCGACGTGCCCTGTACGAACGGATGCGATGGCTGGCCAGGCATCGATGCGCGCGCGGATGCGCCCGTTGCCTGAAGCGCGCTTGCGCTCGCCGGGCTTACGCCCGCAGCCACATGAAATTGCCCGAGGCGATGCCCTCGAACATTTCGTCCGGCGATTCGAGGATGTTGTTTTGCCAGTAGCGGCCGTGTTCGGCGTAGTGCGAGAAGAGATCGGCGAGATAATCGCCGGTGATCGTCGGGCCCATCGGCAGATGGACGAGCAGCACGACGTTGCCCGTATCGGATTCGAGGCACAGTTGCGCCTGGTCCTGCGCGTAGACGAGCAGGTTGGCCTCGAGCATGAGCCGAAAAACGACGAGCGACCGGCCGGGCGTGACGGCGCCGTAATGAAAGCTGACATAGACCGAATCGGGGTCGGTCTCGTGGTGGTCGAGATGGACGTCGAACCCCTCGATCTCGAGCGTTTGCGTCTCGACGACGTACTCGGCGTCGGGCAGCCCGACCACCGCGCAAACTTCGTGAATCAACTCGACGAAACGTTCCCTGCTCATGGGCGGCAATCTCCGGCGAAAATAGGGCGGCCCGCTTGCAAAAAAGCGGGGGCACGTAGCCGGAAAGCCGGGCTTTCCGCCTTCGTGCCCCTCGCGCGAACGGACTGCGGCAACGCGAGCGGCTTACTGGCCCTTCGCGGCGTCGGCGATGTTCTTCGCGCCGTTGTTGCCGACGGAAGCGAGCGCCGACGTTTCCTGCTGCTGCATGTTGATCTGCATGGCGGCCATCGTCATGGCGTTGTTCTGGTTGGCCATGGCCTGCATCTGGCCGACCATGTCGGCGTTTTGCGAACCGGCTTGCGAGACGCCCGAGCTTCCGATCGATGAAGACATGATGTATTCCCCTTATCAAGAAAGTGATGGAAAAAGCACTGCTATGGGTTGACGCCTGATGCTTCGGTAAAAGGCCCGTGGCCGTGGTGGCCGCCGGTCCGGACCGGCTGACGCGCAGCCGGATGCTGCAACTGCAAACTGTTCAACCGTCTTCCGTATCGCCGCGGATGCCGTCAAAGCGCCGCGCCACGGGCGCTGTGGCGCTCCTGCAGCGTGAGCACGATGCGGCGCGCCGCGATCATCCCGCGATAAAGCTTTTGCAGATCGAGCCGCTCGCGCTCGTCGGCCGCGGACTGCGTGGCCGTACTGATCCGGCGCGCGGTTTCGTCGAAGGCCGCCGCGATGCGCGCGACCCGTTGCGCGCCGTCGGGCGCCGAGAGCGTGGCATCGAGCGCGTTCAGATCCTGCGCGATGGGAAGCAATGCGTCGTACATGTCGGTTCCTTTGGTGGTCGAGGTCAATTGTTTGCTTCGTTCCCGCTGCTCGCGAACAGATGCTTCGTGCCGTCGGGCGTCTCGATGTAGCGCAGCCCGCCCGTGGCGATCACCGACGTGTACTCGACATCGGGCGTGAGCGCCTGCGCCTCCTTGACATCGACGTCGACGCGCTTGACGTTGTCGCCGAGGTCGGCCCTGATACCCGCTATCAGCGTGCGGAAGGTCGTCATCGACTGCACGCTGCCGCTCACGCGGAAGACGCCGTGGCCTTGGTAACTCACTGCCGCGCCCGTGCCGGCGAGCGACTGCTGGATGTTGTCCACGTCTTGCTGCGCGACGTCGTATTCGCGCCGCACCTTGCCGCGCGCGAGGCTGTCCATGATCCGCTGCGCCTTCGCGCTTTCGTCGGTGCTCGTCACGATGCCACGCACCGCCACACTGTCCTTGCGTGCCATTGCCTGCAGGTCGCCGAGGCCTTCGCGGTGCAGGGCCTCCTGCAACTGCCGTGCGAGCGCGTCGGCGTCGAACCTCACGCTCGCCGCTTCGCTCGACTGCGTACCCGCGAACATCACACCGGCCACGGCGATGCCGCCGATCGCAGCGGTGCAGGCGAGCGCCAGCACGGCCGTGCGCCAGGGCACCTTCGGCGAATCGGCCGGCGCGTGGCCGGCGCCGGGTTCGTCCGCATGGGCCGGGGCCCGATCCGGCGCGCCGCTATCCGCGTCAGCCCCCGTCGCGGTGTCGGTGGCAGGCGGCTCGGCCGTCTTCCAGAGGCCCGCCAGCAAATCGAGATCGCGCGGCCAGGCTTCGCCGTCGGGGCCCACGCAAAACACGACGTCGCCGAACGGCACGGCCACGAAGTCCGCCACGAGCACCTCGTCGCCGTTCGCCGAGCGGATCCGCGCCACACCGTCCTCGCCCACGCAAAGCTCGATGTCCTCGACCGTCCAGTCGCTGATGCAGACATCCGAGTGCTCGGTGGCGCCGATCCGGTAGGTGCCGCTCGTGAGCCGGACCTGGGCTCCGGCGTGGGTGCCGGTCAGTACTCGAAGCGCTTTCATGATCGTGGTATCCGTGTATCCGACGTGGGTCATGCGGTTGCCGTTGCTGGTCGCCGCTCCGGCGTTTCGCTGCTTCGCGCATCGGGCCGCCGGGCCTTGACCGTCGAAATCAGTTTAGGGTTTTGCCGGTGGCGCAGCCGGCGCCATGCGAACTTCGAACGTCTTATCCGAAGCGCCGGCCGTGGGCTTGGCCGTCCCTTGCCGCGCGGCGCCGGTTGGACCACCCGTCGCGCCGCCCGTGACGGCGGCGCCGGCGGGCACCCCGCCGGCCGGCAGCGCGGCTTGCGTGTCGAGAATGCGTTGCTTCACGGCCGCGATCGATTGATCGTCGTACGAGTATTCGATGCCCGCGCTCTGGCGGGCGAGCGTGTTGTCGAGCGATACGCCGAGAAGCCCCGCCACCGCGGCGGCCTTGCCCGGGGTCGCGGCACTTTGCATCAGTGCCGCATGGCGGTGCGCGTGAAGCCGGGCAGCATTGCGCCGAAGCGCCATCGGCGAGCGCATCGCGAGCAGCATCGGCACCGCCAGCAAGGGCCCCAGCTCGACCTGCGCGGCAAGCCGCAGCACCTCCTTCGCGCACGCCGCCGCGAGTTCGGCCGGCAAGTCCGGCGCACCGAGCTTGTGCGTCGCGAGCAGTTGCATCGTGGCCGGGAGCGGCTGGCTGCGCGCGGCGGCCTTGGCCCGGCCCGCCTTGCCGATCGCGAACTTGCGCGGTTTGTCGCGGCCTTCGCCGGACTGACGGCCGTCGCGCCGAGGCTGCCCGTCGCGCGGCGCACCCTGCTGCGGCTGCCCCTGCTCTTCGCCGTGCTGATTCGAGCCGCGATCGTGCCCATGGCCGTTGCGATGCTGTTGCTGCCCGTCGCCGTGTTGCTGATCGCGCTCGCGCTTTTGCTGCTGACCCTGCTCGTGCTTGCGTTCGCGCTCGTGCGGGTGTTCGTGTTCATGCTCGTGCCTGGGCTCGAGCGCGTGCGGGTCGTCCGGCCGCTCGTGAGCCGATGCCTCTTTGCCCTGCGTCTTCGCCGAGCCCGCCGGCCGCGGCCGTTGGCCGAGCTGGCGCATCAGCTTTTGCGCGGAAGGGGGCGGCGGCTTGTGCATGCCTTCGGCAAAACGCTTGCCGCGGTAGAAAGCGGCGGCGAGCATCTTGTTGTGCTGCATGCGCGCGCGCTGCATCTTCGTGTGCTGCACCTTCACGCCCGTGAAGCCGCGCGCCTGGGTCATCTGCCCCACGTGCTCGGCGCCGGCCTGCGCCTGCTGCGCGAGATCGGCGGCGTGGTGGCCGTGGTTGTTGCGGATCGGCGAATTCACGACGGCACCGCGAGCGTGATGATCTGATTGGCGAAGCGCAGGATCGCGGCGGCGCCCCAGGCGCCGATCATGAGCACGGTGGCCACGACGGCCACGAGCTTCACCGCGTACGAGATGCTTTGGTCCTGCATCGACGTGATGGCCTGCACGAACGAAATCGCGAGGCCGGAGAGCGCGGCGACGGCCACTACCGGCATCGAGACGGACAGGCAGAGCAGCAGGCCCTGCGAGGTGATGCGAACGAGCGTATCGGTTTCCATGGTGCGCGCCTCAGCGATAGGTCATGACAAGACCGTGAATCAATGTGGACCAGCCGCTCATGACGACGAACAGGAGCAGCTTGAACGGAATCGCGACGTTCGTCGGCTGGACCTGATTCAGGCCCATCGCCATCAGCACGTTGGCGATGACGAGATCGACGACGATGAATGCGATGTACAGCAGAAAGCCGATCTTGAAGGCGTCGGTCATCTCGGTCAGCGTGAAGGCCGGGGCAAGGACGATGAGGTCGTCCTCACGGATCTTCGCCGCCATGTCCTTCGGCCAGACCACGGTTGCCGAGCGCACGAAGAACCGCTTTTCGCGCTCGTGCGCGTGCTTCTTCAGAAAGGCGCGAAACGGCTCCTTTGCCGCATCGAAGGCATCGAGCACGACGAGCGACGTGTCGCTGCCGGGGGTACGGTGCATCGTCTGCATGGTTTGCATGGCCTGCATGCCGATCGGCGCCATCACGTAAGCGGAGACGAGGACCGCGATGCCGTTGAGCACCATGTTCGGCGGCACCTGCTGCACGCCGAGCGCGTTGCGCAACAGTCCGAGCACGACCACGATCTTCGCGTACGAGGTCGCGACCATGGCGACGAACGGGATCAGGCTGATCGCGACGACGGTGATCAGCAGCCCGGTGAGATCGCTAAACTGAACCATGGCCGCGCGACAGCTGAACGAGACGCACGCCGAGATGATCGCCGACGCTCACGAGTTCGCCGAAGCCGATCGTCTGCCCGTAGGTGACGAGCCGCACGCGCGCATCGGGCAGCGCGGTGGGCAGCTCGAGCACGTAGCCCGCGCGCAGCGCCGAGAGCTGGGCGACCGGCATCGAAACCGTGTCGATCTCGAGCTTCAGCGGCAGGTCCAGCTGGCTGATTTCGACGGGCGTGTCGATCGAATCGGTAAGCGGCGCGTTGAACTGCGTCTCATGGCTCATGGTGGGGTCCTCGCTCAAGGTCATCAGATGGTGGGTGACGTCTGCCACGGCGCGCAGCTGCCGCGTCCCGTAGCGGCCCCAGACGACTTGCATCGGGGCGGACGAGTGCTCGCTCGCGAAGAGCGCGCGGGTGGCTTCGGGAACGGCACGCAAGATGACGTCCCCCGCGCGCAGCGAATCGAGCGTCGTCACGTTCATGGTTTTCTCGCCGATCCGCAGCCGGCCCGGTACGGCGATCTCGCTGACGTGGGTGGCGAACGGCGTGCATTGCCGGGCCACGAGCGTTTCGAGCGCGTCGAGCCAGCCGCTGTCGATGTGCTCGATCACCGCATCGAAGCGGGTATCGCCCAGGCGCAGCGAGAGCGCGCAGCAAGGCCCGCTCGGCGGCTGACGCGCGGCGCGTTCGAGCGAGACGATTTCCACGCCGTCGAAGCCGAGCGCTTGCAGGGCGCGCCGCAGCGGATCGAGCAGGATCGCGCATACGGCATCGCGCAAGCGCTCGTTGACGGGCTCGTCCGACGCGACGACGCTCGCGAGCCCCGTGTGCTGTCCGACGTCGATGCGCACCGCGGCCGTCTCCATGCCCCAGCGCACGCGCACGACGGCGGCGCGCTCCGGCGCCACGAAGTCGTGCGCGCCGACGCTGAAGGCCGAGACGCCGAGCGCGTGAGCGAGCAGTGCGCTCAGGCGCTCGTCGACGGCGAGCCGATGCTGGCGCGCGGTGGCGGCCGCAAGCGCGGGCAGCCGCGCGGGATCGAGCAAAACGGCTACCGCCGGCGCTTGGGCGCCCGCCGCAACGTGGTCTGTCAGTAGCGTTCGTGTGGTATCCATATGGGTTTTACGTGACGATGATCTCGACGCTGCGCGCGCCGTCGAAGCGGCCTTGCATCACTTCTTCGAGGCTTGTGCGCAACGTCGCCGCATGCTGTGAGATTAGTTCGCGCGAGCGTGCGTCGGTGGTGTCGAAGCGAAGCGTCAACTGGAAATGCGAAAGCGCGAGGCTCAACGTGCAGCCTGGCAGCAGCGCCGGATCGATGGGAATCGTGATCTGCCAGTCGCCGCTTGCGAACACGATCGGATTGGCGCAGAAGTCCGACACCTCGGCGACGATCGAATCGACGAACCGGTTCATGTCCTGGCCCGTGCGCGCCGGTGCCTGCACGGCGACCACGGCGTGCGGGCCGCCTGCTTCGGGGCGCCGCGGCTCGCGCGCGGCTTGAACGCGCGGCGTGTCCGGCGCAGCCGTCGATGGCCGGGCGTTGGGCGGCCTCTGCGGTGAAAGCGGCGCCGCGCCGCGCGCCGGCATCGGCGTCGGTGCGGGCATCGTCGAATATGCCGGCACATGCACGAGCCCATGCATGGCCGAATGCACCGGCACGCGCATCGTCGAATGCATGGGCGGATGAATCGTCGCAGGTACCGGAGCGGGCACCGGGGCTGCCGATCGGGCGTGCGCCGCAGCGTCGTCGCGGTCGTCGCCGGAGCCGGCCTGTGCGTCGTCGTCGCGCTCGCCGCTGCCGGCATCGTCGCGATGTTCGTCCGCGGCGAACCCGGCGACCGGGTAGAGCGGATCGGCTGGCTCGGCGAATGGCGGCTCGGCCGGTGCGGCGCACGGCTGCCCGTCGCCGGGCGCTTCCGATGCGCCGGCGCGCGTGCCTTCGCGCAGGCGCTGAAAAAGGGCGGCCTGGCGGCTCAACTGCGCGGCCGGCATCTCGGGTGCGGGGTCGGTGTGCGCGGCCGGCGCCGCGATGACGCGGGCGCGATGAGGGGCGGAGGAGTGCATGGCGCGGCTCCCTCGATCACATCGCCAGGCGGCCGACGGGCTGGAGATCGACATGCGCGCCGAGCTCCTGGTACGAATACACGGGCAGCCAGGGCAGCCGTGCCTCGATCATGCGCTTGATGTAGCGCCGGATATCCATCGACGCGACGAGCGCCAGTGGCTGCTGCGGCGTATCGCCGACGATGTCGGCGATCTTGCCGACGAGCTGGCCGATTTCGTCGGGCGGCAGCGCGAGGAAGTTGCCCGTGGGGGTCTGTTTGATCGACTGCCGGATGTGCTGCTCGACCTGAACGTCGACGAGTACGACGGGCAAATCCCGCACGCCACCCGTCGCGCGATAGGCGATGAGCCGGCCGAGCTCCATGCGGATGTACTCGGTCAGCATCAGCATGTCCTTCTCCTTCGGTCCCCAGACGATCAGGCTTTCGGTGATGCTGCGGATATTGCGCACGGGCACGTCTTCCTCCAGCAGCCGGCGTAGCACGTCCGCCATCTTCTGCAGCGGCAGTGCCTTTTGTACCTCCGCGACGAGGCCCGGGTAGTCCTCGTTGAGCTGATCGAGCATCCACTGTGCTTCCTGGATGCCGAGAAAGAGATGGGCATTGCGCCGCAGCAGGTCGATCGTGTGGCGTGCGATCAATGCTTCCGGTGTCGCCGCGGCGGCAGGCGCGTCCGCGGCGCCGCCGTCGGCCGCCGCGTGTACCGCGCGCGTTTCGGCGAGCGTGGTGCGCCCTTGCGGCACGTCGAAGATGAGCACTTCGTAACTGTCTTCGGGCAGCGTGCCGTCGGACCACATCATGATGCCGGGGAACGGCAGGCCGACTTCCGATTGCAGCGCGTGGCGCTGTGCGTCGAACGCGCGGTCAAGGGCATCGGCCGCGAGGCGCGCGCTGACGTCGGCTGCGAGGCGCACGCCGAGCGGACAGGTGAACTGCGGCGGGCGTGGCAGGATCGACGGCGCGTCGCCCTTGGCGCCGGCGCGCTGCAGTGCCCCCACGGGCTTGCCGGCGCCTTTGGCAGGACCATCCTGCTTTTTCTGCAGACGGTAGCCGACGAAGCCGAGCAGCCCGGCGAGCAGCGCGAAGAGCGCGGCCGGAAAACCGGGCACGGCGGCGAAGCCGAGCAGCAGCAGCGCGGCGAAGTACAGCGCGCGCGAGCTGCTCGTGAACTGGCGCCTGATGTCTTCGCCGAGGGAGGAATTTCCATGGTCGCCGCCTTCGTCCACGCGCGTGATCATGACGCCCGCGGCCACCGAGATCAGCAGCGAGGGAATCTGCGAGACCATGGCGTCGCCGATCGAGAGGACCGAGAAGCGGTTGGCCGCCTCGCCGGCCGACATGCCGTGATAGGCGACGCCCACGGCGATGCCCGCGACGATGTTGATCATCGTGATCATGAGGCCGGCGATCGCATCGCCTTTCACGAACTTCATCGCGCCGTCCATGCCGCCATGCAATTGGCTTTCGATGGCGAGCCTCGCGCGTTTCCTGCGGGCTTCGTCCGGCGTCAGGATGTTCGCGCGGAGGTCGGCATCGATGCTCATCTGTTTGCCGGGCAGCGCATCGAGCGTGAACCGTGCCCCCACTTCGGCGACGCGCTCCGAGCCCTTGGCGATCACGATGAACTGCACGACGGAGATGATGACGAACACGACAAGGCCGACGACGAGATTGCCGCCCACGACGAGTTGGCCGAAGCTTTCGATGATTTCGCCGGCATCGGCATGCAGCAGGATCGACTTCGTCGACGCGATATTCAGCGAGAGCCGGAAAAGCGTCGTGAAGAGCAGCACGGACGGGAACGCCGACAGCGTGGCGATATGGCCCACATACATCGTCACCATGAGCAGCGTGATGCTGATCGTGATGTTGATCGCGAGCAGCCCGTCGATGATGGCGGGGGGCAGCGGCAGGATCATCAGCGAGACGATCGCGATCAGCAGGACGGCGATGCCGGCCTCGCCGATGCCGGGCAGTTTCATGGTCTTGAACATGTCCACTACTCCGTGGTGGCGGTTTGAGGCGCGAGGCCGTCCACCCAGCGAAGAATCGCGGCGACGACTTCGAACAGTTCTTCGGGAATCGGCTGATTGAGCGGCACCTTGTGCAGCATGCGCGCGACGGGCGGGTTCGCGACGATGGGCACGCGCGCGTGCATCGCCTGCTGGCGCAGCCGCAGCGCCTGCTCGTCGAGGCCCTTGGCGAGGACGACGGGCAGCGGAAACTCCGCCGGGTCGTAGCGCAGCGCGACCGCGTAGTGAACCGGGTTGACCACGACGACGTTCGCGCGCGCGACGCCGCCTTTCGGGCCTTCCTGCGACATCTCCCTGGCCATGCGCTTGCGCTCGCCCTTGAGTTCGGGGTTGCCTTCGCTTTCCTTGTGCTCGCGCTTCACCTCGTCTTTCGACATCCGGTTCTTGCGGATGAAGAGCCACTTCTGCAGCTTGTAGTCGAACGCGCCGATGACGACGAACACGCCGAGCGCGACCACGACCACATGCATGAGCACGGACCACAGCACGCCGATCAACTGCGGTACGGACTGATCGAGCGCGCTCGCCACCACGGGCATCGCGCTTTTGATCGTCTGCCACATGACGGCGACGAGAATCGCGGCCTTGCCGACCATCTTCGCGAGGTCGATGGCCGAGTTCATCGAGAAGATGCGCTGAAAGCCGGACCCGGGGCTGACCGACGCAAGCTTCGGCATCACGGCTTTCAGCGAAATCTTGAGTCCCGTCTGGGGGGCGAGCGCGATGATGGCGGCGACGAGCGCGACGGCCGCGATCCCGCACAGCAGACCGAGCGCCTGCAGGCCGATATGAACGAGGATGGGCCAGAGGTCCTGCAACTCGCGCTCGCCGTGGGTGAAATCGACCGCTTCCTTGACGACCGCGCGCAGCGTGTCGGCCAGATAGTGCTGACCCGCCGTCAGCACCAGCACGATCGAGCCGAGCGACGCGACTTCGACGAGGTCGGTGCTCTTCGCGACCTGGCCTTCCTCGCGGACCTTGTCCAGCTTCTTGTCTGTGGGCTCTTCGGTTTTCTCGTCGCTCATGACCGCTGTCCTTCGCTTGTCGCCGGCACGCACCCGGGATGGGGCGCCCCGATGCAACGTTAGCGGCGCCGCGGTATCCGGCGCGACGGCGATGCGAAGCAAGGACAAGGGCTGCGAAGCGGGCGGCGCGACGGCGCGTCGCTCGGGCGCAGGCCACGTGAGCAAGGCAACCCGCGCGGCGGCGGGCGCGCGCGAAGGCGTCCGCGAAAGCGGCTCGGACCGCCGCCGCATCGCATGCGGCGCTTCGCAATTCGTTGTGCGACTTCGTGCCCGGCACGTGGCGCGCCCGTCGTGTTGCGTAACTTAGCGTCAACGGAAGGCCACGCCTCATCGGGTGCGGCCCATCGGATCGAATCTGATTTCCTTGGGGGAAAGGATGGACGTTCTGAAGGATCGGCCGCAGTGCCCATCGGGAGTCGTCGGCGCGATCGTCGACCTGGTCAGGGTGGCATTGGCCCGCGCAGGCACGCCGCAGCAAGTCGACATCGACGATCTCGAGCACCTCGTCGACGTGCTGCATCTGCTGCGCCCGGATTCCGCCGAATTCGCGTTTTTCGACGGCTGGCTGCATATGGTGCGCGCGGAATGGAGCGAGGCCGAACGGCTCTTTCGCAATCTGGTCGAGCGCGCGGTGTGCCTGCCGGCCAGCAAGGGAATGTTGCTGCAGTGCCTGAAGGCCCGCCAGGAGTTCGGTTGGCAGGACGAGGCCCGACACCTGCTGGAGGAGGGCGGCAACGAAGAGGTTGAACGGCTCGCGAAGGTTCTGCTTGCGAGCGAGGAGCTGAAGCAGGCGGTCGCGACCGCGAAGCGCACGGGCCGCTTCGTTGCGCCGGATTCCGCGCTCGCGTTCGAGAACGGCGCGCACGCCGAAGACGGCGAAGCGGTCGCGACGCCGTCGTCCTCATCCAGCGACATGCTGCTGACGATGCAGTACATGCGCGTCTGAGCCTGTTGCCCCTACCAGGAGAAACGAAATGAGCATCACGACTGCATCGCAACTCCAGTACGAACTGGCCCGCGTCACCGGCACGACGCCCGCGGCGCCGAATGCGGACGCGATATCGCAGCCGCTCGTCGACAAATTCCAGGCGATGATGGCTTCGGCGCCCCACCATGCGGCAGCCGTCCACCCGACCGAGCGCGCGGACCTCGTGACGAAAGCAGTCGAGGAGCAGGCGGACTATTACCGGCAAGTGCCGAACGACGTGCTCTATATGACTCAGCACATGAGCGCGCTGTCGATGGAACGCCTTGCCGCCGCCGACATGACGATCCAGCTCGAGATCGCAAGCCTGAACGCCGATCTGCAGGTGAAGATGGCGACCGTGCAGTCGTCCAAGGACGCCGTGCAGACGCTCATGAAGAACCAATGACTTGACGTTCTCCTCTCCCTAAAGAGAGAGGATTCCCACACTGGCCGGAGCAACTGATGAAACCGAACCTCGTGCCTTCGAGGCTGCCCTCCACATGGCGGCTCGTCGCGGTGGCGGCGCTCGTGCTGTCGCTTGCGGCCTGCAAGCAGGAGCTCTACGGGCAACTGACCGAAAGCGACTGCAACGAAATGGCGGCCGCGCTGCTGATGTCCGGCGTCGACGCGCAAAAGAGCACGCCCGATGGCGGCAAGACCTGGTCGGTCAGCGTCGACGAAAAGCAGATCGTGCATGCCGTGGAAGTGCTGCGCGCACGCGGCCTGCCGCGCAAGAAATTCGACGACCTCGGCTCGCTGTTCAAGAAGGACGGGCTCGTTTCCACGCCGACCGAGGAGCGCGTGCGCTTCATTTACGGTTTGTCGCAGGAACTCGACGATACGTTGTCGAAGATCGACGGCGTGGTCGTGGCGCGCGTGCAGATCGTGCTGCCGAACAACGACCCGCTCGCGCAGTCGGTCAAGCCGTCGTCCGCATCGGTCTTCATCAAGTACCGGCCCGACGCGAACCTCGATCGGATGACGCCGGCGATCAAGAACCTGGTTGTGCACAGCATAGAGGGGCTGACCTACGATCAGGTCAGCGTGACGAGCGTGCCGGCCGATGCGCTCGATCCACCTGCCCACCCGCACCGCCAGGACGGCTGGGTCGTCTATGCGGGCGGCGCGCTCGGCGTGCTGCTGTTGACGATCGCCGGCGGCTTCGCGCTCTGGCGCGGCAATCTGCTCAAGGGCGGCGGCGGACTTGCGGGCCGGTTCGCGCGCGGGGCGGGGCGTGCGGCGAAAGCGCCGGCATGACCTTCGATCCGAACGACCATATGGCCGGCACGGCAAGCAGGGTTGAGCACTTGACGAGCGCATACGACGCCGCCGAGGCATACGACGCCGCCGCCGACAGCGTTGCCGCCCCGAACGGCGAGACGCCGGCGGCCGTGGCGGCGAGACTGGCCGCCTACCATCGGCGCCGGCGTACGCTGTTCGACTGGATGCATCCGGCGTACCTTGCACGCGTGCCCGGTGCGGACCGGCTCGGCGCATGCAACCCCGCGCAGGCCGAGGCGCTTGCCGATGCGCTGCTCGACGAATGGGGCATGCCGGTGCCGCCGCTTGCCGCGTTCTACGCGCCGGAAACGGCGCTTGCGTTGCTGCCGGCGCACGATTGTCTGACCGTATTCCGCTTGCGCGCGCTCGTCGAGCAGGCGGAGCCATTGCGCGCCTGGATCGACCGGCCGCGTCGCGAGAGGTTGACCGGCTGGATCGGGGCGCGCGGCGTCAATCTGCTCTTCGCCCGCGGGCGCGAGCTTGCGGGCGATGCGTGTTCGCTTGCTGCACGCGCGCGCCACGCGGCATCGGTCATGCAAGTGCCGCTCGACGCGGCCGATGGCGATGTCCTGGCCTGGCTCGGCTTTCGGCTTTTCGAGCGCGACTGCCGATGGGCGCCGGGCGACCCGCTCGCGATCATGCGGTTGGCCATGCCGGCGCGCGACGACGAGGGCGCGTTGCCGTCCCCTTCGTTGCCGCTGTCACTACCGTCTTCGGAAGGCTCGAGCCTGAGCCTTTCGATCGTCTCGCAACTGCCCGACTTGTTTCCGGAGTGGTCATGGTGATCTGGTTACGCAATCCGCAGGCCGAAGGCACGAGCCTCGGCGTGGGCGTCGAAGGCGACGTCCTGCGTCATGAACGCGTCGCGGCGATCGTCGAGATCGATGCGGCGTACGCCGAGATGCGCCGGCAATGCGACGACGCACTGGACGCGGCGCGCGCGCAGGCCCGCATGCTGCTCGACGAAGCCCGCGCCCGCGCGGACGAACTCGTCGAGCGCGCCATGCGCGAGTTCGCGCAAGCGGCCGAGCGGGGCTACGACGACGGATTGCGGCGGGGGCTGACCGATTGGTACGCACGCGCGGCAGCCGCGCATGCCGAAGCCAGCCGGCTCGCGCCCGGGCAGCAGGACCGGCTGGCCGAACTCGTGACGCTGGCGGTCGAGCAGATCGTCGCGTCGGTGGATCCCAAGGCGCTTTTCGCGCGCGCGGCCGCGACGGTCGAGCGGATCGTCGCCGACGGCAGTCCCGTTCATCTGCGTGTTCATCCGTCGGATCTGGCCGCGGCCAGCGCGGCCTTCGACGAAGCGGCCGCGGCGTGGCGCGAGGCCGGGCGCTCCGTGCGGCTGTGCGTGGCGGCCGACGCGACGCTTGCGCCCGGCGCGTGCGTCGCCGAAACCGATCTGGGTGCGATCGACGCGAGCTTGTCGTTGCACCTGGCGGCGATGCGCGACGCCCTGGCGCGCGCGGTGCGAAGCGTGGCGGAGGAGCCATGGCGCGATGCGCCGACTGCGCGGCCCGGGGATGACGCACAAACCGTCGACGCGCAGGCCGGTTTCGCGGGCAACGCCGAGGTGCCGATCGGCGAGTCCGCCGTCGGAGCCGGCGAGGACCTGACGGACCCGGATGCGCACGCGGCCGACGGCGGCGATGGCGACGATGGCGACGGCAACATCGGGGACGAAGAAGGTTGGCAAGACGATGCCGCGGCCCTGCACACGGCGGACGACCGGCGCGACGAGGGCTGGGCCGATGCCGCGTATGCCGACGCCGACGCGATGTCCATCTGAACCGGCCTTCGCGCCGCACGTGGAAGAAGACATGACAAGGAAGGGAGCGCCATGATCGACAGCGCGGACGGTTTCGGAACCGACGAAGCGAGCGGGGTGCGCATCGCGCAGCCGCGGGCCGTACGCGGCTTTTCGGCGCTGATGGATGCGATGGAGCGCGAACTGCGCACCCGCGCACAACCCGCGGCATGCGGCAAGGTGCAGGAAGTGATCGGCACGCTCGTACGCGTATCGGGGCTTGACGCGACGCTCGGCGAGCTATGCGAGCTGCGCTCGCCCGAAGGCGCCTTGCTGCAGCGTGCCGAGGTAGTCGGCTTCTCGCGCGACGTCGCGCTGCTCTCGCCGTTCGGCCGGCTCGGCAGCGTGTCGCGGGCGACACGCGTGGTGGGACTCCGACGTCCGCTTTCGCTGCGCATCGGCCCCCGCCTGCTCGGCCGCGTGATCGACAGCCTGGGCGAGCCGATCGACGGCAAGGGGCCGCTCGAATGCGACGAATGGCAGCCCGTCATCGCCGATCCGCCCGATCCGATGTCGCGGCCCGTCGTCGATACCCCGATGCCGACGGGCGTGCGCGTCGTCGACGGCATGATGACGCTGGCCGAGGGCCAGCGCATGGGCATCTTCGCGCCGGCCGGCGTCGGCAAGAGTACGTTGATGGGCATGTTCGCGCGCGGGGCGCGCTGCGACGTCAACGTGATCGCGTTGATCGGGGAGCGCGGCCGCGAAGTGCGCGAATTCTGCGAGCACATTCTCGGGCCCGACGGGATGGCCCGCTCGGTCGTCGTCTGCGCGACATCGGACCGCTCGTCGATCGAGCGCGCGAAGGCCGCTTATGCGGCAACGGCGGTGGCCGAATACTTCCGCGACCGCGGCATGCGTGTGCTGCTGATGATGGATTCGCTGACGCGCTTTGCGCGCGCGCAGCGCGAAATCGGCCTGGCGATGGGCGAGCCGCCGACGCGGCGCGGCTTTCCACCGTCGATCTTCGCGGAGCTGCCGCGGCTGCTGGAGCGCGCGGGCCGCTCGGAGCACGGCTCGATCACCGCCCTTTATACCGTGCTGGCCGAGGACGAATCGGGCGGCGACCCGATCGCCGAGGAGGTACGGGGCATTCTCGACGGTCACATGATTCTTTCGCGCGAGATCGCGGCACAGAACCGCTATCCGGCGATCGACGTGCTCGGCAGTCTGTCGCGCGTGATGACGCAGGTGGTGCCGCGCGAGCACGTGGCGGCGGCGGGACACGTGCGGCGGCTGATGGCCAAGCACAAGGAGGTCGAATTGCTGCTGCAGGTGGGCGAGTATCAGAGCGGCACCGATGCGCTTGCCGACGAAGCCATTGCGAAGATCGACGCGATTCGGGCTTTCCTCGGCCAACCGACCGATCTGCTCGTCGACCCGAGCGACACGCTCGCGGCCCTCGGCGAGATCGTGCAGTCCTGATACTGGAGGCGAGCGATGAAAGACCGCCGTGTTGCCGCGTTCGAGCGCGTGCTCTCGCGTCGCCGCCAGCTCGATCGCAAGCTCAATGCGGCGCTCGGCGGTTTGCGCGGCGAGCTGCAGGCGCTCACGGACGCGTTGGAGGAAAGCCGCGCGGCGGTGCACGCGCATGCGGCCGAGCTTGCCGCGCACGACGGCAAGATCGACGCGATGCTGGGCAGCGTGTCCTTCCGGGCGGACGAGTATCTGAAGCTGCGCGAATTCCGCTCGCACGCGGCCGAGCAGCACGCGATGCTCGAGGCCCGGGCGGCGCAGGCCGGGCAGGCGCTGGCGGCGAAGGAGGCGCAGATCGGTGCGCTGCGCACCGAGATTCTGCGCAACCGTGCCCGCATCGACATCTACGGCAAGCGGCGCGACACGCTCGTCAAGGCAATCGAGCTCGCGATCGAGGACGCGCAGGACGAGGAAACATCGGAGAGCCGCCGGCCCAGCCCGGCGTTTTGAAGCGGCAAGCGCGCCCGCAAGCCGCGCATCCATTGAACGACAGGCGACTGAAATGAGCGAGATTACCTTCGCATCGATCGAATCGAGCCATCAACTGGTCAGGTTTCTGATCGTGCTCGGCCTTTGCAGCGAACGATTGATGGTCCTGATGATGATTTTTCCGCCGACGTCCGACAACGTCGTGCAAGGCCGCGTGCGCACCGCGCTGGCGCTGCTGTGGGGCAGCTTCATCGCCTACGGGCAACGCGGCCTGCTCGAGCAGGGGGATGCGACGCTGCTCGTGGGCATCGGGTTGAAGGAGGCGCTGATCGGCGTCGGCCTTGGCTTCGCGGCGTCGACGGTGTTCTGGGCCGCCGAAAGCGTCGGCACGTACGTCGACGATCTGACCGGTTTCAATCAACTGCAGATGCAGAACCCGAGCCAGGGGCAGCAGACGTCGCTGACTTCCACGCTGCTGAGCCAGTTCGCGATCGCGGCGTTCTGGTGTCTGGGCGGCATGACGTTTCTGCTCGGCGCGATCTACGAATCGTATACCTGGTGGCCGCTTGCGAACCTCACGCCGGCCGGGGGATCGGTACTCGAATCGTTCGTTTTGCTGAAGACCGACTCGCTGATGGAAACGGTGGCGAAGCTGGCCACGCCGATGATGCTGATGCTGCTGCTGATCGATATCGGCTTCGGCTTTACCGGGAAGGTGTCGCAAAAGCTCGATCTGCCGTCGCTGGCGCAGCCCGTGAAAGGCGCGCTCACGATTCTGATGCTCGCCTTGATGGCGGCGATTTTCATCGATCAGGTACGCGATCAGCTGTCGCTCGTGGGCATCGCGGCCGAGGCGAGGGCGCTCGCGGGCGGCAAGTGAAACGCGCTGAATGCGCGAGCGGGCGCAATGATGCGTGCGCCGATGGCGATTGGCTGAAAAAGCTTGGAGAAGCACATGATCGAGACGTTGAGCGACAACGCGATCGTTACGGGGATGATGGACGTGCTGTGGGCCGGTGCGGCGCTGGATACGTTTTCGGACGTCCAGGACCTGCTCGACGCGATGGCGGTGCTGCGTCCCGGGAACGGCGAAATGCGCGAGGTGCTGGCCTGGTGGCATGTGCGTGCACGCGCCTGGGGCGAGGCGCTGAGCGAATTGCGCCGGGTGGAGCGCGATGGCACACTGTCGTCGCGCGGCATGGCGCTCGCGGCCGTATGTCTTTATGCGCTTGGCGATGCATCGTGGCGTACCTATGCCTACGCGGCGGCGTACAAATCCGACGACCCGATGGCCACGCGCACCGCCCAGGCGCTGCTCGCCGCGCCCGCGATCGGGCGCGGATAGATTCCACTGAACCTTGAAACTCGCGTCGACACGCTGACGCCACGCCCGGCGCGACGGGACCGGGCGAACTAATCGCGGCCTGCTTCGCGGTGCAACTCGAATACGCTGTCGATTTCCACCGGAATGCCCATGGGCAGCGTGTGCACGCCGATCGCGCTGCGGGCCGGCAACAAGTCCGCGCCGAACAGGTCCAGCAGTACGTCGCTCGCACCGTTCGCCACCTGCGGATGCCGAGTGAACGAAGCCGACGCGCGAACGTACACGGTCAACCGTATGCAACGCCTGACGCGATCGAGCCCGCACCGTTCGTCGAGGCAAGCCAGAATCATCAGCATCGTCAGCCGTGCGCAGGCTTGAGCGCGCTCGATGCTCATGTCTTCTCCGACGATGCCCGTCACAGGCTTGCCGTTCTCGAACGGCCCGAGGCCCGACACGTGTGCGTGGTTGCCCGCGATCGATACGGTCCGATACGAGCCGAGCGGCGCGATGGGGGACGGAAGAACCAGTCCGAGTGCGGCAAGACGGGCGGTGGTGGTGTCAGGCATGGAGCCTCCGTAGGAGAGTGAGCAAAACCGTCGCCGGGCTGGCGGTGCTTTCGGGGCGCAGGGCCCTCGATCGGCAGGCCGGAACAAAATGGCAGCGGCGGGAGCGGTGGTTGTGCGGATGCTATCGCCGGCCGGCATCGCGCAGCAGCCCGAGGTGCACGAGGCTTTCGGCCGTGGCGACAATGGCGTCCTCGCGCGGGCGCGGCGACCAGCCGAGCAAGCTGATGGCTTTCTGACTGGTGGCGTTCAGATTGCGGCCGAGCAGCGGCAGCGATCCTCGCAGCGCGGGATCCTTCAGCGCGCCGATGCGCACGAGCCAGTCGGGCAGCACCCGGGTGGACACATGGCGCGCGGCATCCCCCATGCGCGCCTTGAGCACCTGCGCGACTCCGGCGAGCCACATGCTTTCGCCGGCAATGGCAATGAAGCGCTCTCCGTTCGCGGCGTCGTGGGTCATGGCGCGCACATGCAGGTCGGCGACGTCGCGCACGTCGACGAAGCCGGAATTGATGCGCGGATTGCCGGGCTGGCCGTTCAGCATGCCCCTGATCAGGCGGATGGAGTGCGAATAGTCGTCGCCGAGCACGGGCCCGAGAACCGTCACCGGATTGATCGCGGACAGTTGCATGCCGCGTCCTTCTCGCGCGATGAAATCCCAGGCTGCGCGTTCCGACAACGTCTTCGACTTCTGATAAGGCCAGACATCGGCGGCCGTCAGGTTGCTCCAGTCGGTCTCGTCGAAGGGGCGGCTCATTGGCCCGTGGCCGGCGCAGATCGCACCGAAAGCGGAGGTCAGCACGACGCGCTTTACACCCGTGTCCCGCGCCGCACGCAGCACGCGCAGCGTGCCTGCCACGGCAGGCTTGACCCAATCGTCTTCGCTCGTCTGCGTGCCGGTGGGCGTGGGCGACGCGCCGTGCACGACGTAGGTGCAGCCGGCAGTTGCCTGTTGCCAGCCGTCGTCGGCGAGGAGATCCGCCTCGACGAATGACAGGCGCTCGCCAGGTTTTGCGCCGCCTCTTTCGAGCTGCGCGCGCACCTGAGTCTCGCGTGCGAGCGAGCGAACGGTGGTTCGCACCCGATAGCCGCGATCGAGCAGCGCCAGGATGCAGTGTTGCGCAATGAAGCCGCTGCCGCCCGTTACGAGAACCGATTCGAGGCTGGTATTGCTGTTCATGTCGTTGAGTGTCCGGGACGAAGAACCGGAAGGTTAAGGCCCGGCCGGCGGCTTGTTAATGCTCTATAGTGCGATTTACTTGCGCGACAGTACGATCATGAGTGACGACCCTTTCTCCGACATCCTGAGGCTCACGAGCGCCGAATCGCTGGCGACGGGAGGCTTTTCCGCCGGCGGCGCTTGGGCCGTTCGATTTCCGGCACCCGACAAGATCAAGTTCTTTGCGGTGGTGAAGGGCGTGTGCTGGGTTTCTATCGACGGAGAAGAAACGCCCATCCGCTTTGGAAGCGGTGACGTCGGGTTGCTGACGGCAAAGCGGTCCTTCGTCCTCGCGAGCGATCCTTGCGTTCCGCCCGTCGACGCGATGGCGTTGTTCTCGGGCGCCGGCAGGTCGGCGGTGAAACTGGGCGACGGCGACGACTTCGCGCAGATCGGCGGGCACGTACTGCTCGATCCAGTAACGGGCAGCTTGCTGTCGGACGTTCTGCCGCCATGGATTCACGTGCCGGCCGTATCGCCGCAGGCCGTGAAGGTTCGCTGGCTTCTCGAGCAACTCGTGGAAGAGCGCGCGGCCGATCTGCCTGGCGCGCAACTCGTATCGGCCCAGCTTTCCCAGCTGCTCTTCATTCAGATACTGCGTGCACATCTGAAAACGTCCGCGTCCTTGACGGGATGGCTGCGCGCGTTCGGCAACCCGCGCATCGCCCCCGCATTGCGACTGATGCACGGCGATCCCGCACGTTCATGGCATCTGGATGAGCTTGCCGCCGCGTGTGCGATGTCGCGGACCACGTTCGCTTCTCACTTCAGGGCGAGCGCCGGTGTCGCGCCGTTGGCCTATCTTGGCGAGTGGCGCATGCGCGTTGCGGAGCGCCGTTTGCGCGACGAGAACATTCCGGTGGCTCTGCTTGCCCAGTCGCTCGGTTACTCGTCCGAAAGCGCATTCAGTAACGCGTTCAAGCGCAGGTCCGGCCATTCGCCGACCGCATATCGTCATATCGTACGGACTGCTTCCGAAGACGTGGGCAGTGAGCGCGCTAGCGTTCGAGCGGACGTCGAAGCTGCTGCTTCGACGCTGCAGTCGCTTCCATCGGAACCTCGGTGAAATGCTCGATCGGTACGCGGAGCGGCTCGCGGGCATGAATGGTTCACGGCCCTCAAGACAGGCGTTGCCCTGCCTTGCGCAAAGATCCCGTCAGGTGACGCAATACTTCATTTCCAAGCGAACGGACGTTTATTTCGTTGGCGCGCTCGCGCATGATCATGCACACGGCGCTCAAATCGAAGCTGCGCTCGGATCGCCGTCCAGCACGAGTTTTCAGGCCGCGGCGCGGATCGGCATTCGACCCACGTTCTGACGGTTGCGGGTCGAGCGCGAGGGCGAACCGGGGCGTTCGTTTGTATTCGACGCGGTACCGGCCGCTACATCGCGGCACCGTAAAGATGATGCGCGTCGGTCAGTGCATCCGCGACGAGTTCCAGGCCGTCGCGGCACTGCTCACGATCCTGCGGCCCGCCGAGGCAAATACGGATCGCCGCCGGCGGGTCGCCGTCCGTCGAAAATGCCGCGCTCGCCACGGCGGCGACGCTTCGACTCCGCAGATGCTGCGCCAGGTCCGGTGCGGTCCATAGGCACTCGCGCGGAATCGGCAACCAGAGATGGAAACCGTCGGGGTGGGCATCGAACGGCCATGCGCCGAGAATCCGGCCCGCGATGGCCTGCCGTGCATGTGCCTCCGATCGAATCGCGGCCAGCATTTCGCTCGCGGTGCCGTCGTTGATCCATTGGGTCGACAGCAGCATCGTGAACGGGCTCGGCATCACGGTGGTGGCGCGCAATGCGCCGGCGATACGCTGCGCTTCACGCACCGTCGGCGCCAGCAGGTAAGCGATGCGCAACCCGGCGCCGAAGTTCTTCGACATGCCGGTCACGTAGTAGGTCAGTTCGGGCGCCAGCAACGCCAGCGGCGGCGGCGCGCTCTGCGGCAGCATCGCATACGCGTCGTCCTCGATGATGGGCACGTTGTAGCGCAGTGCGACATCGGCTAGGGCTTCGCGGCGTCTGAACGGTATCGTGAGCGTGCTCGGGTTCTGCAGAGTAGGGTTGCAGTACAGCGCGGCTGGTCGTCCGCTTTTGCAGAGCGATTCGAATGCGTGCGGCAACGGACCGTCGTCGTCCCGTGGCAGCGGCTGCAACTGTACGCCCAGCTGTGATGCGATTGCCTTGATGCCCGGGTAAGCGAGCGAATCGAGGCAGATTGCGTCGCCGCGGCGCGCAAGCGTGGAGACGAGCGCGACGAGCGCGCTGTGGATGCCCGGGCAGACGAGCACGGTATCGCCACTGCAGCCCGGCAGGCGATTGGCCAGCCACGCGCGGCCGGCGGCGCGATCCGCCGGGGTGCCGCCGAAATCCTGATATCGCATGAGCTGGTAAGGATCGGCGCCATCGATCCATGCCGCCGCCGATTGTTGTAGTCGCCTGGCCATCTCGGGCGGCTCTGGCGGCATGTTCATCGACATCTCGATGCTGCTTCCTCCCGACAGTGGAATCGTTCGCGTCGGGCCGCGCACGAACGTGCCGCTTCCCGCGCGCGTATCGAGCAGGCCGCGTCGGCGCGCTTCCGCATACGCGCGGGCCACCGTGGTGTAGTTGAGGTTCAGCGCACCGGCGAGATCGCGCAACCCGGGCAGGCGGTCGCGTGGCTTCAGACGGCCCGCGGCGAGATCTTCCTCGATGAGGTCGGGGATCAGCAGGTACGCCGGTTTCCTGCTTTCCAATAGCCGCTTAGACCAATGATGGATTGCGTAGTCCATACCCGATTCCATTTGACGGTTAATCGAAACGTTAGCATCACGCATTAATCAAAAAATATCGATATCGGTATTTCTCAGCCTGCTGATTGCATTGATCGCATCGTGTATCGGATCGATGCATCGATGCACGCTCGATGCGCACGAGCCGCTTTCTGCTGCATCAGTCCGGTGCGCGGCGGCGCGCTGGCCGGTCGTTTTCCGTCCGAGACCGATCCGGTCACGCAAGGATCGGACCGACGGCATCGGCATTGATCGATTGAATGATTGGAGAGTGATCGCATCGGCTTGGAGCCCGTTGGCATATGCGTTGCGTGAATGAGTTCGCCCGGATTCGAAAGCGTTCGGGAACATCGTTCAACTCATTTCCAAACGGAGCGTGCCATGCCCGCAGTCAATCAGCCTCTGCACAAGAAAGGAGATTTCCTCGTCGATTACGAGGAAAAAGTGTTCGAAGACGTCAAGGCGGAACCGGGCGAGAAGGCGCTCGTGACGTTCCACACGGTTGCGTTCGAGGGATCGATCGGCTTCGTGAACCTGCTGCAGGCGACACGCCTGCAACGCAAAGGGTTCGACACGTCGGTGCTGCTCTACGGCCCCGGCGTGACGCTTGGCCTGCAGCGCGGGTTTCCGACGCTCGGCGACGAAGCATTTCCCGGCCATCTGAACTTCAACAAGCAACTCGTCAAGTTCATGGAAGAGGGGGGGAAGGTCTACGCGTGCCGCTTCGCGCTGCAGGCGCTATACGGGCACGGCGAAGCGTCGCTGATCGAGGGCATCCGGCCGATCAATCCGCTCGACGTGCTGGATATCCAGCTGCTTCACCGCAAGGAGAACGCGCTGATCATCCACACCTGGACCGTTTGATCGAGCGACGGGTGCCATCATGTCCGACAAACGCATCGTCCGTGCGGCAGCCGTCCAGATCGCTCCCGATCTGGAGCGCGCCGGCGCGACGCTCGACAAGGTCTGTGCGGCGATCGACGAGGCCGCCGGCAAGGGCGTCCAGCTGATCGTCTTCCCCGAAACATTCGTGCCGTACTACCCGTACTTCTCGTTCGTGCGGGCGCCGGTCGCGTCCGGCGCCGATCACATGCGGCTCTACGAGCAGGCCGTCGCGGTGCCCGGCCCCGTGACGCAAGCGGTCGCCGAGCGCGCGCGGCTGCACGGGATGGTGATCGTGCTCGGCGTGAACGAGCGCGATCACGGCAGCCTGTATAACACGCAGCTGATCTTCGACGTCGACGGACGACTCGCGGTGAAGCGCCGCAAGATCACGCCGACGTTTCACGAGCGAATGATCTGGGGGCAGGGCGACGCGGCCGGGCTCAAGGTTGCGCAGACCGGCGTCGGACGGGTCGGTGCGCTCGCCTGCTGGGAGCACTACAACCCGCTCGCGCGGTATGCGCTGATGACGCAGCACGAGGAAATTCACTGCAGCCAGTTCCCCGGATCGCTGGTGGGCCCGATCTTCGCGGAACAGATCGAAGTCACGATTCGTCACCACGCGCTGGAATCGGGCTGCTTCGTCGTCAATGCGACCGGTTGGCTGACGGATGCCCAGATCGAGTCGATCACCGGCGATCCGAATCTGCAGAAAGCCCTGCGCGGCGGCTGCAATACCGCGATCGTGTCCCCGGAGGGCCAGCATCTGGCCGAGCCGTTGCGCTCGGGCGAAGGGATGGTGATCGCCGACATGGACATGTCGCTGATCACCAAACGCAAGCGAATGATGGATTCGGTCGGCCACTATGCCCGTCCGGAACTGCTGAGCCTTGCCATCAACGATCGGCCGGCGACGACGGTGACCCCGATGGGGACCGGCGCTTCGGCCGCACGCGACTTCGAGGGAAACTGCCATGAGCGCGAACGCGAAACCGTCGGTGCAGAGCCGGCAATTGATGACTGAACTGCAGTCGGTCGGGCTGCGCCTCGCGGACCCTCGGGTGGGCGCGGCGAGCCGGCGCGGCGGCGCGGGGCCATCCGATCACAAGGCCGTGACGGTCGACGGCGTGACCATCATGGTGCCGGTCCACACGAGCACCGCGTGGGAATCGCCGTTCGTCGCGGCGGAGCCCGACGCGGCGGGCGTCAGCCTGCTCTCGCGCGGCGCCATCCCGATCGCGAGCATCAGCTTTCCGTCGAACCCGCGCTTCTATGCATTGCAGACGCTGGAGGGCGTGCCGTATTCGCACATCGCGACGCTGCATGGCGCCGACGTGCTGGCGACCACGGTGTTGCAGACCTGCATTCGCTACGAGAGCCGGCGCAAGACCTGCCAGTTCTGCTCGATCGGCCAGTCGCTGGCCGCCGGCCGGACGATCGCACGCAAGACGCCGGAACAACTCGCGGAGGTGGCGCGCGCGGCGGTGCTGCTCGACGGCGTCAAGCACATGGTCCTGACGACCGGCACGCCGCCGACGCCGGATCGCGGCGCCCGCGTGCTGTGCGAAAGCGCGTTCGCGATCAAGGCGGCCGTCGATCTGCCGATCCAGGCGCAGTGCGAGCCGCCCGACGACGACGGCTGGTTCGACCGGATGAAGGCAAGCGGGATCGATACGCTGGGCATGCATCTGGAAGCCGTGACGCCGGCCGTGCGCGAACGGATCATGCCGGGCAAGGCGAGCGTGCCGTTGTCCCGGTACAGGGCGGCATTCCGCGCGGCCGTCGCGGTGTTCGGCCGCGGACAGGTCAGCACCTACATCCTCGCCGGGCTGGGGGACAGCGAGGCGGCGATCCTGGACATGTCGCGCGAACTGATCGACCTGGGCGTGTATCCGTTCGTCGTGCCGTTCGTTCCGATCAGCGGCACGCCGCTGGAGAGCCATCCTGCGCCGTCGCCGGACTTCATGCGCGCGGTGCTCGCGCCGCTCGGCGCCATGTTGCGCGACGCCGGCATGCGTTCCGCCGACATCAAGGCCGGGTGCGGCAAGTGCGGCGCCTGCTCGTCGCTGTCGACCTACGAGGCCTGACCATGTACTGCGTAGAGATGGGGTTGGCCGACAGCCGCGACACGTACCGGCCTGCCGAGTACCGGATCAAATGGGCGGAGCTTCCGTGGGAAATCGACGAGGCGTACAAGCTGCGCCGGGCCGTATTCTGCATCGAGCAGGGGATTTTCGTCGGCGACGATCGCGACGATATCGATCGTCAAGCGCAATTGCTGGTCGCGGTCAGTGGCTGCGCCGGCCTGCCGGAGCAGGTGGTCGGCACGGTGCGGATTCATGAAACCGCGCCCGGCGCCTGGATGGGGTCGCGGCTCGCGGTGCATCCGGCGTTCCGCCGACAGGGCAGGATCGGCTCGATGCTGATCGCGCTGGCCGTCAGCAGCGCGCATGCCGAAGGTTGCGACACCTTCGTCGCGCATGTGCAAGCGCAGAACGTGCCGCTGTTTCGTCGGCTTCACTGGGATGCACTCGGCGAGGAAACGTTATTTGGCCGCCCCCATCAGCTGATGCAGGCCCAGCTTGCGCACTATCCGCCGTGCGGTACGCCGTTCGAGGGTTTCGTCCTGCGCTCGGAGGGACGGCCATGAGTGTCGGGGATCGCATCGCGGCGCTGCGTGCCAGCCGCGGCTTCCAGCACAAGCACGACATCTCCGGCGTGGTCGCATCGCTCGCGGCAGCATTGCCGAACGGCGAACGCGATCTCGCCCACGCGGTGGCGCTCGGTGACGACTGTGCGGCGATTCCCGACGGTGACGGCTATCTGCTCTTTGCGATCGAGGGCATGGTCGGTGATTTCGTCGGGTCGATGCCGTGGTTCGCCGGATATAGCGGCGTGATGGCGAATGTCAGCGACATCTATGCGATGGGCGGGCGGCCGATCGCTGTCGTGGACGCATTGTGGAGCGACGGGATCGACACCGCGCGGCCGGTGCTTGCCGGGATGGCCGCGGCTGCGTCGGCGTATGGCGTGCCGATCGTCGGCGGTCACAGCAACACACGCAGCGCGCAGGGGCAACTGGCCGTATCGATCCTGGGCCGGGCGCGCGCGCTGCTGTCGAGCTTCAGCGCGCGGCCGGGCGATCGCCTGATGATGGCGGTCGACTTGCGCGGCGCATTCGAGGAGCCGTATCCGTTCTGGAATGCGTCGGTCGGCGCGCCGCCGGCCAGGCTGCGCGGCGATCTCGAGATTCTGCCGGTGTTGGCCGAAGACGGGTTGTGCGATGCCGCGAAGGATATCTCGATGGCGGGCGTGCTCGGTACGGCGCTGATGCTCATCGAATGCTCGCGCGTCGGTGCGCGGATCGCGCTCGACGCGATCCCGCGGCCTCCCGGCGTCGACTTCGATCGCTGGCTGACGGCCTTTCCGAGTTACGGGTTCCTGATGGCGGCGCGGCCGGCGCATGCCGACGCGATCGCGGAACGCTTCGCGGCGCGCGGGCTCGCGTGTGCGGTGATCGGCGATATCGACGCAACGCGCGAGGTCGTCGTCGAAGAGGCGGGCGAAACGGCGGTGCTGTGGGATTTCGGGATCGAGCCGTTCATCACCGGCGTCGGAGGTGTGCGATGAGCGGCGACACGTTGCGCATCGCGCTGCTGACCCACTCGGTCAATCCGCGCGGCGGCGTCGTGCACGCACTCGAACTCGCGAGGGCGCTCCACGAAGCGGGAAGCGACGTCACCGTGTTCGCGCCGGCCGCGCCGGGCGATGCGATGTTCCGCGATGTCCCGTGCCGCGTCGTACTGGCGCATGTCGGTGGCCGTCCGCGCGGCGTCGTGGAAATGGTGCGCGCGCGAATTGCCGCGATGGGGCACGCGTTGCTGGAACACGATGCGGGCCGGTTCGACGTTCTGCACGCACAGGACAGCATCACGGGCAATGCGCTGGCCGAACTGCGGCAGTCAGGCGCAATACGCGGATTCGTACGGACCGTGCATCACCTCGACGTATTCGACGACCCGCAGCTCGAACGCTGGCAGGAACGTGCATGGCGCGAGGCGGACCAGGTTCTGTGCGTGAGCGCCGCGTGGGCGGCGACGATGCGCAAGACGTTCGGGGTCGACGCGAGCGTGGTGCCCAACGGCGTAGACGTCGCCCGGTTCGCTCGCGCGAGCCAAGCGGACATGCAGGTGGTGCGGCGGCGGTTCGGCCTGCACGGCGCGCCGGTCGTCCTGGCGATCGGCGGGATCGAGCAGCGGAAGAACTCGATCGCGTTGCTCGACGCATTTGTCCGGCTGCGCGGCACGATGCCCGACGCACGGCTCGTGATCGCGGGCGGCGCGAGCCTGCTCGATCACGACGCCTACGCGCGCCGCTTCGTTGCGCGCGCCGCCGCGCTCGGGCTCGGGATTGGCGTCGACGAAGCCGTCATACCGACCGGGCCGCTTGATGATGCGGCGCTGGTCGCGCTGATGCACTGCGCCGACGTGGTGTCGATGGTGTCGATCCGCGAGGGATTCGGTCTGGTCGTGCTCGAGGCGCTCGCGTGCGGCAAGCCCGTCGTCGTATCCGAAATCGAACCGTTTACCGAGTATCTGGACGAGCACGCGTGCGTGTGGGCCGATCCCGCCGATGTGGATTCGATCGCCGATGCGCTGCACGACGCGCTCTCGGGGCGGCGGGCGCCCGATTTCACCCATGCCGTCCCTGCACTGCTGAACCGCTTCACATGGGACGCGAGTGCGCGCAGGCATCTGGACATTTACCAGGACGGGCTGGCGCAGCGCGCGCAAGCATCGTCCGCCGAGTAAGGAGGCATCATGCCGGTCATGCATTTTCGGGTTCGTTGGCCCGACCAGTCGGAAACCAACTGCTATTCGCCTTCGACCGTGGTGTCGGAGTTTTTCACGCCCGGCACGCAATACGCGCTCGACGACTTCGTCGAGCGCGCGCGGCGCGCACTGGGTATCGCATCCGATCGCGTACGCGAGAAATACGGGTTCGCATGCTCGGCCGCGATGGACGAGCTGGCGCGAATCGAAGCGCACGCGGAACGATTCGTGCCGCAGCGCGATGCGACCGTGACCGTCATCGAGCTCGTTTAGGGCGTCCGGCGCGCAGGCATCCGCTGTCGTCTTCAACACACATTCAGGACTGCATCATGTCAAGCGAACCCGTTGTTTCATCCGGCCTCCCGGATATCGATGCCCATCTCGGCGTAGCCGTCGTCGGTGGCGGGCAGGCCGGGCTGTCGATCAGCTACTACCTGAAGCAGGCAGGTATCGATCATCTCGTCTTCGAAAAGGAGACGGTAACGCACACGTGGCGAAAGCAGCGCTGGGACGCGTTCTGTCTGGTGACGCCGAACTGGCAGTGCGCGCTGCCGGGCTATCCGTATCGCGGCGCCGATCCGCACGGCTTCATGACGAAGGACGAGATCGTCGAGTATCTCGACGGCTTCATCCGCAGCGTCGATGCGCCGGTGCTGGAACATACCGCGGTCGAGCATGTGACGCGCGACGCGCACGGACGCTATCGCATCGACACGTCGCGCGGCACGTACACGGCGGATCGTGTCGTCGTTGCATCGGGCGGCTACCATCGGCCGATCGTGCCGCGCATGGCCGAGCGGCTTCCTGCATCGATCGTGCAGCTCCAGTCGTCGGAGTACCGGAATCCATCCGTCTTGCCGGACGGACCGGTTCTCGTGGTCGGATCGGGACAGTCGGGTGCGCAGATCGCGGAAGACCTCCACCTCGCCGGGCGAAAGGTGTTCCTCGCGGTGGGCGATGCGCCTCGCTGTGCCCGTTTCTATCGGGGCAGGGACGTCGTCGACTGGCTGGCCGACATGCAGTACTACGACATGCCGGTCGATGCGCATCCGCTGCGCGAAGGCGTGCGCGACAACACCAACCACTATGTGACCGGCCGCGACGGCGGGCGCGACATCGATCTGCGCCGCTTTGCCGCCGAAGGGATGGAACTGTACGGCCGGCTGGAGGATTTCGCGGGCGGGCAGTTGCGATTCTCCGCGGATCTGTCGGCGCGGCTCGACAGCGCCGACGATACGTACAACCGGATCAATGCCGGCATCGACGCGCATATCGAGAAGAACGGGATCGCCGCGCCGCCCGCGACGCGCTACGAACCCGTGTGGCGTCCGGCCGGCGAGCGCACGGCGCTCGATCTCGCGGCCAGCGGCATCGCATCGGTGATCTGGTGCATCGGCTTCACCCCGGATTTCGGCTGGCTGGATGCGCCGGTCTTCAACGGCCGCGGCTATCCCGCGCACCGACGCGGCGTGACGCCGGTTCCCGGCCTCTACTTCGTCGGCCTGCCCTGGCTATACACGTGGGGTTCGGGGCGATTTTCCGGCGTGGCGCGCGACGCCGCCCATATCGTCGACCAGATCCGGGCCGAGATGACAGCCGCGCGGTGCTCGGCCGACAGCCTGGCCGCCTGACGCCGATGCATACCGCCATCCACCGCTATCGGGCCGGCATGCCGCAGCTCGCGCACACGGGGCTCGCGGAAAACTGGCTGCTCAAGGAGTGCGGGCAGCGTCACTGGGACGCGCTGGCCGCGCATGGCGGCCGCGACGCGCCCGAGTTCTTCGACGACGACGGGCGGCGTGCCTATGCGTCGTTCGTCGCGGTGCGCGTCGACATGAACCGCCGTCACGCGATTCGCGAGAACGATACGTTCGCGCTGCATGTCGCGCTTCGCCGGGTCGGCCCGGTTCGTCATTTCAGCGAGCAGCGGATCCGGCACGGCGACCACGAAGCAGGAATCGTGCGGATGATGTCGACGTTCGTGACGCGCGAACACGCTGGCAGTAACCGCTCGGTGGTGAAGGCGCGAATGACCGGCGTCGACGGCCGCACGGGACCGGTCCCGGCCGATGTGCTGTCGATGGCGGAGTGCGCGAAGAAGTTGCGGATGCGGGATGCGTCGATCGTGCCGGCGCTCGCCGGCTTCACGGAGGACGTTGGCGCAAGCGTGTCGTTCCTGCCGTGCCCGAACATGGATTTCAACGGCGCGGACCTGCTGTACTTCGCCAGCTTCCAGGCCTTCGTCGACCGCGCGGAATGGCAGCATTACCGCTTCGCGCACGCACCGGTGCTGGCGGCGCGTCAACTGTACTTTCATGGAAATCTCGACATCGGCGATGCGTTGACCGTGCATTTCGCGCGTGCCCGGGCCAATGCGGGCGGCTTGCTGCACTGGAGCGAAATCCTGCGCGACAGCGACGGGATGAAGATTGCCGATGTCATTACGCAAAAGCACTGGAGCCGGGCATGAACGAAGCGGCCATCATGGCGCCCGGCGCCGACGCGCAGCACGTCGCGCGGAACGATCGAGGCGCGCGCACGGTGCCGCTGCGCAAACTTTACACGCAGCGCGATCTCGAAGCCGTCGCGCATCTCGGCGGCATGCCCGGCACGTGGCCCTATGTGCGCGGGCCGTACGCGTCGATGTATACCGATCGCCCATGGACGATTCGCCAATACACGGGGCACGCGGACGCGGTGGATTCCAATCTCGCGTTTCGCGCGGCGCTCGAACAGGGCGCGCAGGGGCTGTCGGTCGCATTCGACCTGGCGACGCAGCGCGGCTACGACTCGGATTGCGCCGACGCGCGGGCCGACGTGGGCGTGGCCGGCGTCGCGATCGATACGGTCGAGGACATGGCGCGGCTGTTCGACGGCATCGCGCTCGACCGCACGACCGTGTCGATGACGATGAACGGCGCGGTTCTGCCGATCATGGCGGCATTCGTCGTGGCCGCCGAGGAGCAGGGCGTGCCGCCCGGGCGGATCGGCGGGACGATTCAGAACGATATCCTGAAGGAGTACATGGTCCGCAATACGTGGATCTTCGCGCCGGAGCCGTCGATGCGGATCGTCACCGACGTCGCGCTGTGGCTGGCGCGGCATGCGCCGCGCTTCAATGCGCTGTCGGTGTCGGGATATCACTTCCAGGAAGCCGGCGCCGATGCCGTGCTCGAACTCGCGTTGACGCTGTCGAATGCGCGGGCGTACGTCGACACGCTGGCCGCACGCGGGATGCCCGCGGATGAAGCCTGCGCTCGGCTGAGCTTCTTCTTCGGCGTCGGCAGCGATTTCTATACGGAAATCGCCAAGCTGCGCGCGGCGCGTCTGCTGTGGGCGGAGATCGCACACGCGTGCGGCGCGCGTTCGCCGCGGGCGTGTGCGCTACGCATGCATTGCCAGACATCGGGCTGGTCGTTGACCGCACAGGAGCCGGAAAACAACATCGTTCGCGTGACGGCGCAGGCGATGGCCGCGGTGTTCGGCGGCACGCAGTCGCTGCACACGAATGCGTACGACGAAGCGCTTGCGCTGCCGTCCGCGGCGGCGGCGCGCCTCGCGCGCAATACGCAGCTGATTCTGCAGCATGAAACGGGACTGTGCGAGACGGTCGATCCGTGGGCCGGCTCATACATGATGGAGTCGCTGACGGACGGCATCGCGACGCGCGTGCGCGCCGAGCTGGCAGCCATCGACGCGCAGGGCGGCGTGATCGCCGCGATCGCGTCCGGCTGGGTGAAGCGGCGCTTGCTGCATGCCGCGGCGGAGACGCAGGCGCAGGTCGATTCCGGGCGCCGGACCGTGGTCGGCGTGAATCGTTTCGTCGCGAGCGATCCGACGGATGCGTTCATGGCGAGCGAGATGGACGGTCGTCACGTTCGTGCGGGGCAGGTGCGCCGAATCGCAGCCGTCAAGGCCGCGCGCGATCCGGTGCGGGTAGAGGCGGCGTTGCGGCGGCTGGCCGATGCGGCGCGCGACGGCGGCGGAAACCTGCTCGCATTGGCGATCGACTGCATGCGGGCACGTGCGACCGTCGGGGAGTGTACGCACGCGCTGGAATCGGTATGGCCGCGGCATGCCGCGGCGGTGGATGCGGGCGGCGAGGGCGTCTACGGCGACCACCGGTGCGACGACGCCGCATGGCGGGCGGCGGCGGGCCGCGTCGGCCGGCTGGCGAAACGTGCGGGACGCCGGCCGCGCATCGTGATCGCCAAGCTCGGCCAGGACGGACACGACCGCGGCGCGGCGGTGGTCGCAGCCGCGCTGGAGGACGCCGGATTCGACGTCCTTCGCCTGCGGCTGTTTCAGCAACCGGCCGCCGTGGCGGCTGCCGCACAGGCGCATGGCGCGGATATCGTGGGCGTTTCGTCGTTGTCGGGCGCCCACCTGGAGCTCGTCGAAGGGCTGCTCGACGAACTGGCGCTGCTTCGCGCCGAGATTCCGGTCGTGTTGGGCGGCATCTTTCCCGTCGCGGATGCGCGCCATCTGAAGGCGAAGGGTGTCGCGGCGACGTTCGGGCCGGGTACACCGCTCGACGCGATCGTCGAAGCGCTGTGTGCGTGTATCGAGCAGGCCCGGTGTGTACATGCGGCGAACGGCGTGATCTGACCGTGTCCGCGGGAATGGGGCGCCTCTTCTCGATCGCCGAACCAGCGCCCTTTTCCTGACACGGGAGAATGCGCGATCTCGCTGCCGCGCGCGATTGCGTCATGACCATCGATCGGATGTCCGAGCGGCGACGCCGTCGCTCGCCTCACGCGGATTCACCCGCTCTCGCGGGATCGTAGAACAGCGCGAAGAGTTCCGACTGCGACCCGACACCGAGCTTTGCATAGATATGCTTTTTATGTGCGCGCACGGTCTCAAACGAGATCGACAGTTTCTCGCCGATCGCCCGCGTGGAGAAGCCGCTCAACGACAGCATCGCCACTTCGGTTTCACGCGTCGTCAATGCGCCGCGTCCGCTCTTTCCGGTCAGCATGCCGAAGCGCGTGTGCGGATCGGGCGCTTCTTGTTGTCTCGCGCGCGGCGTTTCGTTCACGACGAACGTTTCGAAGCGCAGGCGCTGCTGCATCAACGACAGCACCCAGGGTGTGTAAAGCGTCAGCAATGCCATCTCGCGCTCGTCGTATTTGCTCGTCTTGCCGAGCGAGAAGCCCAGCGTGTGATCGCGATCGATCACGACGTTGAAATGCACTTCGTCGCCGACGATGTTCTTCTTGAAGTACCGCTGGTAATACTCGGTCATCCGGAAGTTGTCCGGCGCGACGTCGGCGAGCGTGTAGAAGCCCGACGCCTGCGTTTCGAACGCGGCGAGATAGAACGGATCGAGCTGGTAGAGCGCGGCCAGATAGTCCTGGAACATCAGGTCGATCTTGCCGTCCGGCATCGCTTGTTCCGCGAGCACGAGCGGCGCCGCATCGCGCGCGAAGCGTAGCGCGACCCAGTTGTCGAAATCGAGATGCCGCTCGAGTACGCGCGTGAGACGCGCCCAGAAATGCGGACCATCGAGGGCGTCGATGGCCGAGCCAATCTCCCGATGAAAAGCGAGATCTCGCCATTCGAGGTCCATCGTGTGCTCCGGTGAGGGTAACCCTGGCGGGGAATTTCAGGTCAAAAATAATAACCCGATAATCGGCCTCAATTCGACGGGCGGCGGCCCGTCCGCCGCTTCGCTCGACGCGCGTCGCGTGACACGTGCAACGCATACGACATGCCAATGAAAGGCAATTGGAAGGAAATGGCTTCATGCAGGTAGAACTCGCGCAACTGTCGCTCGTCGACGGACACGTCGCGCACAACACGCGCAAGGTGATCGACACGATCGAGCGCGTCGACGTGGCCGGCGGCACGAAACTGATCGTGTTCCCCGAAACGACGCTGTCGGGTTTCCCGACGCGGGAGAACGTCGCGGATGTCGCCGAGACGCTCGACGGCCCGCGGCTGCTGGCGGTACGCGACGCGGCACGTCGCAAGGGCGTTGCCGTCGCGGTGGGCTTCGCGGAGCGCGATGGCGGACGGTTCTACAACACGACGGTACTCGTCGACGAGCGGGGCGACATCGTCCTGCGCTATCGCAAGACCCACCTGTGGGCGTCGGATGTCGGCGTATTCACGCCAGGCGACCGCTTCGCGACCTGCGTCTGGAACGGCCTGACGGTCGGCCTGCTGATCTGCTACGACATCGAATTCCCCGAGACGGCGCGCGCGGTCGCTGCGCTCGACGCCGATCTGCTGATCGTCACCAACGGCAACATGGACCCGTTCGGCCCCGTCCATCGCCGCGCGATCGCGGCACGTGCGATGGAGAACCAGATGTTCGCGGTGATGGTGAATCGCTGCGGGACCGGCGACGAGGATCTGACGTTCGCGGGCCTGTCCACGCTGGTCGATCCGTTTGGCGAGAGCACGATCGAACTCGGCCGGGACGAAGCCGTCGCTCAGGCGCGCCTCGATCTGACGCGCCTCGCAGCAAGTCGCGAACATTACAGCTATCTGCACGACGCGCGCGTGGCGCTCGGTCTCTCGCCTGTCGAACAGGTGGGCGGCAGTCGCGTGCTCACGATCGACGCGGGCCGTCACCGCGCCGAGTAGCCCGAATCCACGGTCCATCCGATGCATGGAGCAGGGCGCGATGCCCGCACATGCCCGGTCGTCCCATCGACATGCCGGAAATGCCTGCCGCACGGCACCCAGGCATTCGCATCGGCCCCAGAAGGGCCCAGGAGATAACATGCAAGCGTCGTCACCCAGCGAACCGGTACGCCTGAAGCGCACGCTCGGCCTGCCGTCCGTGCTGTTGTTCGGCCTCGCCTATATGGCGCCGCTGATCGTCTACGGGACCTACGGCGTGCTCGCCAAGGCCAGCGACGATACGGCCGCGCTCGCCTATCTGCTCGCGCTGATCGCCATCGCGTTTACCGCGCTCAGCTACGGCAAGCTCGCGCGGCTCTATCCGGCCGCGGGCTCGGCCTACACGTACACGCGCAGGACGTTCAACCCGCACCTCGGCTTCATGATCGGCTGGGCGACGCTGCTCGACTATTTCTTCCTGCCGATGGTGATCTGGCTGATTGGTGCCGCGTACCTGAACGCGGCATTTCCGCACGTGCCGACCTGGATCTGGATCGTCGCGTTCATCGTGCTGACGAGCGGGTTGAACATCGTCGGCATCGAACTGGCCGCGCGCTTCAATATCGTGCTGATGGTCGTGCAACTGGCGGTCGTCGCGATGTTCGTCGTACTGTGCTGGCACTATGCGTCGGCTGCGGCGGGCCCCGGCGGCATCGCGATGGCGGAGCCGTTCTTCAGGCCGCACGTGCCGTTCGGCGCGACGATGGCAGGCGCCGCGATCGCCGCGTATTCGTATCTCGGCTTCGACGCCGTCTCGACGTTGACCGAGGAAACGATCGATCCGAAAAAGAACATGCCGCGTGCGATCCTGCTGATTGCGCTGATCGGCGGCGCGATTTTCGTGATCGCGGCGTATACGATGCAGCTCGCGCATCCCGGCGTCGAATTCAAGGATACGGATTCGGCCGCGTTCGAAGTCGCGAAGATGATCGGCGGCGACCTGTTCGTCACCGTGTTCCTCGCGGGCCTGATCCTCGCGCAGTTCGCATCGGGCATCTCCGCGCAAGCGAGCGTCGGGCGGCTGCTTTACGCGATGGGCCGCGACGAAATCCTGCCGAAGCGCATCTTCGGGTTCATTCATCCGCGCTTCAAGACGCCCGCGATCAATATCGCGCTTGCCGGTGTCGTCGGATTGATCGCGCTGAAGCTGGATGTCGCCACGTCGACGTCGTTCATCAACTTCGGCGCGTTCCTCGCCTTTACGGCCGTCAATCTGTGCGTGATCCGGCTGTATCTGTCGGGCAATCCCGGTGAGCGCGGGATCGGAGTATTCGGCGGCCTCGTTTTTCCGTTGATCGGCGCGGTGTCCGATATCTGGCTGCTCGTGAGCCTCGAGAAGGCGGCGCTCGTGCTCGGCGTCGCATGGTTCGTGCTCGGGCTCGTGTATCTGTGCTGGATTACGCGGCTGTTTCGCCAGGCACCGCCGGAAGTGGCGATTTGAACGGCGAGCAGGCGGGCGACTACGGGCGCGACGCCGAAGCGCCGGCCGATCAGTGACGACGACGTGATCCGGGGGCTGGACGGGCACACCCCATGACCTGCTGCAGGTTGCGCGACCCGGCTGCACGTGGCGGCCGCGGCCGCCGAAACTTGATCGGGAAAAGCACCAGAAGCTTGCGGATTTTCTTCCGGTTATAGTGGAATCACTGAAGGTAGACGCGGCGCTTGTTGCCGATACCGTTCAGGTAACGACCGTAGACGGGTGCCGTATGAAAAACATAATCGACAAGACCGCTGGACCGATCTGGGGCGTGGCAGCAGGATTGCTTCTTGCTGGTGCAGGATTGAGTCTGGGTATTTTTCCGGCGGCGCTGCGCAGCTCGGGCAGCGCAAACGAGTTCATGGCGTCCGGCGTCGCGATGCTGGGCATCTTCCTCGTCGTCTATTCCACGCACGAACTGCGAAGAAAGCGCTCGCACTGAGCGAGCGCGCACCGCTGATCGCGATACCCGACTCGAGCCGGCCGACGGCTCGGGGTGGGCGTTACGCCTTGAGGATTTCGTGGTTGTAGACGAGTTCGACGATTCGCTTCGTCGGAAGACTTGCGCGCAGACGGTCGATACTGTCGATCGGAAACCACTTGCATTTCTCGATCTCGTTGCTCGCTTGCGGCGTCTGGTCCGGCCCGACTTCCGCGAAGAACACGTGATGGATCTTCGCGAGCCCGGTGAACTGCATCGAGTACACCAGATCCTGGCCGGTCATGCCCGTTTCCTCGCCCAATTCGCGATGCGCGGCTTCGAGCGGTGTTTCCCCGCGCTTGATCGTGCCGCCCGGAAGGGCCCAGCGCGATGCCGCACGCGTGACGAGCAACACGCGCGCATTGCGATAGCAGACGACGGTCGCGCGTTCCTTGATCGGAACGGCAGTCGTTTCGGGGGCTTTGTCGGGCGCGAGGGTTTGGGGCATGCGGTGATTCTAACCAGCCAGAATCGATCGGCCAAGGCGCCCTGACCGGGTTTGGCGATTGATTGCCGCCGATGCGCGGTCGGCACGTTGCGTGCCGGCCGAAAGCGCAGGGCCGGTGGCGGGGCCGTGCGCCGGACGCCCGATGCCGTTGGGCATGAGGACCGACGCGGCCCGTCACGACCGCCACGTTGTCATGCGGTTCGCCCCGCGCTTGGCCGTTACTTCCTTTCCGGCAGGAACCAGTTCATCACGAGGGCGCAGATGCCGCCCGTCGCCACGCCCGATTCCAGCACGTTCTTCAGCGCATGCGGCAGGCTGTTCAGAATGTCCGGTACCTGCGACACGCCGAGGCCGAGCGCGAGCGACACCGCGATGATCAGCAGCGCGCGGCGGTCGAGGTGGACGCCCGCGAGGATGTTGATGCCCGACGCGGCCACGGCACCGAACATCACCATCGCCGCACCGCCGAGCACGGGCTCCGGCACGGCCTGCAGCACGCCGGCGACGACCGGGAACAGGCCGAGCACGACGAGCATCCCCGCGATCCAGATGCCGACGTGACGGCTCGCGACGCCGGTGATCTGGATCACGCCGTTGTTCTGCGCGAATACCGAACTCGGGAACGTATTGAACACGCCGGCCAGCAGCGAGTTCGCGCCGTTGACCAGCACACCGCCCTTGATCCGCTGCATCCACACCGGCCCTTCGACCGGCTCGTTCGAGATCTTGCTGGTGGCCGTCACGTCGCCGATCGCTTCGAGCGACGTGACGAGATAGATGATCAGCATCGGCACGAACAGCGCCCACGAGAAGCCGATGCCGAAATGCAGCGGCGTTGGCACCTGGAACAGCGCGGCCTGGTGCATGCCGGTGAAATCGAGGCGGCCGAGGAACGCGGCCGCGAGGTAGCCGATCGCGAGCGCGATGACGAGCGCCGTGCTGCGCACCCAGACGACCTGCACGCGGTTCAGCAGGATGATCGTGCCGAGCACGAGGCCCGACAGCGTCAGGTTCTCGGCGCTCGCGAACGTGCCCTTGGCCATCGCGCCGTAGCCGCCGCCCATGCTGATCAGGCCGACCTTGATCAGCGTGAGGCCGATCAGCAACACGACGATGCCGGTGACGAGCGGCGTGATCAGGCGCTTCACGAACGGCAGGATGCGCGACACGCCCATCTCGACGAACGACCCGGCGATCACGACGCCGAAGATCGCGGCCATCACGGTCTCCACCGGCGTGCCCTGCTTGACCATCAGGCTGCCGCCGGCGATCAGCGGGCCGACGAAGTTGAAGCTCGTGCCCTGAACGATCAGCAGGCCGGCGCCGAGCGGACCGAAGCGCTTGCACTGGACGAAGGTCGCGATGCCGGAAATCACCAGCGACATCGACACGATCAGGGTCGTATCGCGGCTGGACACGCCGAGCGCCTGGCAGATCAGCAGGCCGGGCGTGACGATCGGCACGATGATCGCGAGCAGGTGCTGCAGCGCGGCGACGAAGGCGACCATCGGCGCCGGCTGGTCGTTCGGACCGTAGACGAGGTCGCGGGCCGCGTCTGCGGCGTCGGCGCCGCGGGAAGCGGATTGGGCGGAGGAGGCGGGTTGCATGGCGAGCGGGCCGGACAAGGTGGAAAGTGCGGCATTTTAGCCGAAGGGGCTGCCGGCGCCGCCCGGTCGGGCCGCGGTAGTGGGGCGTCGCGGGTGCGTTGCCGACCGCGCGGATGGCCGGCCAGGGAGCCCGCGACGCGACGTCAGCCGGCCGCGCGGGCTCCCTGGCCGCGCGCCGCGGCGCGTGGCGGGCCGGAATCCGGATACGCGCGCTGGCACACGGCGATGACCGTGTCGCGCAGACGGCGATGGACGGGGTCGCCATGCATGCGCGGATGCCACAGCGCGGACACGAGGATCGCCGGCAAGCGGACCGGGACTTCGAAGCTGCGCAGCCCGAGCGCTTCGATGAGCCCGGGCGAGCACGCGTTGCCGAGGCTCGAGCGCGGCACCAGCGCGATCAGGTCGGTGCTGGCCGCGACGCGCATCGCGTCCGGATAGCCCGGCACGACGACATGCACGGCGGGGCCCGGGCCGGCCTCGCCGGTCGAGTCGCCGGCGGGCCCGCCGAAATCGCCCAATTGGGCTGCGATAACGTGGCGGCAGGCCGCATAGCGCGCGGGCGTGATCCGGGCCGATGCGAACAGCGGATGCCCGGCGCGCGCCACCGCGACATGCCAGTCGTGAAAGAGCATGCGCGTGTGCAGTTCGGGCGCGTCGTCGCCGCGCTTGCCGATTTCCAGGTCGACCGTGCCGTCGCGCAGCGCTTGCGGATCGCGGTCGAGCTTCGGGACGAAGCGGATCCGCACGTGCGGCGCGACGTCGGCCAGGGCGGCGACGACCGGGCCGGCCAGCATTTCCATGAACGATGCGGCCGCGCGAATGGTGAACGTGGCCGTGAGCGTCGCCAGCTCGACGTCGGCCGTCGCCGGCCGGAGCACCGCGCGCGCGTCGCGCGCGACGGCATGCACGCGGTCGCGCAACGCGGCGGCGTGCGGCGTCGGCACGAGCTTGCGCCCGGCGCGCACGAGCAGCGGGTCGCCGGTGGCGATACGCAGCCGCGTGAGCGTACGGCTCATCGCGGACGTGCTCAGGCCCAGCCGGCGCGCGGCGCCGGTCACGCTGCTCTCCGACAGCAGCACGTCGAGCGCGGTGACGAGGTTCAGGTCGATGTCTTCCATGCGGACAGGATACGCCACTGCGAGGTTTGGCATGGCGTTTGGTGCAACGATGGATTGCATCGGGTGCGTCTGGCGCCTGCCTTGGTGCGCGCCTATAGTGGGCGCATGACGAAACACGGCAAAGGCGAAAACCATGCAATCGACTGAATCGAATCGACGAAACGCCCCCGCGCTCCTGCTCGTCGCGGCGTCGCGCGGCCTCGGACTGGCAATGGCGGAGGTATTTCTGAACAAGGGCTGGAACGTGACAGGTACCGTGCGCGAAGGAGCGGGGCGCACGAAGCTGCATGACCTGGCCGACCGGTTCGACGGCCGGCTCGAGATCGGCACGCTCGACATCTGCGAGCCCGCGCAGCTGGCCGCGCTGCGCGAGCGCCTGTCGGGCCGGCGCTTCGACATGCTGTTCGTGAATGCGGGCACGACCAACGATCCGAATGAAACGATCGGCGAAGTGACGACCGACGAATTCGTGCGCGTGATGATCACGAATGCGCTGGCGCCGATGCGCGCGATCGAGACGCTGCAGGATCTCGTGACCGACGACGGGCTGATCGGCGCGATGTCGTCGGGGCAGGGCAGCGTGACCAACAACGTCACCAGGATGCGCGAGGTGTATCGCGGCAGCAAGGCCGCGCTGAACCAGTTCATGCGCAGCTTCGCGGCGCGTCAGGCCGACACGCGCCGCGCGCTGGCGCTGATGGCGCCCGGCTGGGTCCGCACCGAACTCGGCGGGCCCGACGCGCGCCTGACCATCGAGGAGAGCGTGCCGAGCCTCGTCGACGTGCTGCTGGCGAAGCGGGCGCGGCCCGGGCTCGAATATCTCGACTATCTGGGGCGGACGGTGCCTTGGTAGCCGGGGTGGCGGCGCAAGCGGGCGGCGGCCGGCCCTGTTCCGGCTCGTCGTGAGCGTGCGGCGCGATTCGGCCTGCTGTTCGCGGCCCGGTCGCGGCACTGCGAAGGCCGTGCCGATTCAATACAATGCGACGACGCGTCAGCGATACGGTGCCGCATCATCGCGTTTGAATCCATCCGGTTCATGGCGGATGGGGGGCGCTCCCGTCGCGACGGGCTTGTGTCGAACATGGAGCGCAGCATGAACGAACCCTATCTGCAGGTCATCGCGCATTTCTTCGCGAAACCCGGCAACGGCGACCGCGTGGTCGAACTGCTGGCCGAACTCGCGCCGGCCACGCGCACCGAGCCGAAAAACCTCGACTACGCGTACTTCCGGTCGCCGGAGAACCCCGACCACATCGTGATCCTCGAGCGTTACAGCGAGGCCGACGGCCTCGACGTGCATCGGGAAACGCCGCATTTCCAGCGGATCGGTGTCGGCGCGATCATGCCGTTGCTCGATCGTCGCGAGGTGATCCGCTACATGGTGCAGCCGGACACCGGCACGGCGACGGCCCCGGGAGGCGCCCGATGAACCCGTTTCAATTCCGCACCGTTCCGACGCAGATCGTCGAATTCGGCGCCGCGCGCCGGCTCGGCCCGCTGTTGCGCGAACGCTTTCCGGCGCTCGTGCGGCTGTGCGTCGTCACCGATGCGTTCCTGCATCGCAGCGGCGTGCTCGCGCCCGCGCTGGAGAGCCTCGCCGCGCACGGCTGGCAGGTCACCGTGATCGACGACGTGATCGCCGATCCGCCCGAGCACGTGGTGCTCGAAGCGACCGCGCGGGCCGTCGCGGCCGATGCCGAGATCGTGCTCGGTCTCGGCGGCGGCTCGTCGATGGACGTCGCGAAGCTGATCGCGGTGCTCGCGCCGGGGCAGCAGGCGCTGGCCGACATGTACGGCGTCGACAAGGTCGCGAGCGCGCGGCTGCCGCTCGTGCAGATGCCGACCACGGCCGGCACCGGCTCCGAGGTCACGGCCGTGTCGATCGTCACGGTCGGCGAGGCGCGCAAGATGGGCGTCGTGTCGCCGCACCTGTTCGCGGACGTCGCGATCCTCGACGCGGAGCTCACGCTCGGCCTGCCGCGCGCGGCGACGGCGGCGACCGGCATCGACGCGATGGTGCACGCGATCGAGGCATACACGTCCGCGCGGCTGAAGAATCCGGTATCGGACATGCTGGCGACGCACGCACTGACGCTGCTGTCGCGCAACCTGCTGGCCGCATGCGACGACGGGCGGAACCGGCACGCGCGCGAAGCGATGCTGGTCGGCGCGATGTTCGCGGGGCAGGCGTTCGCGAATGCGCCGGTCGCGGCCGTGCACGCGCTGGCTTATCCGGTGGGCGGGATCTTCCACGTGCCGCACGGGTTGTCGAATGCGCTGGTGCTGCCGCACGTGCTGCGCTTCAATGCGCCGGCCGCCGCGCCGCTGTATGCGGAACTGGCGGCCATCGTCGCGCCGTCGGCCACGGGCAGCGACGAAGCGAAAACGCACGCGCTGATCGCCGAGATCGACCGGCTGATCGTCGCGACGGGGATTCCGCGCACGCTGCGCGAGGTCGGTATCGGCGAGGACGACCTGCCGAGGATGGCGTCGGACGCGATGCTGCAGACGCGTCTGCTCGTGAACAATCCGCGCGAGGTGACCGAGGCCGACGCGCTGGAGATCTACCGGCAGGCGTGGTGACGCGGCGGGCACGATGCTGCCCGCCGGCCGGGTTCCTTCATTTCAGGTCGCGATCCTTGCAGGTCGGCTCGAATTCGCCGTCGAAGTACTGATACAGGTGCACGAGCAACTTGTTGGCGCCGACCTTGCGCCCGAGGTAATGCGTGCCCTCCGCCGACGTGCAGGTCGAGAATGCGAGTGGCAAGCCGCCGTCGAGCACGGCTTCCGGGTGTGCGCCCTGGCGCACGAAATGCGCGGTGCCGACGACGCCGAAGCCGCGCGTGTCCGCCGGCACCGACTTCGGCAGCGACAGGGCGTACGCGGCGATCGTGCGGTCGTCGTGCAGGCTGTCGAGAATCTGGGTGCCGGGCTTGCCGGCGGGGCCGGTGATTATCGCGCAGCAGCGCGCGACGCCTTGGTCGTCGTCGGGCAGCACTTGCAGTGACGTGCCTGCCGCGAGATGCGTATTCGGCGTGTAGTAGACGCCGTCGGCGACCACGCCGACCTGCTGCGCATGCGCGGCGATGGAGACGGCGAGCGCCGGGGCGATCAGGAGCGGACGAAGCGGTCGGATGGGCATGATGGCGGCGATGATACACGCGGCGCGCCAGCGCCGCGCGGGTCGGGCACGGATCGCGATCAGGCCCGCGACGCGTCGGCGCCGGCTGCGACCACGTATGCCGACGCCTGCTTCGTGCCGTCCGGCTTCGTCTGCAGGTACACACCCTGGATTTCCGGCTCGAAGCCCGGCAGCGCGTTGATCCCGGCTTCGAGCGCACGGAAGTAGTCGAGTGCAGGGCCGCCCCACGCCTCGCCGGGCACCACGCAGAAGATGCCGGGCGGATAGGGCAGTGCGCCTTCGGTCGCGATCCGGCCTTCGATGCGGTCGAGCGTGACGAGCTCGACGTTGTTGCGGATCAGCTCGGTATTCGCGGCCTGCGGCAGCATCGCCTGCTTCGGGAACTGCGCGCGCCGGAACATCTGTTTCTGCAGATGCTTCATGTCGTGGCCGCGGTAGAAATCGTGCATGCGCTGGCACAGCTGCCGCAGGCGCATCGTGCCGTACAGCTCCGGATAGGCGTCGCACAACGACGGAATCGCTTCGCGCAGCGGCGTGTCCTGATCGAGATGACGTTCGAACTGCGCGAGGTGCGCGACCAGATGCTGCAGCTTGCCGGAACTTTCCGACGGCGTGAGCAGGAACAGGATCGTATACAGGTCGGCTTTCTCGGGCACGACGCCGTGCTCGCGCAGATAGCGCGCGAGGATCGGCGCCGGCGCGCCGAACGGCGCGTATTCGTGCGTATCGCGATCGATGCCGGGCGTGGTCAGCAGCAGCTTGCACGGATCGACGAAATACTGGTTGTCCGCATAGCCGTCGAAGCCGTGCCACCTGTCGGCCGGGTGGAAGCGGAAGAAGCGCAGGTCGTCGACGATCTGCTCGGTCGGGTAGTCGGCCCACGGGCGGCCGTCGATCTGCTGCGGAACGAACGGGCGAATCTGGCGGCACGTTTTCAGCAGCAGCTTGCGCGCATCGACGCCGTGTGCGACGCAGTCGCGCCACAGGCGCCTGCCGGCCGGGCCCGCATGCATCTGTGCATTGACGTCGAGCGCCGCGAACATCGGGTAGAACGGGCTCGTCGACGCGTGGATCATGTATGCGTTGTTGAAGCGCCGGTGATCGCAGAAGCGCTTCTGCCCTTCGATGTGGCTGTCCTTCTTGTGGATCTGCGATGTCTGCGAGAAGCCGGCCTGCTGCTTGTGCACCGACTGCGTGACGAAGATGCCGGGATCGTCGGGCCCGAGCGTCAGCATCAGCGGCGAGCAGTCCTGCATCATCGGGATGAACTGTTCGTAGCCGACCCACGCCGAATCGAACAGGATGTAGTCGCACAGATGCCCGATCCGGTCGACGATTTCGCGCGCGTTGTAGATCGTGCCGTCGTAGGTGCCGAGCTGGATCACCGCGAGCCGGAACGGGCGCGGCAGGTCGGCTCGCTCGGGTGCGACGTCGCGGATCGCGTCGCGAATGCGCGCTTCGCCGAGCGCCGCGCTGTCGACGCCGCCGATGAGGCCCCACGCGTTGCGCGCGGTTTCGAGGTAGACCGGCCGCGCGCCGGACAGCACGAGCGCGCCGAGGTGCACCGACTTGTGATTGTTGCGGTCGAACAGCACGAGATCGTCGGGCGCGAGCAGTGCGCTCGTGACGACCTTGTTCGACGTCGACGTGCCGTTCAGCACGAACCAGGTTTTATCCGCGTTGTAGATGCGCGCGGCGTTGCGCTGCGCTTCCAGCGCGGGCCCTTCGTGAATCAGCAGATCGCCGAGCCGGACGTCCGCGTTGCAGAGATCCGAGCGAAACAGCGTCTCGCCGAAGAAATCGAAGAACATCCGGCCGAGCGGATGGTTCGAGAAGAACTGGCCGCCCTGGTGGCCCGGGCAGTCGAATTCGACGTAGCCGCGCTGCACGTAGTCGCGCATGACCTTGAAGAACGGCGGCAGCAGGTTCTCGCTGTAGATGTCGGCCGCGGCGGAAATCTGCCGGCCGTGGTAATGGCGGCCGCCTTGCCGGAGCGGGATCACGCCGCTCGCGCTCGGCAGGACCGACGGCGGCACTTCCTGGTCGGGTTCGACCGCGACGAAGAACGGAATCGCGAAGCCGGTTCCCTCGACGGTTTTCAGCACCTTCTCCGCGGCATCGATGCCGACGACGATGGCCGCGATATTCGTGAAATCGGTCTGGAATACGTCGACCTGTTCGTGCGTGGTGAGAAAGGCGCCGATCAGCGCCGGCTCGACTGCGATTTTCAACAGGCTCACGCGAACTCTCCGGTAAATGACCTGAAACGGGAGCCGCATTCGCGCCGGCGCGTCACGTCGATTACGACGCGCGCTGCAGCCGATTGAAATGCTCCCGCGAATGCCGAACGCCGAATGCGGACTGCACCGAGAAGCGTTGAGCAGCGCGGCACGGCCGTGATCGGACAGTGCCCGGCGCAGCCGATCGTAGCAACAAAGGCACGCGAATTCAATCGACCGGCATCGTCAATGTCATTGGCGGATGAGCCTGATCAATTGATCAGGAATTGGCGTGCTGCGGCGCATATAAAAATGATCCAATGTTGAAATCCTATTGGAAATGCGCCGATGGTTTCACCGAATCGTCGGCTTTTCATCGAAAGGCGTTCATGGCATAGTCGGCTCCGAACTGGATGGCGAATCAAGCCGGAATGGCGAGCGTCTCATGCCGCTGCCCGTGACCTGCCGTCCGCGTGCTCGTGAGACGAACGATACCAATCGAAGCAACGCAACAGCGAGGGCAAGAACATGAACACTTCCGCCGGCGGCATTCGTCGCCTCGGCATGCGCGCGCTACTGGTCGACGACGAGATCGCGCAGGAAACGGCAACCGGGCGTGCGGTCCGCACGCTGAGCGCGGAGCTCGCGCAACGCGGTATCGACGTGTTGACGGCGACGTCCGCCGACGATGCCATCGTGCTGATCCGCTCCGATCCGTCGATCCAGTGCGTGCTGCTCGACTGGGATCTCGGCGTGGACGGCCACGGGCCGTCGGAGGCGGTGGTCGATGCGATCCGTCAACGCAACGGCAGCGTGCCGATCTTCCTGCTGGCCGATCGCAGCGTCGCGTCGACGGTGCCGGCCGCGGTGATGGGCAAGGTCGACGATTTCGTGTGGTTGCTCGAGGATACGGCCGACTTTATCGGCGGGCGCATCCACGCGGCGATCGAACGCTATCGCTCGACCGTGCTGCCGCCGATGTTCGGCGCGCTCGCGAAGTTCTCGCGCGTCTACGAATACTCGTGGCATACGCCCGGCCACACGGGCGGCACCGGCTTCCTGAAATCGCCGGTCGGCCGCGCGTTCTTCGAATACTTCGGCGAATCGCTGTTCCGCTCGGACCTGTCGATCTCGGTGGGCGAGCTCGGCTCGCTGCTCGATCACTCGGGCCCGATCGGCGAAAGCGAACGCTATGCGGCGCGCGTGTTCGGCGCGCATCGTACGTATCACGTGACGAACGGCTCGTCGACGTCGAACCGCATCATCCTGATGGCGAGCGTGAGCCGCGACCAGATCGCGCTGTGCGACCGCAACTGCCACAAGTCGGCCGAGCATGCGATGACGATGTCGGGCGCGATTCCGACTTACCTCGTGCCGACGCGCAACCGCTACGGGATCATCGGGCCGATCGCATCGGAGCGCCTCACGCAAGCGGCGATCCGCGAGGCGATCGCATCGAATCCGCTCGCGGCGGGGCTGGCGGACCGCCAGCCGAAGCATGCGATCGTGACCAACTCGACGTACGACGGCCTTTGCTACAACGTGACGCGCGTCGAGGAACTGCTCGGCGCGAGCGTCGACCGGCTGCATTTCGACGAAGCGTGGTACGGCTACGCGCGTTTCAATCCGATCTACCGCGACCGCCATGCGATGCACGGCGACCCGCGCGACCACCACAAGGACCGGCCGACGGTATTCGCGACGCAGTCGACGCACAAGCTGCTGACCGCGCTGTCGCAGGCGTCGTACATCCACGTGCGCGACGGCCGCAGCCCGATTCCGCATGGTCAGTTTAACGAAACGTTCATGATGCACGCGTCGACGTCGCCGAACTACGCGATCATCGCGTCGAACGACGTCGCGGCCGCGATGATGGACGGCCCCGGCGGCGCCGCGCTGACGCGCGAATCGATCGAGGAGGCCGTCGCGTTCCGGCAGATGATCGCGCGGATGAACGGCGAATTCGGCGCGAAGGGCGACTGGTTCTTCGAGTGCTGGCAGCCTGACACCGTGCTCGAGGCGCGCACGGGCCGCACGCTGCCGTTCCACGAGGCGCCGCCCGAGCTGCTCGCGAGCGACCCGGCGTGCTGGGTGCTGCGCCCCGGCGCGCAATGGCACGGCTTCGGCAATATCGAGGACGGCTACTGCATGCTCGACCCGATCAAGGTGTCGATCGTCACGCCGGGCGTGGCGCCGGCCGGCGGCCTGATGCCGGTCGGCATCCCGGCGAGCGTCGTCACCGCGTATCTCGATGCGCGAGGGATCGTCGTCGAGAAGACGACCGATTTCACGATCCTGTTCCTGTTCTCGATCGGCATCACGAAGGGCAAGTGGGGCTCGCTCGTCAGCGCGCTGTGCGATTTCAAGCGTGACTACGACGCGAACCTGCCGCTCGACATGGCGATTCCGTCGCTCGCGAACGAGCATGGGTCGCGCTATGCGGGCATGGGGCTGAAGGATCTGGCCGACACGATGTTCGCGGCGATGGAGCAGCTCGGCACGACGCGCCTGATGTCGGAGGCGTTCTCGATCCTGCCGAAGCCGGAAATGAGCCCGGTGCGCGCGTACGAGCATCTCGTGCAGGGCCGCGTCGAGCAGGTGACGCTCGACGAGCTGGCCGGGCGCACGGTGGCCACCGGCGTCGTGCCGTATCCGCCGGGCATTCCGCTGTTGATGCCGGGCGAGAACGCGGGGCCGGCCGGCGGCCCGGTGCTCGGCTACCTGAAGGCGCTCGAAGCGTACGACCGGCGTTTTCCGGGCTTCGCGCACGACACGCACGGCGTGGAAGTCGAGGACGGCACGTACCGCGTGTACTGCCTGACGGCCTGAAGCCCCGAAGCCTGACCCGGCGAACGGGCGACCGGCCGCGCGGCGGCCTCACATCGAAGGATCGAACACCATGGACAACGCAGCGCATCTGGCCGACGCGGCCCCGGCGGCCGCACCGAAGAACCGGATGAACGTCTGGCAGCTCACCATTCTCACCGCGGTCAACATGATGGGCTCCGGCATCATCCTGCTGCCGGCGAAGCTCGCGCAGGTCGGCACGATCTCGTTGCTGTCGTGGATCGTCACGGCCGGCGGCTCGCTCGCGCTGGCCTATGCGTTCGCGCGCTGCGGGATGCTGAGCCGCAAGCCGGGCGGGATGGGCGGCTACGCGGAATACGCGTTCGGCAAGGCCGGCAACTACATGGCGAACTACACGTACGGGCTGTCGCTCGTGATCGCCAACGTCGCGATCGGCGTCACGGCGGTCGGCTACGGCACCGTGCTGTTCGACGCGACGCTGTCGCCGCTGCAGACGGGCCTGTGGACGATCTTCCTGCTCGTGCTGACGACGGTCGCGAACTTCGGCGGCTCGCGCATCACCGGCCGGATCGGCGCGGTGACGGTGTGGGGCGTGATCATTCCGGTCGTCGTCGTGTCGCTGATCGGCTGGTTCTGGTTCAGCGGCGCGACCTGGGGCGCCGCGTGGAATCCGCACGACATGCCGTTCGGGCCGGCCGTCGGCGGCTCGATCGCGGTGACGCTGTGGGCGTTCCTCGGGCTCGAATCGGCGTGCGCGAACGCGGATGCCGTCGAGAATCCCGAGCGCAACGTGCCGATCGCCGTGCTCGGCGGCACGATCGCGTCGGCGATCTTCTATATCGTGTCGACCAACGTGATCGCCGGGATCGTGCCGAACGCGATCCTCGCGAAGTCGAATGCGCCGTTCGGCCTCGCGTTCGCGACGATGTTCACGCCGACCGTCGGCACGATCGTCACCGCGCTGATGGTGATCGCGTGCATCGGCTCGCTGCTCGGCTGGCAGTTCACGGTGGCGCAGGTGTTCAAGAGCTCGGCGGACGTCGGCTACTTCCTGCCGGTGTTCGCCCGCGCGACGCGCACGGGCACGCCGATCGTCGGCATGGTGATCCTGTTGATCGCGCAGGTCGCGCTGGCGCTGATGACGATCAGCCCGGAGCTGAGCAGCCAGTTCCAGAAGATCGTCGATCTCGCGGTCGTCACCAACCTCGTGCCTTACGTGATGTCGATGGCCGCGCTGATCACGATCCAGAAGGTCGCGAAGGTGTCGCCGGGCAAGGCGCTGGTGACGAACGCGGTCGCGATGGTCGCGACCGCGTACAGCTTCTACGCGCTCTACAGCTCGGGCGAGCAGGCGCTGATGCTCGGCGGCCTGTGCGTGTTCCTCGGCTGGACGCTGTTCGGCTTCGTCAGCGCGCGCTTCTACCAGATGGAGGTCGACGCGCACGTGAAGGAGCCGGGGAAATCGCTGCAGACGTGACCTGCTAGCGCGGACGTTGCGCCAGCAGCGGCGGCAGGGCGCGTTTCAGCAGATCGACGACGGCGCGCACGCGCGGCGGCAACGGCCGCTGCGCGTGTACCAGCACATTGAGCGCGAAGTCGGGGACGTCGTAGTGCGGCAGCAGGCGGACGAGCCGGCCGTGCGCGAGCGCGTCGGCGCAAGCCGGATGCTGGACCACGCCGATACCGCCGCCCGCCGCGATCGTGTCGAACATCGGGCGCCAGTGGCTCGCGGTCATGACCGTGCGGATGCGCGCGTATTCGACCGCACCGCCGTCGCGCTGCAGCGGCATCTGTTCGTTCGCGAATACGCCTTTCACGCGGATGAACGGATGGTTCGCGAGATCGGCCTTCGTGTCGAGCGGGCCGTGCCGCTCGAGATACGACGGCGCGGCGACGAGCACGCGGCCGACCGCGCCGAGCGCGTATGCGACGAAGCCGCCGTCGCGAAGCTGGCCGACCCGGATCGAAATGTCGACGCCCTCGGTAACCGGATCGACGATCTCGTCGTTCAGCACCAGGTCGATGTGCAGCTTCGGATACGCGGTGCGGATCTGCATCAGCACGGCCGGCAGCACGACCTCGCCGAAACACTGCGGCGCCGCGAGCCGGATCGTGCCGTCGAGCGCGTTCTCCGTCCTCGACACCGACGCCACGGCCAGTTCGGCCGCTTCGAGCAGCGCCTTGCTGCGTTCGTAGAAGAGGCGGCCTTCCTCCGTGCACGCGAGCGTGCGCGCACTGCGCATCAGCAGCCGCGTGCCGAGATGCTTTTCGAGTTTCTCGATGCGTTCGCTGACGGCCGGTTGGCCCATGTCGAGATCCCGCGCCGCGCCGGACATCGTGCCGCGCTCCACGACTCTCACGTAGATGCGCATCGTCGCCAACAGATCCATGAAGTCGCGCCTCGTGTCTTCCGTTCGATTTTTACCGATCGACGGATGGTACCAAAGCGGCGTCCACGCGATGGTGTGCGCCGGGCCGATACTGATGATCGGCCGGCGCGCCCACGATGCTGCCGAAGCCGCGTGCGTTCGTCGGCACCGTGAGCGAAAATCGGCATTCTTTCGCACGGCCGACAGGAGACGCGACATGACGCAACGGAGTGAAGTGCGACGGACGCATTGCGTCGCATGGCAGAACGTGCAGACGTGGCAGGCGGCCGAATGGTGCCGGCTCGACGAGTCGCGAACGGGCATCGCGCTGGCGGGTGCGGTGGCGGGCGCGATCGGCGGCACGCCGTTTCGTATCGACTACGCGATCGCGTGCGGCGCCGACTGGCTCACGCGCTCGGCGCGCGTGACGCATTGGACCGGCACGGCGCCGCCAAGGCAATGGGACATCGCATGCAATGCAGGGCAGTGGACGATCGACGGTGTCGATGCGCCGGCGCTCGCGGGCGCGACCGACATCGATCTCGGCTTCAGTCCGTCGACCAATACGCTGCCGATCCGTCGGCTGGCGCTCGCCGTCGGCGAGCAGGCCGAGATTCGCACCGCGTGGCTGCGTTTTCCGGATATCGCCGTCGTGCGCGGCGAGCAGCGCTATACGCGCACCGCGCCCAACGTGTACCGCTACGAGAGCGGCACGTATGCGGCCGATATCGCGATCGACGATGCGGGCCTCGTCACCGACTACGACGAATGGCGGCGCATCGGCGGGGCGGCTGCGCCGTGACGCGTCAGCGCGCGCTGGCGACCGACAGCTTGCCCGGAATCAGCTTCAGCGCGCTGAACGCGTCGGCGATACCTTGCTGATACGCGAGCGTCGCATCGCCGATCGGCTGCACGCCGTAGCCGGCGCGCTTGAGCGCGACTTCGAGCGTCGGCGCGTCGAGGCCGACGAGCGGCGACAGTTGCGCGGCGACCTCGGGCACGTGATCGCGCGCCCAGCGATCGACCGCGTCGACCTCGTCGAGCAGCGCGCGCAGCACCTGCGGATGCGCGGCCGCGTACTGGCGCGCCGCGAGGTAGTACTGCGTGTTGCGCACGAGCCCGTCGCCGTTCGCGACCACGCGCGCGCCGAGCTGCCGTTCGGCGGCGGCCAGGTACGGATCCCAGATCACCCACGCATCGACGCTGCGCTGCACGAACGCGGCGCGCGCGTCGGCGGGCGTCAGGTAGATCGGCTGGATGTCGGCATACGTAAGGCCCGCATGCTCGAGCGCTTTCACCAGCAGGTAGTGGACGTTCGAACCCTTGTTGAACGCGACCTTCTTGCCGCGCAGTTGCGCGACGGTGCGGATCGGTGAATCGGGCAGCACGACGATCGCCTCGCCCTGCGGCGCGGGCGGCTCGTTGCCGATGTAGACGAAATCGACGCCGGCGGCCTGCGCGAAGATCGGCGGCGTTTCGCCGACCGTGCCGACGTCGATCGCGCCGGCGTTCAGCCCTTCGAGCAGTTGCGGGCCGGCCGGGAATTCGAGCCATTGCACGGTGACGCCCTGGCTCGCGAGACGCTTCTCGAGCGTGCCGCGCGCCTTGAGCACGACGAAGTTGCCGTATTTCTGGAAGCCGACGCGCAGCCGCGTGCCGCTGTCGGCGGCGCGGGCGGGCACGGCCGCGAGCGGCCCGAGCGCGAGCCCGGCCAGCCCGGCGGCCGCGCCGTGCAGCCACCGGCGGCGGCGCGGGTTCGCCGGGGTCGTTTCAAGGTCTGCGTGCGGTGTGTCGTTCATTAGGGCGTGTTCACGCTAATAACGGGTTTGCGCTGGCCCCCAGAAGGGCCGAGCGCAAGGATTGCGACGAAGCGAATACTCGACGTATTCGCGAGGAGCATGACGCGGCGATCGACCCTTCTGGGGGCCAGCCCCGCGAATGAATTTTTCCAAACAGGGGAACGTGCCTTTCCGCCCACATTGCGGCGTCGTGCGTCGCTTGTTTGGCACGGCCAAACGGCGCTCCTTACTCCTTGCACTGCGGGCGGAAAGGCACGTTCGCAAACCCGTTATTAGCGTGAACACGCCCTAAGGCGTCCTGCTGGCGGGTTCACGGGGCGCGCGCGAAGGCGGCGCGGCCGGCGCAGGAGCGGCCCGGATGCGGGCGACGCGCGCAACGGGCCGGCCCGCGCCGGTGTCGAGACGATACGGCCCGGCGGGACGGCGGCCAACCAATGAATCCGCATATGCAAATCAGCGGCCGGACGATACGTGAACGGTGACGCGGCAGCGCGTCGCCGGGCTCACTCGGAGACGAGCAGGCTTTCCTCGATCGAATCGACGCGGTCGGGATAGAACGCGAGATGCCCGCGAATTGACTCGACGGCCGGATTCGGATGCTCGTACGTCCAGACCGCGTTGGTCGCGCGTTCGCCGCCGGCCGGAATCGAGTAGTACGCGCAATCGCCCTTGTACGGGCAGTAGGTCGCGTGGTCGGTGCGTTGGAGCAGCGACATGTCGGCATCCTCGCGCGGAATGTACAGCACCGCCGGATAGCTGGCCTCGCGCAGCACCAGCGCATGGCGCGTATCGGCGACGACCTTCCCGGCGACTTTCACGACCACGCGCGACGAGTGCGGTTCGATCAGGATCGGGTGATCGGGGCCCGGCGACTTCACGGGACGAGAGGGCGTATCGGGGTTGATCGACATCGGGGTCCTCCAGGAACGGGGCGCACCCGCGGGTGCGCGGTGCCGGCACGCGTGCGCCGGCGGATTCCCGCGCACCGGTGCCGGCGTTGGCCAACCGATACGATGCACCCATTCGGCGGAAGTTGCAGGGGGCCGGAAGGGACGTCCGCCGCCGTGAGCGCATGGCGCTGCGTCATGACGCCGAGCGGGCGGCGTCGCGGCGGCGTTCGCGAACCTGTCTGCGGCGCTCGCATGGACGTTCCGATGCAGCGGCAGCGGGATGCATCCGCGACGATAAGCAACGCGGAATTAATTGGTAAGCGATCGGCGGGCGGCGCGCGAAGATCGACGGTCGTCATTCGCATGACACCTCTTTCTTCCCTTTGCCACCATGAAGAATCCTTTCGTTTCGTCAGCCGCGCGCCGTTCGAGCGGCGTATCGCCTGCCGCTGCCGCGCTCCGCTGCATCGCCGCGTCGCTGCTGCTGGCCGGCGCCGCGACGCACGCACTCGCGGCGCCCGCGGGCAAGACGCTCGTGTACTGCACCGAAGGCAGCCCGGCCGGCTTCGATCCCGGCCAGCACACGACGAGCACCGATTTCGATGCGAGCACGTACCCCGTCTACAACGGGCTCGTGCAGTTCAAGCGCGGCACGCTCGATCTCGAACCGGCGCTTGCGACGAGCTGGGACGTGTCGCCCGACCAGCGCACGATCACGTTCCACTTGCGGCGCGGCGTGAAATTCCAGACCACCGCGTGGTTCACGCCGACGCGGCCGTTCCAGGCCGACGACGTCGTGTTCACGTTCCGCCGGATGCTCGACCCGGACGACCCGTTCCGCAAGGCCTATCCGGTCAGCTTCCCGTATTTCAGCGATCTCGGCTTCGACCACAACGTCGAGCGCATCGAGAAGGTCGACGACTACACGGTGCGCTTCGTGCTGAAGTCGCCCGACGTCGTGTTCGTGCGCAATCTCGCGATGGCGTTCGCGTCGGTGCTGTCGGCCGAATATGCGGGCCAGCTCGCCGCGCGCCATCGCGAGTCGGACATCAACCAGTTCCCGGTCGGCACGGGGCCGTTCGTGCTGCGTACGTACCAGAAGGACGCGCTGATCCGCTACGACGCGAATCCCGACTACTGGAAGCCCGACGACGTGAAGCTCTCGCGCCTCGTGTTCGCGATCACGCCCGATCCGGCCGCGCGATTGCAGAAGCTCGTGGCCGGCGAGTGCCAGGTGTCGGCGTTTCCGCGGCCGGCCGATCTCGAGACGGTGCGGCGCGACCCGAAGCTGACGCTGTTTTCGGGGACGGGCTTCAACGTCGGCTTCGTCGCGTACAACACGCAGCATCCGCCGCTCGATCGCGTCGACGTGCGGCGCGCGCTCGACATCGCGATCGACAAGACGGCGATCATCAAGACCGTGTTCAACGGCGACGCGACGATCGCGACGAACCCGATGCCGCCCGCGCAATGGTCGTACAACCCGCGCCTGAAGGACGCGCCGCGCGATCCGGCCGCCGCGAAGGCGCTGCTCGCGCAGGCCGGCTTCCCGAACGGCTTCGACCTGACGCTGTGGGCGATGCCCGTGCAGCGCCCGTACAACCCGAACGCGCAGCTGATGGCGCAACTGATCCAGCAGGACTGGGCGAAGATCGGCGTGCGCGCGAAGATCGTCAGTTACGAATGGGGCGAATACAACCGCCGCGCGAAGCACGACGGCCAGCACGACGCGATCCTGTACGGCTGGTCCGGCGACAACGGCGACCCCGACAACTGGCTCGGCACGCTGCTCGGCTGCGAAGCGGTGCACGGCAGCAATCTCGCGAAGTGGTGCAACAAGGACTTCGAGCAACTCGTGAGCGCCGCGCGCTCGAATGGGGACGTCGCGAAGCGCACGGCGCTGTACGAGCAGGCGCAGGTGGTGTTCAAGGATCAGGTGCCGTTCACGCCGATCGCGACGTCGATCGTGTCGCTGCCGATCTCCAGGCGCGTGCACGGGCTGACGTTCTCGCCGCTCGGCGGGCACCGGTTCGACGGCGTGTGGCTCGATTGATGTAAGCGGGGGCCGGCGCGTTCGTACGCGCCGGCATTTGCCGCATCAGTTGAGTGCGACGGCGGCCGCGGTTTCGACCGGCGTGCCTTCGAGCGCGACCGACGGGCGGCCGTCGGGGCCGACCGGCACGTCGCCGATGAGCGTCGTGCGATACAGCTGGCGGTCGAAGTCGAGATCGAAGATGTCGACGGGCGCGAGATGCGCGGTCGCCCGGTTGTCCCAGAACGCGATGCTGCGCGGCTCCCACTTGAAGCGGATCGTGAATTCCGGCCGCGTCACGTGCTCCCACAGCAGTTCGAGCAGCGCCTGGCTCTCGCGCGGCGTCAGCCCGACGATCGATTTCAGGAAGCTCGGGCTCACGTACAGCGCGCGTTCGCCGGTCTCCGGATGCACGCGCACGAGCGGATGTTCGGTCACGAGCGGGCGGCGCTCGACCGCGTCGTCGAAGGCGCCGGTCGCGCGCGCGCCGGGCGGCGGCGTGAAGCGATGGATGCCGCGCAGCGTGTCGACGAAGCCACGCAGCGGCGCGGACAGCGTTTCGTACGCGCGCACGAGATTCGTCCAGTGCGTGTCGCCGCCGTACGGCGGGATCGTCACGCCGCGCAGGATCGATGCCCACGGCGGGTTCACGGCTGCCGTCACGTCGGTGTGCCAGCCGGTCCAGGGCCGGCGCACCGGCTCGCCTTCGAAGCGCGTCGCCTTGCGATGCTTCGCGATCGAATAGACTGCCGGATGGTCGTCGACGTGCCCGAACACCGGGTGGCCGACCGTCGGCTCGCCGAACTGCGCGGAGAACGCGACATGCTGCTCGTGCGTGAGGAATTGTTCGCGGAAGAAGATCACGCGCCATTTCAGCAGCGCGGCGCGGATCGCTGCGATCTGCGGGGTGGTCAACGGTTGCGTGAGGTCGACGCCGCGGATTTCCGCGCCGATATGGGCGGACAGCGGAATCACGTCGACCGGGTGGGCGGCGGGTTCGAGTAGGGCGCTCATGCGACGCTCCTGGCGGAAGTGAACGGGGAAGACGGACGACATCGTTGCGCGTGCAAGTGTCGGTCCTGTGAGGCGATATCCATGGCGGGTGTCCTCCAGCAAGGAGCGCGGCGGCGCGCGGGAAAGCGCCGCCGCGTGACGTGGATACGCGGACGTTATTGCAGCGTGGCGCCCGGCCCTTTCAGCAGGACGCTCTGGCGGCCGTCGATGCCGACCGGCACGTCGCCGTGAACGGTCGCGCGGCGCACGACGCGGCGCGCATCGCCGTAGTCGTTGATCGCGTAGTGCTGCGTCGCGCGGTTGTCCCAGATCGCAACGTCGCCCTCCTGCCAGTTCCAGCGCACGGTGTTCTCGAGGCGCGTCACGTGCTCGTGGAACACCTGCAGCAGATGCGCGGAATCCTGCGCCGACAGCCCCTTGAGCCGCTGCACGAAGTGCCCGAGCACGAGTGTGCGTTCGCCGGTTTCCGGATGCACGCGCACGACCGGGTGCTCGGTTTCGTAGACGGTCGACGTGAACACTTCGCGGTAGCGCTTCAGTTGCGCATCGTCGGCGTGCACGTGCGTCGACGCATAGTCGTACGCGTTCGTGTGCAGCGCCCACAGCGTGTCGGCGAGCGCGCGCAGCGATTCGGGCAGATGCGCGTACGCGGCGGCCGTGTTGGCCCATACGGTGTCGCCGCCGAACGGCGGGATCACGACCGCGCGCAGGATCGAGATCTTCGGGTACGCATCGACGAAGGTCACGTCGGTGTGCCACGAATTGGCGCGTGCGCCGTGCGCGGAATCGAGTTCGAGCAACGCCGCGCTGCCGTCGACGGACGGCACGGTCGGGTGCGCGACCGTGTCGCCGAAGCGGCGGGCGAACGCTTCCTGCGCGGTGTCGTCGAGATGGTGCTGGCCGCGGAAGAACAGCACCTTGTGGCGCAGCAGCGCGGCGTTGATCGCGTCGAACGTCGCGTCGTCGAGCGTGGCCGACAGCCGCACGCCGGCAATCTCGGCACCGATCCGGCCGGCGACCTGGCGAAGCTGAAGCGGGACGGCGGCCGTGCGCGGCGCGGCGTGCGAAGCAGGCGAAGACGAGTGAGCGGCATGCTGGACATCGGACATCGGGAGTCTCCTGGGAGTCGGGTCGGTCGAGTCTCCATTCAAGCAGGCGCCGCGCGGAACCGGAACCGATGAATCGTCACAACCTTAGCGTGCGCGCTGCGATGAACGATATGTGTCGTGATGCTGAGCGATTCGGGATGGCATGCGCTTACCACGCGAGCCGCCATTCGCCGATCCGGTGCGGGCGCGCCGCGTCGATGCGCTTGCCGTCCGAACCGTCGTCGTCCGGCGGTTCGCTATCGTCGAAATCGGCGAGCACCGTGTCGCGCAAGCGCGCGAATGCCGGCGAATCGCGCCGGCGCGGCCGCGGCAGCGCGACGTCGACGATGCGCGCGATGCGGCCCGGTCGCGGCGCCATCGTGACGACGCGGTCGCCGAGATAGACGGCTTCGTCGACGTCGTGTGTGACCAGGAGCATCGTGATGCGCTCCTGTTCCCAGATGCGCAGCAGTTCGTTCTGCATCTTCGCGCGGGTCTGCGCGTCGAGCGCGCCGAACGGCTCGTCGAGCAGCAGCACGCGCGGGCGGTTCACGAGACCGCGCGCGATCGCGACGCGCTGCGCCATCCCGCCCGACAACTGGTTCGGAAACGCGTGCTCGAAGCCGTTCAGCCCGACGAGCGCGATGTGTTCAGCGATCGCGCGCCGTTTCGCGGCGGCGTCCAGCGGCGCGTTGCGCAGCGCGGCGCCGATGTTCTGTTCGACGGTCAGCCACGGGAACAGCCGGTGATCCTGGAACACGATGCCGCGCTGCAGCGACGTGTCGCGCACGCGTTCGCCGCCAGCGCGGATTTCGCCGGTGTAATCGGTGTCGAGCCCGGCGACGAGCCGCAGCAGCGTCGACTTGCCGCAGCCGCTGGCGCCGACGATCGTGACGAATTCGCCGGCGCGCACGTGCAGCGATACGTCGTCGAGCACCGCGAGCGCCGCGCCGCGTTGCGCGTAGTGCTTGCCGACATGGAGGATGTCGAGCGAATCGGAGGTGAGAGTCGTCATGGCGGTACGAAGAAGGGGCGAAACGGAAGGAAAGGGGAAGGAAAGGGCGCTCAGCGCGCGAGGTCGCCGCGCCGCGCCAGCACCTTGCGCTCGATCGCCCGCGCGGTCGCGTTCAGTGCCCTGCCGGTCACGCCGACGACGATGATCCCGAACAGCACGAGATCCATCCGGAACTGCTCGCTGCCGTCGATCAGCGTGTTGCCGATTCCGCTTCCTGCGACGAGTAGGTACTCGGCGCCGAGCGTCGCGAGCCACGAATAGATCAGGCCGAGATACAGGCCGGTGAAGATCGACGGCAGCGCGGCCGGGAGGATCACGTAGCGGATCAGCTGAAGCCGCGAGTAGCGCAGTGCGCGGGCGACGTCGACATACGTGCGCGGCACCGCGTGAATGCCGTCGCAGGTATGGGCGGCGACCGGCAGCAGCGCGGCGAGCGACAGGAACACGACCTTCGCGACGTCGCCGAGGCCGAACCACACGGAAATCAGCGGAATCCACGCGAACAGCGAGATCTGCTTGAACGTGTCGAAGCTCGGGCCGACCATCCGCGCGGCGACACGCGACAGCCCGAGCACGGCGCCGAGCACGAGCCCGGCCGTCGCGCCGATCGCGAACCCGCATGCTTCGCGCGCGAGCGACGCCGACAATGCGCGGCCGAGCGCACCGCTCGTGGCCTGCGCCCACGCGGTGTGCAGCACGTCGGCGGGGCCGACGAACAGCCCGCTTTTCACGAGGTGCGTGGCAGCGAGGGCCCACCAGCACGCAAACGCGGCGAGCGGCAGCATGAAGCCGCGCCAGTCGGGCGCATGCAGGCGGCGGGCGGCCGTGGTGGGCGGTGTGAGTGACGGTGTGGCGGCATGCGGCACGGGCGATTCTCCTTCGAGGGCGCTTCAGCCGCGAAACGCGGACGGCACGCCGCGGCGCAGGCGCGCTTCAAGTGCGTCGAGCGCCCGGTTGATCAGCAGGCCGACCGCGCCGACCACGACCACGGCCGCCATCACGAGATCGAGCTGGAACAGTTGCCGTCCGTACACGATCAGGTAGCCGAGCCCTTCGGACGACGCGACGAGTTCGACCACGACGAGCGCGAGCCACGACTTCGTGAACGCCAGTCGCACGCCGGTCGCGAGCGTCGGGATCGCGGCCGGCAGCACGACGTGGACGATGCGTTGCCGGCGCGTGTAGCCGAACCCGCGCGCGACTTCGTCGAGCGCGGGCGGCGCCTGGCGAAACCCCTGCAACGTGCTCAGCGTGACCGGCACGAGCGCCGCATGCGCGATCAGCAGGTACTTCAGCGGCTCGCCGACGCCGACGAGCAGCAGCAGGAACGGCAGCCAGCCGAGCACCGGAACCTGCACGAGCGCGTTGAAGCTCGGCAGCACGTAGGCTTCCAGCGTGCGCGACAGCCCCAGTGCGACGCCGATCGCTACACCGAGCAGCGTGCCGGCCGCGAAGCCGACGAGCACGCGCTGCAGGCTGATCAGCGTGTGGCGCACGAGATCGCCGCTCGACGCGAGCTCGGCCAGCGTGTCGACCACGCGTTCGGGCGGCGGCAGGATTTGCGGCGCGATCCAGCCGCGCGCGCTGCCGACGCTCCACAGCGCGAATAGCAGCGCGGGCAGCACCCACGGGGCGAGCTGCCACGCGAGCCGTATCACCGGGGCCGCGCGGCGCGGGGGCACGGCGAGCGTGTGCGGTTCGGTCGACGGGACGGAAAACGCGGTGTCGCTCATCGGGGTGGTCCGGTCAGGAGAGGGCCTTGCCGGCCGCGTCGTAGCGCGGCCAGTAGTGTTCGAGTTTCAGCGTGCGCAATGCATTGTCGAGATACTTCGGCTCGAACCAGCCGTCGACGTCGACCGGCTGGCGGATCAGCTTCAGGTTCAGCGCATCCTGCGCGACGGCCTTGTAGCGCGCGACGACGAACGGATCGATCAGCGGGGACAGGCGGTCCTTCAGGCGCTGGTTCGCATAATCGGCCTGCCACGACGAATACGGCACGCCGCTCTTTGCCCAGAGCTTGAACAGCGCATCGCGGTTCGCCTCGTCGGACGACCATTGCGCGCCCTTCACGAACGCGGTGACGACGCGCTGCACGATGTCCGGGTGCGCGCGGTCGAACTCGTCGAGCACGAGCAGGTGGGTCTGACGCGTCAGCTGCGGCCCGTCGTTCTGCGATTCGTAGATGATCTTCGCGAGGCCCGCGTCGCGCAGCTTGTAGAGCCCGTAATCGCCGACCGACGCGTCGATGCCTTTCGATGCGAGCGCGGCGAGCGAGCTGGCGGCGTCGAGGTTGATCACGCGCAGGTCGCGTTCGCCGAGGCCGTTCTTCGCGAGCGCGTTGTCGGCGACGAGCTGCAGGTTGGTGCCGCGGAAGATCGACACGCGGCGGTCCTTCAGGTCCTTGATCGAGCGGATCGTGGAGTCGGGCGGCACCGCGATCTTGATACCCGAGCGCACGCTCGCGGCGAGCAGCAGGCGCGTCTTGATCCCGTTCGAGCGCGCGAGTACGGCGGGCAGGTCGCCCTCGTATGCGAAGTCGAGCGCCTTGTTGGCGATCGCCTCGTTCACGGCCGGGCCGGCGCCCTTGAAGAACAGCCATTCCACCTTGATGCCGTCGGCGGCGAATTCCTTTTCGACGAGTTGCTGCAACTGCACGGTGGCGGCGCTCGATCCGCCGAACGTCGGTGGATCGCCGGCGCCTTGCTGGGCGACGCCGATGCGGATGGTGACGGGTTTGTCCGCGTGCGCGGCGGCGGCCGGCAACGCAATGAGGGACGCGATCAGCAGCGATCGCAGCAGGCGCAGTGGGAGCATGAATCGATGGATCCGGAACGTTGGGGAACGAGGCCGGGCCGCAGCCCGTCGGGTCATTCTCGATGACGCCCCGGGGCCGGACAAGCAACGATTTGAACTATGCTTATCGCCGCGCGGGGGATCGCGGGAGCGAGCGCGCGCGCTGCAGCAGCACGAGCAGCGCGATCGACGTGACGGCGGGCCCGATCTGCGGCAGCGTCATCCACGGATTCAGAAACTCGTACAGCGGCAGCGCCCACATGACGGCGATGAGGCCCTGCTCGCCGCGTCGCCAGCCGTACTGCGCGCCGAGCGCGATCATGGACGCGATCGGGATGCACAGCCACGACAGTTCGTAGTGCCAGGCATAGGGATTGGCGGCCAGCGTCGCGATCGCCAGTATCGCGCCGCGCAGTCTGACGTCCCGGCTGCGACGCCAGACGCGGCACGCTGCCGCGAGCGCGATCGCGGCCACGCCGGCCTGGCCGGCGAACGCGAGGGCGGGCGACAGGCCGGCGAGCCGAAACGCCGCGAACGGCGTCGGCGACGCAAACCAGAACGGCACGCCATGCTCGATGATGAGCGAACGCAGCGCGCCGGCATTCTGCAGAAACAGGCGGAGCGGTTCCATGCCGCCCGCCGCGATCCCCAGGGCGGTGATCGCGCTCGCCCACGCGGCGGCCCACGCGAACGCGCGCCATGCGCGCGCGGCAATCAGCACGAACGGGAACAGCACCGCCAGCTGCGGCTTGACCGACAGGAGTCCGATACACAGGCCGGCCAGCATCGGCCGCCGGTCGACGAAATACACGGCGAGCGCGGCGCACGCCGCGGTCAGCATCGCGTTCTGTCCGTGCAACGCGGTGACGAGCACCCCCGGGCAGGCGACCAGCGCGAGCCAGCCGATGCGTGTCGCGCCGGGTACCGCGCCGAGCCCCGACACGCGCCACACCGCGAGGCCGAGCAGCACGATGCCGAGCACGACGAACAGCGGATAGCTGATCGCGTAGGGCAGCAGCGCGAGCGGTGTCACCGCGAGCAGGTACGACGGCGGGTACAGCCACGGCAGGAACGCATGGCGGCCCGCCAACGGGAACAGTCCGGCGAGCGCGCGAGAAAACGCGGGGACGTCGTAGGCCTGCCACGGCGAGCCGTGGAGCATCAGATGGGATGCCGACCAGAACACCATGTACCCCGAACCGGGGCGGAACGTGGCCGAATCGGTCGAATGAAAGCCGATCCAGAGCAGGATCGACCCCAGCAGCATGCCGATCGCCAGCATGACCGCGCTGTACAGCGCGATGCGTGCGGGTGTGAGCCACACGCGGACCGCGCATTCGTCGCGCCGTATCGACGAGCCGGAAATATCCATGCGGCGCTACTTGACCGACAGGTTGCGCGGCGCGTGCGCGCCCGCGACGACCGTCTGCCGGCGCCGGGCCGTCGCGACGCGCCGGACCGGAAACTGCAGCAGCGTCGGGCCGTCCGGCGGCGCGGCGTGCCGCGCGGGTTGCTGGCCGGCCAGCGCATGGGCCCGGTAGCGGCGCCGCACGAGATAAACCGGGCGCTGCTTCGATTCGTGATAGATCCGGCCGACGTATTCGCCGATCACGCCGATGCCGATCAACTGGATGCCGCCGACGAACAGCATGACGGAAATCAGCGACGCGTAGCCGTGCACCGGATTGCCGAACAGCAGCGTGCGCATCACGATGTACGCGCCGTAGACGAACGACAGCGCGGCGAACGCGAGGCCGATGTAGGTCCACACGCGCAACGGCACGGTGCTGAAGCTCGTGATGCCTTCGAGCGCGAAGTTCCAGCGCCGCCACCCGGAGAATTTCGAGCGGCCGCCGCTGCGCGCCGCGCGCGTGTATTCGATGATCTCGGTACGGTAGCCGACCCACGCGAACAGGCCTTTCATGAAGCGCCGCCGCTCGGGCAGCGCGCGCAGCGCGTCGACGACCTGGCGATCCATCAGCCGGAAATCGCCGACGTTCTCCGGCATCTCGACCTCCGAGAGCCGGTTGTGCACGCGGTAGTAGAGCGCGGCGGCCACGCGCTGCATCAGCGGATCGCACCGGCGGTCGGTGCGCTTCGCGGCGACGACCTCGGCGCCGGCGTGCCAGCGTTCGAGCATCGCGGGGATCAGCGCGGGCGGGTCCTGCAGGTCGGCGTCGATCAGGATCACGGCCGCGCCGGCCGCTTCGTCGATGCCGGCGGTGAGCGCCGCTTCCTTGCCGAAGCGCCGCGTGAGATCGACGATGCGCACCCGGGGATCGGCGACCGCGATGTCGATCAGCTTGTCCAGCGTGCCGTCGCGGCTGCCGTCGTTCACGCAAACGATTTCGAAGCGCGCGGTGCCGATCGCTTCCAGTATCGGAACGGTGGTCGCGAAGAACGCATCGATCGCTTCCGCTTCGTCGTGAAAGGGCACGACGAGCGATACCAACGGCTTCAGGGTGTGCCTGGACATACGTCCCCCCGTGAGGTCTGGTCTGCGCCGCATTGCGTGGTTCCGTTGCCGCCGGACATGCGGAGACGGGGCCGGATCGGCGCGCTTGTCATGTGTTGTGTTTGTGAGGGCCTCGGCGGCGTGCCGCGGGTCGGTCGGCAAGCCGTCGGATCATTCTACGCACGAATGACACGCAGTTGGCAGCGGGTGCGGGTTTGTTCGGGGGCGGCGTTCCGACGTCGTTCGCGCCGTCGTCCTGGGCAGACGGCGGCCCGATCGTGGAGCGGCCGCCGTTCGCCGCGATGCGCACGCTCGTCGCGTCGACGTTCGGCGACGACGTGCCGAATCTCGACATGGCGCGGCCGTGCTGAACACGTCCTCGCGCCGCATCGCTCAGGCGGACACCTGCCGGACGGCGATCGACGCGACGTCGACGCGACGCGGCAGGATCGCATCGGCCGCCGCGCGATCGGCGACGCGCTGCAGCACGGCGATGTCGGCGTCGCCGAGGCTGCGTTGCGCGAGCGCGGCCCGGCGCGCGATATCGGTGGCCGCGTCGGTCGGCAGGCGCGTGAGCGACGCATAGACGCTCGCGTAGTCGGCCGGGTGCGCGAGCGCCCATTGGCCCGCGCGGGCAAGCCGTGCGAGCACGTCCGCGAGCGCCGCGCGCTTGCCGCGATCGTCGAGCGTCTCGACCGGCGACGTGAGGAACGCGAGCCCCGAATTGATGCCGCTGCCGTCGCGGACGATGCGCGCGCCGCGTCGCACCGCATGCCCGTAGTACGGATCGAACGTGGCCCAGATGCCGATCCGCTTCGCCTCGAACGCGGCGAACGCGTCGACCGGCAGCACGAAGCGCACCTCGACGTCGCGCGGCGCGAGCCCGTGTTCGCGCAGCGCGCCGTACAACTGGTATTGCGAGATGCTGCCGCGCGCCGACGACACGACGACGGTTTGCCCTTTCAGGTCGGCCACCGTGCGCACCGGCGAGTCGGGCTGCACGACGATGCCGAGCGACGTCGGCGAGCCGACGCGCGTCGCGACGATTCGCAACGACGGATCGCCGAGCGCGGCCGTCAGGACGGGCAGGTCGCCGGCCGGCGCGAGGTCGATTGCGCCTGCGCGCTGCGCTTCGAACAGCGGCGCGGCGCCCTGGAAGTTGGCCCAGCGGAACCGGTACGGCGTGCCGTCGAGCACGCGCGCCGCTTCGGCCAGCGCCCGCAGGCCGCCGGCCTGGTCGCCGAGTACGAGCGTGACGCCCGACAGGGCGTCGCCGGCCGCGCGGGCGGGGAGGGCGAGGCCGCCCGCGAGCGGCGCGGCGGCGAGGGCGGCAAGGCGCTGCAGCGTGCGGCGGCGCGCGGTGGCGAAAGCGTGGGTCATCGGCGGCGTGTCCTCGGTGATCCGCGCGCGGGCGGCGCGGCTGCCGGGCAGGTTACGGAATCGGTTTCCGGCCGACAAACATCGAATCGTGGAATGCATATTCGCGCGGCGACCGTCGGTGCGGCCGCCGCCGACCCGATGGCCCGGGCCTGGCGCGAGCGCCTTACGCGGCCGGCGCAACCGTGCGCAGGAATGCCCGCACGGCGGGCGCCTTTTCGAACCGCCGGTGCGCAAGTGCGAGCGCCGACATGATCGGCTTGCCGGCGATCGGCCGGTACACGACGCCCGGCAGCGACACGCAAGCGGCGAGCGCATCGGGAATCACCGCGACGCAGCCGTTCACCGACACGCACGCGAGCACCGCCAGCAGGCCGCCCGGCCGCGCGGCCACGACCGGCGCGAAGCGGCCGCGGCGCGCGACTTCGAGCGTGCCAAGCGCCTGTTCGGGCACGGCGAAGTGCGCGTCGGCGAGGTCCGCCGCGCGCACCGCCGCCATCGCCGCATGGCGCGAATCGGCCGGCACGGCCACGACGAACACGTCGCGCTGCAGCGTGACGATCCGCAGGCCGCCGGGCAGCGGCAACGGCGGGCGCACGTACGCGAGGTCGAGGCGGCCCGCGTCGAGCTGGTTCGCGACGTCGTCCATCGGCACTTCGCGCAGGTTCAGCTCGATGCGCGGATGCGCGGTGCGGAACGCGCCGACCGTGCGCTGCAGCGTGCCCGAATAGACGGCCGACGACACATAGCCGATCTCGATCCGGCCGAGCTCGCCGCGTTCGGCCAGCGCGGCGAGTTCGCGACCGCGCTGCAGATGGTCGAACGCGGCGCGCGCTTCCGCGAGATAGGCTTCGCCGGCCGCGCTCAGCGTGACCGCGCGGCGCGACCGGTGAAACAGCCGCACGCCGAGCACGCGCTCGGCTTCCTGGATCTGCCGCGTGAGCGCGGGCGGCGCCATGTCGAGCGCGTCGGCCGCGCGCGCGAAGTGCAGATGCTGCGCGACGCTCAGGAATGCGCGCACGTGACGGAATTCGAGCTGGCTCATGGTTGCGATTTTCGTCAATGAAACTGCCTTGAAGTGTCAATGACAGGCAATAGCGGCCAAGCCTAGCATACGGCTCGTTCATCCTGTTCCGGAGTGGCCGATGTCCCAGTCTTCACCGGCGTCGCGCGCGAGCGCGGCGGCCGCCCCGCGCACCGGCGGCAACTTGCCTGCCGCCGCGACGCTCGCCGTCGCGTCCGCGACCTGCGCGCTGATCGTGCTCGACACGAACGTGGTGGCCGTCTCGCTGCCGAGCATCGCGCGCGGCTTTCACGCGAGCTTCGCCGATATCGAATGGGTCGTGAGCGCGTACATGACCGCGTTCGCCGCGTGCCTGCTGCCGGCCGGCGGCCTCGCCGACCGCTTCGGGCGCAGGCGGATGCTCTTCGCGGGGCTCGCGCTCTTCTTCGTCGCGTCGCTCGGCTGCGGCATCGCGCCGTCGGCCGGCTGGCTGATCGCCGCGCGCGCGGTGAAGGGCGGCGGCGCCGCGCTGCTGCTGACCGCCGCGCTCGCGGTGATCGCGAACCGTTTCCCGGACGGACGCGAACGGGCGCGTGCGTGGGCGATCTGGGGCATGTGCATGGGGATCGCGACGGCGATCGCGCCGCTCGTCGGCGGTGCGATCACGCAATGGATCGGATGGCGCTGGGTGTTCCTGCTGAACCTGCCCGTCTGCCTGCTGCTGGCGGCCGGCGCGCGCGTCGCGATCGACGAATCGAACGATCCGCATGCGAAACGCGTGGACGCGGCCGGCAGCCTGCTGTTCGGCGCGGCGCTCGCCTGTGCGATCGCGGCGCTGATCGGCGCGCCGTCGCACGGCTGGCTGTCGGGCGCGACGATTGGCCGGCTCGCGCTCGCGGCCGCGCTGCTGGCGGCATTCGTCGGCGCGGAGCGCTGGCAGGCGCGGCCGATGATCGATCTCGCGCTGTTCCGCCAGCCGCGCTTCGTCGGCGCGGTGCTCGCGATGTTCGGTTATGCGGCGTGCGCGCAGGTGATGATGACGTTCCTGCCGCTGTACCTGCAAAACGCGTTCGGGATGTCGGCGATCGATGCGGGGCTCGGCATGCTGCCGTTCGCGTTCGCGATGATCGCCGGCCCGTCGCTCGGTGCGGCGCTCGCCGCGCGCGTGTCGTCCGGCGGCGTGCTGGCGGGCGGGCTCGCGCTGATCGGCGCCGGCAACCTCGCGACCGCGGCGCTGACGGCCAGCGGCGACTACCGGCTCGTCGCGCTCGGCATGTTCGTGACGGGGTGCGGCGCCGGCATCATGAACGGCGACACGCAGAAGGCGATCATGGCGTGCGTGCCGCCGGATCGAACGGGCATGGCGTCGGGCATCAGCACGACGACGCGCTTCTCGGCGATCGTGACGGCCGTCGGCGTGCTCGGCGCGGTGCTGGCGGCGAGTACGCATGCACGGCTCGACAGCCTGCTGTCCGCGACGCCCGGCCTGCGCGCGTTTGCCGATGCATCGTTCATGTCGAGCCTGCTGGCCGGCGACCTCGCGCAGGCGCTCGGCCGCGTGCCGCCGTCGGCTGCCGGCGCGCTCGCGCAGGTGGCGCCCGTCGCGTTCGCGAGCGGGTTCGCCGATGCGTTGACGGTGAGCGGCGTGCTGGCGCTCGGTTCGGCCGTCGTTGCATACAAGTTGCTTGCGCAACCGATGCGCGGAGGCGCGTGACGTCGTGCACGGTCCTGCTGTCGACGTTCGGGTCGATCGTGTCGCTGTCGGTGCTGCTCGCGCCCGTACCCGCACGCGAGCGCCGCGCCGCGGCGTTTCAACCCTTCAATCCGCCAGCGCTTTCAGCGCGTCGCGATCGACCTGCGCGTCGTGCAGGTCACGCGTGGCGTTGCGCAGCTTCGCCTGCTTGTCGGCGAGCTTGCGTTGCGCGTTGTTCAGCTTCTTTGCATCGCCGCGCGCTTCGGCTTCGTGGACGCGCGCCTGGGCGTGGCGTACTTCGTCTTCCGCGTTGCGCAGGTCACGCGTCCTGTCGGTCAGCTTGCGTTCGGCGCGTGCGAGCTGGCCGCCATCCGTGCAGTTCGCCTGGATTCGTTCAAGCGCGGCCTGCTGGCGCATCGCCTGTTGCGTGTTGCCGAACCGTTTCGCGTTGTCGATCTGCGTGTGCAGCGCGCGGATGCGCGTCGCGCAGTCCTGAGTGCCGGCGAATGCGCCAGTGCTCGCGAATAGCGCGACCGGGACGGCTAGCGCGATGAGCGGGTTCTTCATGGGGAATTTTCCTCGATTCGATCAAGCGGACACGGACGTTCGCAATGCGACGTCCGCCGGCACATATTCAAGGCGTCATTCTGACGAGTCGGCGCGGCGCGGGTAAATAGGACCGGTCTGACATGCAGCGGCCTGGTGGATCATGCCGGCCGCGCGTGCGGCGCCGGTCAGTGCGACTTCGTCGCGATGCGATGAATGCGGGCCGCCTGCGCGACGCGCGTCGGCGGCGACGCATGACAATGCGTGGCCGGTCCGCGGCGCGTGCGTCGGGCAGGCTCGGGCGGATCGGCGACGGCCGGCGTGGTTTTCGGCGCGTCCGTATCGGCCCCGGAAGCGGCGATCGCCGCGATCGCAGGCAGCCTCGCGTCGGTGTCGAGCCATGCGCGCGTCGCTTCCGCGATCAGTCCGCGCAGCCATCGACCGCCTTCCGCGCACGCGCCCGATTCGTTCCACGTCATCCGGTACGCGATGTCCGGCGGTTCGGCCGGCAGCGCGACCGCGGCGAGCGGCAGCAGCTTCGCGTAGTGTCGCGCGAGCCGGTACGTGGTGGTGAGGATCAGGTCGCTGCGCACGAGCGCATGCGCGGCGAGTTCGAAGTGCGGCAGCGTGACGACGATGCGCCGCTGCAGGCCCACGCGTTCGAGCTGCCGGTCGATCGCGCCGGACGCTTCGAGCCACGACGGCGTCGGGCACAGCTGCGGCGCCGCGGCGAACCCGGCGGCCGTCATCGCGCCGCGCCGCGCGAGCGGATGCGTCGCGCGCATCAGGCACACGACGCGATCGTCGAAGAGGTCGTCCTGCCGGAAGCGCGACCGGCGTGCGGGGCGGTTGTCGATCACGACGTCGAGTTCGCCGTCGGCCAGCGCGCGCTCGTCGTCGAACCCGTCGCCGAGCGGATGAAACACCAGTTGCGCGTTCGGCGCACGCTCGCGGAACAGCGCGACGAGCTTCGGCACGAACAGCACGTTCAGATAGTCGGGGCAGCCGATCCGGTAAGTGCGCACCGACGTGCGCGCGTCGAACGTCGGCTGCTGGATGCGGATGAAGTCGATCACGCGCAGCGCGTTGCGCAGCGGCTCGATCAATCGCGCGCCGAACTCGGTCGGCACCATCCCGTAACGGCTGCGCACCAGCAGCGGATCGCCGAGCAGCGTGCGCAACCGCTTGAGCGCGGCGCTCGTTGCCGGCTGCGACATGTTCAGGCGCACGGCCGCACGCGACACGGTACGCTCGGTCAGCAGCACGAGCAGGATGCGCATCAGCCGCGCATCGAGCACGTCGAGCGCGCCCACGGCGTCGCCTGCGTCGTGGGGCGGGGCGGCCGGATCTAGCGGGCGCCGCATGCCGATACGCGTCCCGGCGAGACGGGGCGAGCGCGCCACCCGGCAGCCGGCCGGCGGCCCGTCATTTCGCGAAGGTTCCCGGCCAGCCGACGATCCGCTTCGGGCGCGGCGGCGCGTACGTGCGGACCTTCGACGTCTTCAGCTTCAGGCGCACCAGCGACTCGGCGAGCGCGACCGCGGCCGACACGCCGTCGACGACCGGCACGCCCGTGCATTCCTCGATCTGGCGGTCGAGGCCGGCCATCCCGCCGCAGCCGAGGCAGATCACTTCCGCGCGATCGTCCTTCACCGCGCGCTGCGCCTCGACGACGATCGATTCGATCGCGCGGGCCGGGTTCTCGTCGAGTTCCAGCACCGCGAGGCCGCTCGCCCGCACCGACGCGCAGCGCGCATCGAGCCCGGCGAGCTTCAGGCGATCCTCGATCAGCGGCACCGTGCGGTCGAGCGTCGTGACGACCGAGTAGCGATGGCCGAGCAGCATCGCGACGCTCGCGGCCGCTTCGGTGATGTCGACGACGGGCACCGTCAGCAGTTCCTGCAACCCTTCGCGGCCGTGTTCGCCGTACCCGGCCTGGATCACCGCGTCGTACGGTTCGTCGTAGCTCAGCACGCGATCCATCACGGCGATCGCCGCGAGGTAGCTCTCGAAGTTGCCTTCGATCGACTCCGCGCCGAAGCGCGGCGTGAGCCCGACGATCTCCGTGCCGGGCGACGCCGCGGCCTGCGCTTGCGCGGCGATTGCGTCGGTGATCGACCCGGTCGTGTTGACGTTGACTACCAGGATTCTCATTGGTGACTCCGTATGCGTGTGTGTCAGTGTTGCGTGCAGGCGACCGCGATGTGTTCGCCCGAGCGCGCTTCGTAGTGCCGCTTGCGATCGGCCGTCAGCCAGTACACGCTTCCTGCGATCGCCGCGCCGAGCAGCCACGAGAACGGCGTCATCGCGCTGAAGGCCGGCACGACGGCCAGAGCGATCGAGATCAACGCGGACGGCACGAGTGCCGCGAGCGCCTTGCGGTTCACGCCGCGCGTGTAGAAGTAGGCGCCGGTCGGTGCTTCGGTATAGAGGTCGGGCACGTTCACGCGCTGCTTGCGCACGAGCCAGTAGTCGACCGTGATGATTCCGTACAGCGGGCCGAGCAGCGCGCCGAGGCCGGACAGGAAATAGACGATCACGATCGGGCTGTTGTACAGGTTCCACGGCAGGATCAGCACGGCGATCGTCGCGCTGATCAGGCCCGCGCGGCGGAACGACAGGCGGTGCGGCGCGAGGCTCGTCAGCACGAAGGCCGGCGCGACGAAGTTCGCCATGATGTTCACGGCGACCGTCACGATCAGGAAGGCGAGGCAGCCGAGCACGAGGAACGGCTTGTTCGGCACCGTCGCGATGATTTCCGTCGGGCTGTGGATGATGTGGCCGTTCAGCTTGAACTGCGCGCCGGCCAGCACGAAGCTGATCGTCGCGAACAGGAGGATGTTGACCGGCAGGCCCCAGAAGTTGCCGACGCGCACGGTTTTCGCGCTCGGCGACGAACGGGCGAAATCGCAGAAGTTGAGCACCAGCGTGCCGTAGATCGCGAGCCACAGCGCGCCGCCCGCGAAGATTTCCGTCCACATCTTCAGGCCCGTCATCGGCTTGCCGATCGACATCGCGAGCTGGCCGCCGGTGCGGCTGAACATCCATGCGGCGAGCGACAGCGTCGTGACGAGGATCACCGGGCCGGCGAGCCCCTCGTACTTGCGAACCATCTCCATCCCGTACGTGAGGATGCCGATCTGCACGAGCCAGATCGCGACGAACGTGATCCAGCCGAGCGACGACAGCCCGAAGATCGCATTCCGGTCGAACGCGGCGAGGCCCGGCCAGATCGCGGTGAGCAGCACGCGCAGCACGACCGACGCGAGATAGGTCTGGATACCGAACCATGCGATCGCGATCACCGCGCGGATCAGCGCCGGCAGCAGCGCGCCGTAGATGCCGAAGCTCATCCGGCTGATCACCGGGAACGGCACGCCGGTCTTCTGGCCCATGTAGCCGGTGAGGTTCATGAACGAGTACACGAGCACCGCGCCGATCGCGAGCGACGCGAGCATCTGCCAGCCCGACAGCCCGAGCGCGAACAGCCCGATCGCGAACGAGTAGTTCGCGATGTTATGCACGTCGTTGGTCCATAGCGCGAAGATGCTGTAGCGGCCCCAGGTCCGGCCTTCGGCCTGGGTCGGCGCGAGATCGGCGTTGTGCAGCCGCGGGCTCGGCGCGGGATCGCGCGCGGCCGTGTCGGTTCGATGCGATGCGACGTCCGCGCCGGGCCCGATGCCCGCGCGGTGAATGGCTTCCAGTTGCACGCCGGTGTCTCCTTCCATGTGCGGGGCGCGACACCTGCGCCTGTCGTACGCAGCGCGGGCCGGGCCCCGGTGGACGTTATGTGTCGGATTTGTTCGCGAGTATGGGCGGCGGCTACCGCGATGGGAAATTAAATATTCGGGTGGGCGTCATTTGAAAAATGAATGCAATGGCGGGCGGTCGCGGAGAGGGACGACGGCACGCATATTGCGAGTCATCGGATTCCATCCACATCGACATCAGCGGAGGTGTCATGCAGCGATATTCCATTCGTCACGTATCGCGAGCCGTCTTCGCCGGCATCCTGATCGCGGGCCTGGCGGCAGGCGCGGGTTGCCAGAAGAAGGGCGACAACGGCGCGGCCAGTTCGGATTCGAGCGCAGCGAGCGGCATGTCGGCCGCGCCTTCCACCGCACCGTCGGGCATGCCGAGCAGCGGCGCGGCCGGCACGACGCTGCCGGGCGCGGCTTCCGCGCCGGCCGGCGCGAGCGGCGGCGGTTGACGGGCGGTCAGGCGGGCGGCGCGCCAGCGTGCCGCCCGTCCGCTCACCGAGTGCCGCGTTCGTCGGCACGTGCGTCGAGCGGCGCACGTGTGGGGCGATGCGCATGAAAGATTTGCAAGGACCGTTGTAGCGAATTCCGGCCCGGCGACGACGGCGTGACGCCGGCGTCCGCCGGGTCGGGCAAGGAGGTGCGATGCAGAACGCGGAATCGAACCCTACCCCGGAAAAGCAGCGGGAACAGATCGCGAAGAGCCCGGTGAAGACGCCGGCGGCCGGCGACATGCCCGACGCGGCGACGCAGGCCGCACAGGCGGCGCAGCGTCCGCTGACGCCGGAGGCCGTCGCCGGGAAAATGCCGACCGGCCTGCCGGCGATCGACGTCGATGCGCATGCGGTCGACAGCGGCGATCCGGTGCGCCGGGCCGCCGGGCGGATCGTCACGCTCGACAACGCGAACATGGCGATGACCGACAACACGGTCGACGTCGACGGCAAGGGCATGGAGGCGCGCACCGGCGCGTCGGAACTGCAGGACAACGTGATCTATTCGAACGCGTCGCTCGACGAAGCGGTCGATACGCCCGACGAAGGGCTCGGCGGGATCGAGAGCCGTCCGTCCGGCAACATGCCGCAGATCGCGACGCGGCCGGGCTGGCGCGTGCGCCATGTCGGCGACGTCGACATCGAGCATGGCGACAGCATGCGCGCCGAGCACGTGATCTGCCTCGAACGGGCCGACGACTGATGGCGGGCGCCGATACCGACGCTTGATACCGGTATACGACCCGCGGCGGCCGATGCAATCGCACCGGCCGCCGCGGGTCGTTTCGGGACCTTGCTGCGTTACTGCGGACCCAGTTCCTGCGCGGACGTATCGGCGTTGTTGCCCTGCGCGACGAGCACGTGAATGTCGTTCGGCGTCACGTCGCCGACGCCGCCGGACGGAATCGTCAGCAGCAGCCAGTCGGCGTTGTTGCCGATGCTGACCGGCGCGGTCCTGAGGATCGGCGACTTGCTGCCGGCCGTCGTGACGATCACCTGGTAGGTGCCGCCGTTCAGGTAGACCGAATCCTGCGTCGTCGCCGGCACGGCGTTCTGGTAGGCCGCACCCGCCATCGTCGGGCTTTGCGTCGTGATGTCGGTGCCGGGCGGCACGACGTACACGTCCACATTCTGTGCATTCGGCGATGCGTTGAAGCTGCGCACGCGCGCCTTGTCCGACAGCAGGCCCTTGTCGTACGGATCGTCGATCACCGAGATCAGCGACGTCGTGCTCGGCAGCGCGATCGTCGTGTAGTGATGCCCGTTCGCGGCGCTGAACGATTGGGACGCGATGGTGGCGGTCGTGCCCGACACGTCGTAGCTCGCGGTCTGCGTACCCGAATCGATGTCGTGATAGCGCGTCACGCCCTTGTATGCGACGCCCGACTGGTCGATCTTCGCATTCAGGTAGTAGTCGAGGTTCGGGCCGGCCGGCACCGCGTTGATGAAGCGCGCCTGCGGCTTCGAGATGCCGAGTTCGGTCCCGGCGTCGTCGCCGCCGCCGCACGCTGCGAGTACGGAAATGACCGAGCACAGGGCCACTATCGTTCGTATTGATTTCATGTCGTCCTCTCGTTCAGGAAACCTGCCTTGCGATGCGGGACCGCCGCGCAAAGGATCGCGCGGGGCGCAGCGCCGGTTGGAAGGAAGATGGCTGTCCGCCGGATGGCGGGCGCGCAAATGACGCAATCGATGTGCCTGCGCGGAAAAAAAGCCGGCGAACGACGGCGGGGCGCGCGACGCGGGGCGCGATAGGGGCGGGCTGCGCGATCGGCGCGGTTGTAAAAACGCACATCCGCGCGCTGCGCGCCGGGGCCAGCCGGCGTGGCGCCACCTGGCCGAAGCGTGCGCCAGAACCCGGCGGCGACGCGCATCGACGGTCGCGCCGGACGAAATGACTTGCCGGACGAATACGACAGCTGGCGACGGCTGTAAATCTTGCCTGATTCGGCCATCGTTTAACCATTCGAAACAATGTGTTCACCGAAAGGGGCATGATCTCCGGCGATCGAGCAGGCATACTGTCGTCTATGTTGCTCAATGCACGTCGACCGGCGTGCGCTTGCCCTCCATGTCCATTCCAGTCTCTTTTCGAACCTTGCGATGGTTGACCATTGCGGCGACTGCATGCTTGCTCGCCGCATGTTCGACCGCTTCCGACGTGACCGCGACGTCGAACCCGAACGTGTTTACCGTGACGACGCGCACGGTGGGCGTGTCGACGACGTGGGCCGACGCCCACGAGAAGGCCGTCAGCGAAGCCACCAACTACTGCTCGCAGCGCGGGATGCGCGCGAGCATGAAGCAGGAATCGCTGACCGCCGGCCGCCGCGTCGACGCGCGCTCCGAACTCGCGTTCGAGTGCCATCCGACCTTCGAGACGGCGTCGAACCCGCGCGGTTGACCGACCGGCGGCATGATCGCGCCGCCCGCGTTGTCCTCCCCCCGCATGCAAACCGACCCGCGATGCCGTACCGGCACGTCGCGGGTCGGCGCACGTCCGGCGTCGGCCGGGCGGGTCAGGCCGGCTGCGCCTCGTACAGCTTCACGCACGCGGAGAAGTCGAGCGTGCCGAGCCCCTGCTGGCTCATCGACTGATAGAGCTGCTGCGCGAGCGCGCCCATCCAGACCGGCTGATGCGCGCTGCGCGCGGCTTCGGTCGCGAGCCCGAGATCCTTCAGCATCAGGTTCGCCGCGAAGCCGCCCGCATAGCCGCGCGCGGCCGGCGCCGTGTCGCTCACGCCCGGATACGGGTTGTACGCGTCCGAACTCCAGCAGCGGCCGGTCGACGTGTTGATGATGCCGGCCAGCACGGCCGGCTCGATGCCGAGCGTGGCGCCCAGCGCCATCGCTTCCGCCACGCCCATCATCGAGATGCCGAGCAGCAGGTTATTGCAGATCTTCGCGATCTGCCCGGTGCCGGTGCCGCCGCAGTGCACGACGTTCTTGCCCATGTCGAGCAGCACCGGGCGAATGCGCTCGAACAGCGCGGCGTTCGCGCCGACCATGAAGGTCAGCGTGCCGGCCTGCGCGCCGCCGGTGCCGCCCGACACGGGCGCGTCGGCGAGCGGGCAGTCGCGTTGCGCGGCGGCGTCGGCCACCGCGCGCACGGTGCCGGGATCGATCGTGCTGCAGTCGATCAGCGTCGCGCCGGCGCGCGCGCCGGCCAGCACGCCGTCGTCGCCGAGGTAGACGGCGCGCACGTGCTGCGCGGCCGGCAGCATCGTGATGATCACCGAGCCGCGAGCGGCGGCGTCACGCGGCGACGCCGCTGCCGTCGCGCCGGCGCGCACCGCGGCGTCGACCGCGTGCGCGTCGAGGTCGAACACCGTCAGCGCGTGGCCGGCCTTGAGCAGGTTGGCGGCCATCGGGCCGCCCATGTTGCCGAGTCCGATGAAGGCGATTTCCATGTGCGGGCTCCGTCGGGTCAGCGCAACGCGATCGTCGTGTTCACGCCGCCGGCCGTCGCGTCGTCGTCGAACCAGCGCGCGGTGACCGTCTTCGTCTGCGTGTAGAACTGCACGACCTGCTTGCCGTACGGGCCCAGATCGCCGAGCTTCGAGCCGCGCGAACCGGTGAAGCTGAAGTACGGCACCGGCACCGGAATCGGGATGTTGATGCCGACCTGGCCGACGTCGATCTCGCTCTGGAACTTGCGCGCCGCCGCGCCGCTCTGCGTGAACAGACCCACGCCGTTGCCCATCGGGTTGCGGTTGACGAGCGCGATCGCGTCGTCGAGCGTGTCGGCTTCCATCACGACCACCACCGGCCCGAAGATTTCTTCCGTGTAGATCGACATGTCGGTCGTCACGCCCGAGAAGATCGTCGGGCCGACGAAGTTGCCGTGCTCGTAGCCGGGCACCTTCACGTCGCGGCCGTCGAGCAGCAGCGTCGCGCCTTCCTTCACGCCGGCGTCGATCAGCGACACGATGCGTGCCTTCGCCGCCTTCGACACGACCGGGCCGACGTCGGTGCCGGCTTCGGCGCCCGCGTTGACCTTCAGCGCCTTCGCCTTCTCGACGAGATCGGGCAGCCAGTCGCGCGCGTTGCCGACCAGCACGACGACGGAGGTCGCCATGCAGCGCTGGCCGGCCGCGCCGAAGCCCGCGCCGACGAGTGCGTTGATCGCCTGCTCGCGGTGCGCATCGGGCAGCACGACCGCGTGGTTCTTCGCGCCCATCATCGACTGCACGCGCTTGCCGTGCTGGCTGCCGAGGTTGTACACGTGCGTGCCGACGCGCGTCGAGCCGACGAACGAGATCGCCTTGACGTCGGGGTGCGTGCACAGGCGGTCGACCACCGTCTTGCCGCCGTGCACGACGTTCAGCACGCCTTGCGGCACGCCGGCCTCGATCGCGAGTTCGACGAGCTGCATCGTCGACAGCGGGTCCTGCTCGGACGGCTTCAGCACGAACGTGTTGCCGCAGACGATCGCCATCGGGAACATCCACAGCGGAATCATCCCGGGGAAATTGAACGGCGTGATGCCCGCGCAGACGCCGATCGGCTGGCGCAGCGTGTAGGTGTCGACGCCGCCCGCGACGTTCTCCGCGAATTCGCCTTGTTGCAGCGTGCCGATCGAACACGCGTGCTCGACCACTTCGAGGCCGCGGAAGATGTCGCCCTGCGCATCGGGCAGCGTCTTGCCTTGTTCGGCCGTCAGCGTGTGCGCGATCCGTTCGAGATTGCGGCGCACGAGATCCTGGAACTTCAGCATGATGCGCAGCCGCGCGCCGATCGGCGTCGTCTTCCAGGTCTGGAACGCGCGCTGCGCGGACGCGATCGCGGCATCGACCTCGTCGAGCGTCGCATACGGCACGCGGCCGATCACTTCCTGCGTCGCGGGGTTCACGATGTCGCCCCATTCGGCGCTTTGCGATTCGACGAACGCGCCGTCGATCAGCAGCTTGGCGGTGGGCAGGGCGAGGGTGGTCTGGGGAACTGCGGCGTTCATGGAACTCTCTCCGGGGAAACGGGGTGGCGAGGACAAAGGGAAGCCTGCGTCCGCCGCGCGTGCACGCGCGGCGGGCGGCAGGGCGAACTGAATCCGATTAAATGCCGGCCGGCGTGCTCAGGCGCGCGCCGGGCGCATCAACGCGGTACACACGAGCGCGAACACGCCGAAGCCGACGAGGTACGCGATCACGTAGTGCGGCTGGCCGCCGCCGGCCTTGAGCAGCGACGTCGCGATCATCGGCGCGAAGCCGCCGCCGATCACGCCGGCCAGCTGGACCGACAGCGAGATGCCGCTGTAGCGGATTTCCGCGGGAAACTGCTGCGCGAACAGCAGCGATTCCGGCGCATAGAGGATCGGGAACACGACGCCGAGGCCGAGCACGATCGCCCACCATGCGGTCGACGTCTGCTGCGTGCCGAGCATCATGAAGAACGGCGCGGCGAACGCGCACATCAGCACGAGGCCGATCGCGAACATCCGGCGCTGGCCGATGCGGTCGCTCAGATGCCCGCACAGCGGCATCGTGACGAGCGACAGCGCCGCGCCGGCCGTGATCGCGTGCAGCATCTCGGCCTTCGGCAGATGCAGCTGCTGCGTCGCGTAAGCGAGCGCGAACGTGACGACCATGTAGAACCAGGTGTTCTCGGCGGCGCGCGCGCCGACGATCGTCAGCACCTCGCGCGGATGGCGGCGCAGCGCGGCCGTCACCGGCGATTTCTCGGCCTTGCCCTGCTTGCGGACCTTCTCGAAGTCGGGCGATTCCGGCACCTTCGCGCGGATGAACCAGCCGAGGCCGACGAGCGCGATGCTCGCGAGGAACGGCACGCGCCAGCCCCACGACAGCATGTCGGCTTCCGGCAGCGCGGCCACCGCGGCCATCGCCAGCGACGACAGGATCAGGCCGAGCCCGACGCCCGTCTGCGGCAGGCTGCCGAACAGCCCCTTGCGGCCCTTCGGCGCGTGCTCGACGGCCATCAGCACCGCACCGCCCCATTCGCCGCCGACGGCCATCCCCTGCAGGAAGCGCATCGCGATCAAGAGCGCGGCGGCCCAGTAGCCGATGCTGTCGTACGACGGGATCAGCCCGATGATCATGCTCGGCACGCCCATCAGCAGCAGCGTGATCATCAGCATCGATTTGCGGCCGATGCGGTCGCCGAAGTGGCCGAACACGATGCCGCCCATCGGCCGCCCGATGAAGCCGACCGCGAACGTGCCGAACGCGGCGAGGGTGCCGACGACCGGGTCCAGCGACGGGAAGAAGATGCGGTTGAACACGAGCGCGGCGGCCGTGCCGTACAGGAAGAAGTCGTACCACTCGATCGTGGTGCCGGCCATGCTGGCCCAGCCGGCCAGCAGGTAATGCTTCGCGGTGCGCTCGGGCGCCGGCGTCGCGATGGTCGCATGCTCATCGAGGGTGGATCGGGTCTGCATGGTGTCTCCGGTTTTATTGCCCGCGGCTCATGGTCCGCAGGTCACGGTCGAGTATAGTTATGCGCAGATTCATGATGTACCGATAAAGAAACCGGTTGGATGTGCATTTATGCATATCGACGGCCGGCCCGGAGACGCCCGTTTTTTCCCCTCGCCGATGCGACATGCCACCGAGCCGGTTTCCGGCAACCTGAACTGGGACGACCTGCGCTTTTTCCTCGAAGTCGCGCGGACGCAGCGTGCGAGCGGCGCGGCGAAACGGCTCGGCGTCGACTACACGACCGTCGCGCGGCGCATCCGCGCGCTCGAAGCCGCGATGGGCACGCTGCTGTTCGACAAGTCGCGCTCCGGCGGCTTCACGCTGACGGCCGAAGGGCAGCGGCTCGTCGCGTATGCGGACGCGATGGAGACGACCGTGCAGTCCGCGTGCGACCAGGTCGCGAACACGGGCGAGGCGCTGTCGGGCCACGTGCGGATCGGGTCGACCGAAGGGTTCGGCTGTTTTTTCCTCGCGCCGCAGCTCGCGCAGTTTCGCGCCGCGCATCCGCACGTGACGGTCGACCTGCTGCCGGTGCCGCATTTCGTCAACCTGCCCAAGCGCGAGGCCGATCTCGCGATCACGCTCGAGCGTCCCGAGCGCGGGCCTTACGTGGTCACGAAGCTGTGCGACTACCAGTTGCGGCTCTATGCGACGCGCGACTATCTGGCGAACCACGCGCCGATTGCCTGCACGGACGATCTCGCGCGGCATGCGTTCATCAGCTACGTCGACGATCTCGCGTTCAGCAACGAACTGCTGTACCTGGACCGTGCGGTGCCCGGCGCGACGGCGGGTTTGCGCACGACGAGCGTGATCGCGCAGGTTTTCGCGGCGCTACAGGGCGGCGGCCTCGCGATCCTGCCGTGCTTCATCGCGGCCACGCAGCCGGCGCTGGTGCCCGTGCTGCCGAACGACGTAGTCGTCACGCGGTGTTTCTGGCTGACGTGCCGCGAGGATCTGCGCAAGCTGCGTCGTGTGACCGCGCTGTGGGATTATCTGCGCGCGGCGGCGGACGCGAACCGCGCGTTGCTGTCGGGGGAGTCGGGCACGCTGCGTTTCGTCGGCGAGCCGGAGTAGCGGTCGACGGGCGGGGCGGGGCGGCGACGCGACGATCGATCCGGATGACAACACGGCCGGCGGCGATTCGACCGGCTATCGGGGAGAGGGCAAATGGCATTGACGCATGCAGGCAAGGTTTTCGTGGTGTGCGTGGTCGTATTCGGCGTGACCGCCTACTGGCTCGCGTCGCGCATGGTGCGCCGACAGACGGGCGGCAAGCGCGGTTCAGGTGGCGCGGTCGCGTTCTGGTGGCTCGTATGTTTTTGCCTGGTGTCGCTGTTTTTTCCGTTCGCGTACTGGATCGGCGACGAGCTCTACGCACTGACGGTGTCGCCGAAATACGAGGCGACCGTCGTGTCCTACGAATCCGGGTGGGATACGTGCGAGCGTCGCGACAGCCGCGGGCGCACCGAAAAGTATCGATGCATCCAGTACACGTCGATCCTGGAAGCCACGATGCCGGATGGCGAACGCATCGTGCTGCCGGGCAACATTCGCTCGGGCGCCGTGCCCGAAATCGGCGAGAAGATCGATGTCGTGTTGCCGCAAGGCGCCCGTCAGTGGCACGAACGCAGCGTACGGAGTATCGGGCTGCTGGCCGGCGGCACGGTGATGGTCGCGATCATCGGGTATTTCGTGTACCTGATCGCGGCGTACGGGGCCGGGAAGAAGATCGACGGCGCGGCACGCTTCGGCGTGGCGGCCGTGCTGAACGGGCTCGTGCCGCTCGGCGCGCTGCTGATGGAAATCGCGTTGCTGAGCGTGCCGTACCGTTACTGGGTGCACGGGAATCCGCAGCAATGGCCGGTATGGGTGCTCGCGCTGTGCCTGCTGTTCGCGCTGGCGCTGCTGCCGTTGCTGCTCGTCCATGCGCGAACCGCATGGCGGGCGGTGGTGAAGTAGCGGAGGCGCGGCATGCCTGTACCGCGCCTCGCGAGCGCAGCGCGGGGCAGGCCGCGCCGCGCGGCACTCAACCCGGGCAACCCAGCCGATCCGCAAGCTCGTTCAGGGCCCTGACGTCGAAATCCCACGCATCGTCGGCTTGCAGGTCGGTCGTCTGGCCGGGCCCGTGCTCGGTCGGCCGCAGCACGAACGCGGTCGACAGCCCGAGCCGGCGCGCGGCCGCAAGATCGCCGTTGTGCGCGGCCACCAGGCACAGCTCGGCCGGCGCGAGGCCGAGAATCTCGACCGCTTCGGTATAGACGGCCGGCGACGGCTTGTACGCGCGCGCAACCTCGGCGCCGAGAATCGCGTCCCACGGCAGCCCGCCGTGCTTCGCGACGTCGACCATCAGCCGGATATTGCCGTTCGACAGCGGCGCGATGATGTAGCGCTGCTTCAGCCGGTGCAGCCCGGCGACGGCATCGGGCCACGGATCGAGCCGGTGCCACGCGAGATTGAGCGCGTCGATGTCGGCATCGGGCACGTCGACGATCCCGAAACGGTCGAGCGTACGGACGAGGTTCTCGCGATGCAGCACGTCGAGCCGCACGTAACGGCGGCGTCCGCTGCGGATTTCTTCCATCGACGGCGAATATTCGGCGCGCCACGCATCGGCGAACGCGAACGGATCGAGCGTCGGCGCGTGGCGGTCCAGGAAGGCGGCAGCGCCGCGTGCGACACCGCTTCTCCAGTCGACGATCGTTCCGAAGACATCGAAAACGAGCGCCTTGATTTCGGCAGGGTTCGTCATGGGGGTCCAGTGAAAGTCGTTCGATGAGGGTTCACATCGCCGTGCCGCTGGATGGCGCGACGCCGGTTCGATCGACATTGAATCACGGATACGAAAACGCGGCCGGGGAGGCCGCGATGCGGGACTCGCGCCGGTCGCGCCGGCGCCGCGAAGCAGGGCAAGGGCGCGCGCTGGCCGGGCAGCGCCGACCGCCGCGCCCCCGGGCCGATCAGTTCTTGTCGTACGAGAACTGGATGCCGGCCGTGCCGCCGGTTTCGATGAACAGGTTCACGAACGCCGGCACGGTGGCGCTGCGCGCCCAGTCGCGCTGCAATTCGCAGAACAGCTGCGCGACGCTGATCATCTGGCCGCCGGCCTGCTCGATGCGGCGCAGCGCGGCTTCGTGCGCGGCGACCGACGTGCCGCCGACCGCATCGACGACCACGTACACCTCGTAACCCGCCTTCAGCGCGTCGAGCGCCGGGAAGGTCAGGCACGCTTCGGTCCACAGCGCGGTCATGATCAGCTTCTTGCGGCCGGTCGCCTCGACGGCCTGGCGGAACTCGACGTCTTCCCACGAGTTGATGCTCGTGCGGTCGTAGGTCGGATAGCCTTCGAGCGCCGCGCGCAGTTGCGGGATCGGCGGCTTGTTCAGCCCGGTCTTCACGTTGACGGTCGAATGGACGATCGGCAGGTCGTACGCAACCGCCGCCTTCGATGCGCCGACGATGTTGTTGATCAGCAGTTGGCGGTCCATCGACGCGATGGAATTCACCTGCACCGGCTGGTAATCGATGACGATGAACGCCGCGTTCCGCGGGGTAAGCAGGTGGTCGTTCGCGGGGTCGCGAATCGGTTCGCTTGCCATGGTTGCCTCCAGAGATAGTTCGGGAATGTGAAGGGGCACGTCGAAACACGATGCTATGCCTGGAACAACCGGTGTTCCAGTCCCTTAAAATGCCGTCAGTGTTCTATGGGTGGAACAATCATGGATGACCTGAACGACCTCTACTATTTCGTGAAAGTGGTCGAACACGGCGGGTTCACGCAGGCCGGGCGCGCGCTGGACGTGCCGAAATCGACGTTGAGCCGGCGCATCGCGGCGCTGGAAACGCGGTACGACGTGCGGCTGCTGCAGCGCACGACGCGCCATTTCATGGTCACCGAGACCGGGCGCGAATTCTACGAGCGCTGTCTCGCCGTGCTCGTCGAAGCCGACGCCGCGCGCGAGGTGATCGAGCGCCGGCACGCCCAGCCGCGCGGCATCGTGCGCGTGAGCTGCCCGACCGCGTTGCTCGAATACCGCGTGAGCGAACTCGTGGCGCGTTTCATGGCGCTTCATCCGCAGGTGCACGTGCATCTCGAGGCGACGAATCGCCGCGTCGACCTGTTGAGCGAAGGATTCGACCTGGCGCTGCGCGTGCGTTTCCCGCCGCTGGAGGACAGCGATCTCGTGATGCGCGTGCTCGCCGACAGCCCGCAGCGGCTGGTGGCGGCGCCGCAGTGGCTGGCCGGGCGCGCCGCGCCGTCGGACCCGGCCGAGCTGATCGGCGTGCCGAGCCTCGACTGGGGGCCGGCACGGCATCACGTGTGGCAATTGATCGGGCCGAACGGCGAGCATGCGCAATTGCGCCACCACCCGCGCTTCGTGACCGACGACATGCACGCGCTGCGCGATGCGGCGATTCATGGCGTCGGCATCGTGCAACTGCCGTGCATGGTCGTCGAGGACGACCTGCGCAACGGCACGCTGGTCGACGTGCTGCCCGGATGGGCGCCGAAGGGCGGCGTGGTGCACGCGGTGTTTCCGTCGCGGCGCGGGCTGCTGCCGCGCGTGCGCCTGCTGATCGACTTCCTGGCCGAGCACATCCGGAAGGATTGACGGGCGGCGCGCCGGCGCCGTCGTGCGGCGCTGCAACCTTTCATCGCACCGGCCGCCGCCCGCACGCCGCGCGGCAACCGAGCGTAAACCCCTGATGTAAGCAGACACGCCGATCGTCACGGATTGGTGTTAAATACATTTCGGTGCGCCCTCGCTCGGCGCGCAAACGGGGCGCACCGGGGATCGGCGTAAACCCGGAGCGGAACAGGGCACGAAATATCGATGACGAACCGGGCGTATCAGACCCGGTCGGACAGACGGCAGGATTCACTTGAATACCGAACCGCAAAGTTCTCGCTACAGCCTCGGGCTCGCCGCGGAAGTGCTCGCATCCGAGCAGAGCGTGCTGAGGCTGATCACACGCAACACGCCGCTGCCGGAACTGTTGGTCGAAGTTTGCCGGCGTGCCGAGGCTTTGCTCGGCGACGGCGCGTCGTGCACGATCCTGCTGCTCGATACGGACGGCGTGCACGTGCGCGTCGGCGCGGCGCCGTCGCTGCCCGCGCAGTACAGCGCGGCGATCGACGGCGCGACGATCGGCCCCGCGGCCGGCTCGTGCGGCACCGCGATGTACGAGCGCCGGATGGTCACCGTCGAGGACATCGAAACCGATCCGCTCTGGGCCGACTATCGCGCCATCGCGTTGCCGCTGGGCTTGCGCGCGTGCTGGTCGGTGCCGTTCCTCGACGACGCGGGCGCCGTGCTCGGCGCGTTCGCCGTTTATCATCATTGGCCGTGCCGCCCAAGCGACCAGGAAACGGCGCTGTTGCGCGATATCGGCAACAGCGTCGGGCTCGCGGTGCACCAGGACCGGATCGCGCGGCAGCTCGCGCGCAGCGAGGAACATCACCGGCTCGTCGTCAACAGCCTGAGCGAGGGTATCCTCGTCGTGTCGCGCGACGGCGTCGTGATCGCGAGCAATCCGAGCGCGAACCGGATGATGCGCGCGAAGGGCGAACTCGTCGGCCGCCGGCTGTCCACGGTGATCCTGCGCAAGCTTCGCGAGGACGGCACGCCGATCGACCCGTACGACTGGCCGAGCCGGCGCGCGCTCGACACGGCCACGCCGATGCTCGACTACACGGTCGGCTTCGGTCTCGCGGACGGCGACATCATCTGGGTGCGCGGCAACGCGGTGCCGATCGTGAGGCCGGGCGAGACGCAGGCCGACTCGGTGCTCGTGTCGTTCAACGACATCGGCCCCGTGCGCGAAGCGCAGCAGCAGTTGCGCTACATGGCGACCCGCGACGCGCTGACGGGCCTCTACAACCGCCGCTGGCTCGGCGACCGCATGCGCGAGCTGTTCGGCGTGCGCGATGCGGCGGCCGGGCCCGCGCGCGTCGCGATCCTGTTCATCGATCTGGTCGGTTTCAAGAAGGTCAACGACACGGCCGGCCACGACGCGGGCGACGCGCTGCTGCGCAGCGTCGCTGCGCGGCTCGCGGGCTGCGCGGACGGCCGCTACGCGCTCACGCGCGTCGGCGGCGACGAGTTCGTGATCCTCGTCGACGACTGCGACGATCCCGAGCGTCTGGCGGGGCTCGCGCGCGAGGTCATCGACGCGATCGCGAAGCCGTTCGCGATCGCGAACAACGAATACTGGCTCGGCGTATCGATCGGCATCAGCGTCGCGCCGCGCGACGGCGACGACGCCGTGACGCTGATGCGCAACGCCGATTCGGCGATGTACGACGCGAAGCAGCACGGCCGCAACCACTTCACGTTCTTCACCGCGCAGCTCAACCTGCGGCTGCAGCGCCGCTTCGCGATCGAGCAGTCGCTGCGGCGCGCCCTCGCGTCGGACATGCTGCGGCTCGCGTATCAGCCCGTGGTTGACGCGCGCACCGGCCGCACGGTCGGCGCCGAAGCGCTGCTGCGCTGGACGAGCCCCGAGCTCGGGCCGATGTCGCCGGCGGAATTCATTCCGGTTGCGGAAGACACGGGGCTGATCGTCGCGATCGGCCAATGGGTGCTCGAAACCGCGTGCCGGCAGGCGGCCGAGTGGCGCCGCACGATCGCGCCGGACCTGATGCTGGCCGTCAACCTGTCGCCGCGGCAGTTTCACGAAGGGCTCGTCGAATCGGTCGCCCGCTGTCTCGCGCAAACGCGGCTCGACCCGTCCGCGCTGGAACTCGAGATCACCGAAGGCGTGCTGATGAACGACACGGACACCGTGCTGCCGATGCTCGAAGCGCTCACGGACATGAACGTGCGGATCTCGGTCGACGATTTCGGCACCGGCTATTCGTCGCTCGCGTACCTGAAGCGTTTTCCGCTGCACAACCTGAAGGTCGACCGTTCGTTCGTGTCCGGCGTGCCCGATCATCACGACTCGGTCGCGATCACGCAGGCGGTCGTCGCGATGGCGCATTCGCTCGGCATGAAGGTCACGGCCGAAGGCGTCGAGACGCAGGCGCAGTCGTGGTTCCTGCAGCAGATCGGCTGCGACATGCAGCAGGGCTATCTGTTCAGTCGCCCGCTGGATCCGCACGACTACGCGCGCCGGCTCGGCGCCGCGTGAGCGCGACGCGCTCGCCGGACATGGCGCGTCAGCGCGCGCCGAACCCGCCGGCGCCCGGCGGCGTCGGCGACGGATCGATCTCGACCCGGTTCTTGCCTTCGTGCTTCGCGCGATAGAGCGCGCGGTCGGCCGCCTCGATCAGCACGGTCGTCGGCAGGCCGGGCGCCGGCACGATGCTCGCGCCGCCGATGCTGATCGTCACGATCTGGCTGCCCGTGGACGAATGCGCGTGCCGTACGCGCAGCGCCTCGACCGCGAGCCGGATCTTCTCGCCGAGCAGCCGCGCGGCGCCCGGCGACGTGGCCGGCATCACGACCGCGAATTCCTCGCCGCCGAAGCGGGCGGCGAGATCGCCCGACTGCCCGAGGCAGCGCTCGATCGTCGATGCGATCTGCTTGAGCACGCTGTCGCCGGACACGTGCCCGTACGTGTCGTTGTACAGCTTGAAGTTGTCGACGTCGATCATCAGCAGCGACAGCTCGCTGCGCTCGCGCGTGCCGCGCCGCCACTCGGCGGCCAGGTATTCGTCGAGATAGCGCCGGTTCGACAGCCCGGTCAGGCCGTCGGAGTGCGTGAGGCGCCGCAGTTCGAGATTGGCCTCGAGCAATTGCTGTTGCGACTGCCGCAGCGCGCGATAGGCTTCGTCGCGCTGCAGCAGGTTCATGTACGAGCGCGAGTGGTAGCGGATGCGCGCGACGAGCTCGATGCGGTCGGGCAGCTTGACCAGGTAATCGTTCGCGCCGCACGCGAACGCGGCGCTCTTGATCACCGGTTCTTCCTGCGTCGACAACACGATGATCGGCACGTCGCGCGTCGCCGGATTCGCGCGGTACGCGCGCACGAGGCTCAGCCCGTCGGTGCCGGGCATCACGAGATCCTGCAGGATCACGGTCGGGCGCGTCTCGATCGCGGCGGCCATCGCGTCGTCCGAGCGCGGGCAGTAGTGGAAGTCGATGCCTTCCTCGTCGACGAGCGCGCGCCGCACGGCTTCCGCGACGATCGTCTGGTCGTCGACCAGCAGCACCATCGCCGGCGCATCGGCGGGCGACGCGGTCGGGCCGCCCGGCGGGCGAGTCAGGTCAATCGTCATGGTCGATGCGGGTCGTTGCGGTTGTTGCTGGGGCAGGCATGGGCGTTGCGCGCGGTCATCGTCGGGGCTCAGATCCGCGCGAGCGCCGCCAGTTCGCCCGCGATGCGCCCGAGCGGCAGGATCGCGCGCGCCGCGCCGAGCGTCGCGGCCGCCTTCGGCATCCCGTACACGGCGCTGGTCGCCTCGTCCTGCGCGATCGTATGGTAGCCCTTCATGCGCAGCGCCTTCAGGCCGATCGCGCCGTCGCGTCCCATCCCCGTGAGCAGGACGCCGATCACGCGGCCGGGCCAGTGCTCGGTCAGGCTGTTGAAGAACACGTCGACCGACGGACGATACGGCGTGGCGGCCGGTTCCCGCGTGTATTCGAGCGTGCCGGCGCGCGTGATGCGCAGGTGATCGTCGGTCGCGGCGAGCAGCGCGACGCCCGGCTGCGGGCGGTCGCCTTCGTGCGCGACGCGCACGGCGAGCCGGGTCTGACCGTCGAGCCATTGCGCCATGCCTTCGGCGAACGCGCGATCGACGTGCTGCACGATCACGATCGGCGCATTGAAATCGGCCGGCAGGCTGCCGAGGATCGATGCGAGCGCGCCGGGTCCGCCGGCCGATGCGCCGATCGCGACCAGCGGGCCGACGCCGCCGCGCGCGGCCGCGCCGGCGACGCGCGTGCCGCCCGGCGCGTCGAGCAGGCGGCCGATCTGGTCGATCTTCGCGAGCAGCAGTGTCGTCGTGTCGCCGGCCGCGCCGTCGCCGAGCCGCGGCGTATCGACCGCGTCGAGCGCGCCGGCGCCCATCGCCTCGAACACGCGCCACGCGTTCGCGCCGATGCAGCTCGTCACGATCAGGATCGCGCATGGTCGCTCGGAGCGCATGATCCGCCGCGTCGCTTCGATCCCGTCGAATTTCGGCATGATCAGATCCATCAGCACGATGTCGGGCGGCTGCGCGGCGCACAGTTCGACGGCCTGCGCGCCGTCGGTCGCGACCCACAGCACGCGGTGCTCGGGCCGTCGCGCGATCGCGCGGCGCATCGCCTCGACGGCAAGCGGGAGGTCGTTGACGATGCCGATGTTCACAAGCGGAATTCTCCGGTCGGTTCGTAGTGTTGTTGGAGGTGGGCCGGGTTCATGGAAGGTGCAGCCGGTTCGGCGCGGCCGGACGGCATCGGCGGCCGGACGGCGCGGCATTCTTTTGGGTTGACGACGCCCGAATGCTGTCATGCGGCGCGGGCGGCGGCAATCGAAAAATTTGCGCATTGTGCCGTTTCAGTGCGTTTCCTCCATGGCGATGCCGCATTGTCTGCAAGCGGGCCGGTCGATCCCGTGCGGACAGGCCGCAAAAGTCCGCATGTTACCGTGCCGGCATCGACAAAAAGAAAGGAGAGAACCGAATGACCGCGCCCGATACCGTCCTCGTCAGACGCGCCCCGTACGCGCCGATCGTGATCGAGCAGGACGGCTGTTTGCTGTACCGGATCTACATCGAGAGCGGGCACGCGTCGTTCTACCGCGATTTTCCGGTCGAACCCGATGCGGTGCGCGTGCTGCGCGACGATGCCGAACGCTATTACTTCCTGTTCGCGGCGCTTCACCATCCGTACCAGTTGAGCGCGACGAACCTCTCCGATGCGGAGCGCGAGCGTTATTTCAGCACGATCCTGTTCGCCGGCCGCGACGCGGTCGAAGCCTTCATGACGGAACGCGATCGCGCCAGCAACGGCGCGGTGGCGAACCTGCTGAGGATCTTCACGCAGGCCGATTACCGACAACTGCGCGAGGGCCGGTGGTTCGGCCTGGGCGCGGGCACGCCGGCCGCGTAGCGGACCGTACCGTGGCAATCGGGCCGCGTAGCGGCCCCGCCGCCGCGCCGTCAATGGCTGCGCGCGTAGCCCTGGATCAGCGCGCGCATCATCCCCTCGACCGTCGCGTCGCGCAGGTCGTCTTCCTGCTCCGCTTCCTCGACGAGCGCGGCATAGGCGGTCGCGAGCGTCACGCGGTCGACTTCATGGCGTTGCTCCATCAGCGTCACCATCCCGTCCTTCGCCAGATGCGCGGAGAACGCGCGGCTGCCGATGGTCTGGAATACGTCAATCATGGCGGCTCTCCCATACGTTGCCGATGCTTTTCAGTGTAGTCGGCGTCCCGCGGCCGCGCCACGCGCGGCGACCGGCCGACCGGCCCGATTCGTCCGATGAAACGCCGCCGACACATGCCGCATGCACGGTATCCGGCGGCTTCAACGTTTACCCGAATCGGCAAATTGTCGACTTTTTATCGATAAAGTCTCGTGTTAGATTTCGCCGTCCGAGCCCGATGCAAACCGGGCCGGCAGCGCGCGGCCGACGTGCCGCGCGTCCAGACACAAGGAGGGGAAATGCTGGTGCTGATTGGGGTGCCGATCGTCGTGATCGGCTTCGCGCTGCGCTTCAATGCGCTGCTGGTGGTCACGATCGCCGGGCTCGCGACGGGGCTGGCGGGCGGGCTGAATCTCGTCGACATCGTCGGCGCGTTCGGCAAGGCGTTCGCCGAGAACCGCTATATGGGGCTGATCTGGCTCACGCTGCCGGTGATCGCGCTGCTCGAGCGCAACGGGCTCAAGGAGCAGGCGAAGCGGATGATCGCGCGCGTGCACGCGGCCACCACGGGCCGCGTGCTGATGCTGTATTTCGTGCTGCGCCAGGCGACGGCCGCACTCGGCCTCACGTCGCTCGGCGGCCACGCGCAGATGGTGCGGCCGCTGATCGCGCCGATGGCCGAGGCCGCCGCGGTCGGCCGGCACGGCGAGCTGCCCGAGTCGGTGCGCCAGCAGATCCGCGCGCATGCGTCGGGCGCCGACAACGTCGCCGTGTTCTTCGGCGAGGACATCTTCATCGCGATCCAGTCGATCCTGCTGATCAAGGGCTTTCTCGAGCAGAACGGCATCGCCATCGAGCCGCTGCACCTGTCGGTATGGGCGATCCCGACCGCCATCGCCGCGCTGCTGATCCACTGCACGCGCCTCGCGCTGCTCGACCGCCGGCTCGCGCGCGGCTTCGGCCTGGTGAAGCAGGAGGGCGCGCGATGATCGGTCTCGAATCGCTGTACACGCTCGCAGGGCTCATGTTCGCCGCGTTCGCGTACTTCAACCTGACGGACCGCACGAACCCGCGGCGCGTCGTCAATTTCGCGTTCTGGGCCATCTACGCGATCACGTTCCTGTTCGGCGCGCTGCTGCCGCATTTCGTCATGGGCTGCCTGGCGATCGCGCTCGCGCTGATCGCCGGTTCGGGCAAGCTCGGCCGCGGCCGGTCCGACGAGGCCGGCGAAGCGGCGGCCGTGCGGCGCGAGACGCTCGCGCAGCGCTTCGGCAACCGGCTGTTCCTGCCCGCGCTGCTGATTCCGCTCGTCACGCTGATCGGCACGTTCGCGCTGAAACTCGTGCCGTTCGTCGAGCCGAAGAGCGTGACGCTGATCTCGCTCGTGCTCGGCACGATCGTCGCGTTCGTCGTCGCGCTCGCGATGCTGCGTGATTCGCCCGTGCATGCGCTGAAGGAAGCGCGCCACACGATGGACGCGGTCGGCTGGGCCGCGATCCTGCCGCAGATGCTCGCGGCGCTCGGCGCGCTATTCGCGGTCGCGGGCGTCGGCGGCGTGGTGTCGGGGCTCGTGAAGGAATGGGTGCCGATCGATTCGCCGTTCGCGGTGGTCGCGGCCTACACCGTGGGCATGGCGCTGTTCACGATGATCATGGGCAACGGCTTCGCCGCGTTCCCGGTGATGACGGCCGGCATCGGCCTGCCGCTGATCGTCCACCAGTTCCACGGCAATCCGGCGATCATGGGCGCGATCGGGATGCTGAGCGGCTTCTGCGGTACGCTGATGACGCCGATGGCCGCGAACTTCAACATCGTGCCCGCGGCGCTGCTCGAACTGAAGGACAAGAACGGCGTGATCAAGGCGCAGTGGCCGACCGCCGTGCTGCTGCTGGCCGTGAACACGCTGCTGATGTACGCGTTCGTATTCCGCTTCTGACTCGATGGACGAGATCCTCATGACCGACCGACTCACCCCCGAACTCGCGTCGAAATTCGCGTCGCTCGCGCTCGCACACCTGACCCGCGAATATCCGAACAAGCTCACGCATGCGCTCGAAGGTCCGCACGACGTGCAGGGGCCGCGCGCGCTGCACCCGATCTTCTACGGCAGCTACGACTGGCACTCGTGCGTGCACGGCTACTGGCTCGTGCTGCGCGTGCTCGAACGCTTCCCGGCATTGCCGGAGGCCGAGCGCATCGTCGCGATCGTCGACGCGCACTTCACCGACGCGAACGTCGCCGGCGAGCGCGCGTATCTCGCGCGGCCGCACAACAGCGGCTTCGAGCGGCCGTACGGCTGGGCATGGCTGCTCGCGCTCGTCGCGCAGCTCGAGCGGCTCGCGCTGAAGGGTGCGCTGCCGCAGGCCGCGCGCTGGGCGAAGACGATGGCGCCACTGGCCGACCTGTTCGTGTCGCGCTTCGAGACTTTCCTGCCGAAGGCCACCTATCCGCTGCGCGTCGGTACGCACTTCAACACCGCGTTCGCGCTGGCGCTCGCGCTCGATTTCGCGCGCGATACGCGACGCGACGGGCTCGCGGCGCTGATCGTCGATACCGCGAAGCGCTGGCACCTGAACGACGTCGCATGCCAGGCGTGGGAGCCGTCGGGCGACGAATTCCTGTCGCCCGCGCTGATGGAAGCCGAACTGATGCGGCGCGTGCTGCCGGCCGCCGAATTCGACGGCTGGTTCGCGCGCTTCCTGCCCGACCTCGCGCGCGGCGAGCCGGCGACGCTGTTCGAGCCGGCGACGGTCAGCGACCGCAGCGACGGCAAGATCGCGCACCTCGACGGGCTGAATCTGAGCCGTGCGTGGTGCCAGCGTTCGCTGGCCGGCGCGCTGCCGGAAGGCGATGCGCGGCGCGCGAAGCTGCTCGACGCGGCCGATAGGCATCTCGCGAGCGCGCTCGCGCACGTGGCCGGTGACTACATGGGCGAGCACTGGCTCGCGACGTTCGCGTTGCTCGCGCTGGACGCGTAGCGCACCCTCAATCTTTCGTGGGGGCACGACCGCCTTTGCATCCCATGCAACACCGCTTTCCATATCAGGGCCGGCGCGCGGCGGCGGCGACTCGCTACACTGCCGTACCGGTTGGACGGGCCCCGGCATCAGGCCCGCGAGCAAGGAGACAGAAGAGGATGGACACCCCACGCGCAGCGGTCGTCACGTACCGCGGGAAGGCGATCGAGAACACGCACATCGCCCATGTGGCGGTCGTCGATGCACGCGGCCGGCTGCTGGCCCGGTTCGGCGACCCGTTCCGGATGACGCTCGCGCGGTCGGCGGCCAAGCCGGCCCAGGCGCTGTCGGTGATCGAGACGGGCGCGCCGGAGCGCTTCGGCTTCGACGACGCGGACATCGCGCTGATGTGCGCGTCGCACAGCAGCGAGGATCGTCACATCGAACGCACGCGCGCGATGCTCGCGAAGGTCGCCGCCCACGAATCGGATCTGCGCTGCGGCGGCCATCCGCCGTTGTCCGACGCGGTGTACCGGGCGTGGATCAAGCGCGACTACACGCCGACCGGCGTGTGCAGCAACTGTTCGGGCAAGCATGTCGGGATGCTGGCCGGCGCGCAGGCGATCGGCGCCGCGATCGCCGATTACCATCTGCCCGACCACCCGATGCAGGTGCGCGTGAAGCAGGTGGTGGCCGATGCATGCGGCCTGCGCGACGACGAGGTCGACTGGGGCATCGACGGCTGCAACCTGCCGACGCCCGCGTTCTCGCTGGATCGGCTGGCGCGCCTGTACGCGTCGCTGGCCGACGGCGCGGACGCGGTGGAAGCGGGCGGCGCGCTCACGGACCGCGTGCGCGCGCTGGCGCGCATTCACCGTGCGATGACCGCCCATCCGGAGCTGGTCGCAGGCGAAGGGCGCTATTGCACGGTGCTGATGAACGCGTTTGGCGGGCAGGTGGTCGGCAAGCTCGGCGCGGATGCGTGCTACGGGATCGGCGTGCGCGCGTCGGAACGCACGCGGCAACTCGGCGCGGACGGTGCGCTCGGCATCTCGGTGAAGATCGAGGACGGCAATCTCGACGTGCTGTATATGGTCGTCAGCGAAATCCTCGAGCGGTTGCAGATCGGCACGGCCGAGCAGCGCGCGCAACTGTCCGCGTTCCACCGGCCGCCGATGCTGAACACGCAGGGCGTCGAGTTCGGGCACGCGACGTTCCCGTTCGAATTGCAGGCGGCTTAGGGCCAGCGCAAGCCCGTTATTAGCGTGAACAGGCCCTGACGCGGTCGCCGCGCCGATGCCGCCGGCCCGCCATCCGGGCCGCGCCTCGGCGCGCGCTACGCGCGTGCGTCGCGAAGCTTCGCCAGCTCCCGATCCGACAGCTCGCCGATCTGCGCGAGATGTTCCACGAGAAAATCCTTCAGCACGCGCAGCTTCGCCGAGCTGCGCCGGTTCGCCAGATACGCGATGTAGATGAATTCGCCGGTCAGCCGGTTCTGCAGCCGGTAGCGCGGCAGCACGGCTTCGAGCTGGCCGCTCGCGAGCAGGTCGCGCACCAGCCAGATCTCGAATTCCGCGATGCCGAGCCCCGCGCAGGTCGCTTCCAGCAGCAGCTCCGAATGGTCGGTGACGAGATTGCCGGCCGGCAGCACGCTGTGCCGCGTGTCGCCGCGCACGAGCTCCCAGCGCGGATCGCCTTCCGGGTGCACGTAGCGCAGGCAGTTGTGGTGCTTCAGGTCGTCCGGCGTCGCCGGGCGACCGCAGCGGTCGAGGTAGCCGGGCGTCGCGCACAGGATGCTGTCGTTGCGCGACAGCCGGTGGACGACCAGGTTGTCCAGGTAGTTCTCGCCTTCGTGGATGTCGAGATCGAAGCCGCCGGCCACGAGGTCGTTGTGGTTGTCGGTGAGCCGCACGTCGAGCTGGATCGTCGGGTAGCGCGCGAGAAACGGCGCGATCAGCGGCGCGAGATGGCGGCGGCCGAACGCGACCGGCGCGGTGAGCTTCAGCGGGCCGCTCGGCTGCGCATTCAGCTCGGCGACGACGCGCAGCGTGTCGTCGAGATCGGCGATCAGCGTGACCGCGCGCTCCAGATAGATATGGCCGGCTTCGGTGAGCGTCACGCTGTGCGTCGAACGGTGCAGCAGCGCGACGCCGAGCGCCTCCTCGATCGCGGTGACCTTGCGCGCGACCGTCGACGTCGACACGTGCATCTCCTTCGCGACCGCCGAAAAACTCCCCGTTTCGACCACCCGCACGAACGCGCGCATGGCGCCCAGGTGATCGATGCCGGTTTCTCTCGCGCCTTTTTTCATTCGATTCTCGCTGTTGCGTCCCACGCAAAACCGCTTTCGATAATACAGAAGAGAGCTTGTTTTTGCAAAGGCATAGAATGCGAACCCGTCGCGTCGGCAAGCGGCGGCCGGCGAGCGGCACGAGACATTTCAGGAGGGCACGATGGCAGAAAACGGCTTCCGCGTCGAAGCGGATCTTTTAGGCAAACGAAGCATTCCGGATACCGCCTATTACGGCGTCCACACGCTGCGCGCGAAAGAGAATTTCGACATTTCGGGCCGCACCATCGCGTCACTGCCGTACCTCGTGATGGCGCTCGCGTCCGTGAAGGAAGCGGCGGCCGACGCCAATTGCGAACTCGGGCTGCTGCCGCGGTCGCACCGCGATGCGATCGCCGCCGCGTGCGTCGAGATCCGCGAAGGGCGGCTGCACGACCAGTTCGTCGTCGACGTCATCCAGGGCGGCGCCGGCACGTCGACCAACATGAACGCGAACGAGGTGATCTGCAACCGCGCGCTCGAAATCATGGGTCACGCGCGCGGGCAGTACGAATACCTGCATCCGAACGAGCACGTCAATCTCGCGCAGAGCACCAACGACGTCTATCCGACCGCGATCCGGATCGCGACGTGCTTCGCGGTCGAGCATCTGCTCGAAGCGATGGCGCGGCTGCGCGATGCATTCGCGGAGCGGGCCGACGCGTTCGCCGGCTTGCTGAAGCTCGGCCGCACGCAGTTGCAGGACGCGGTGCCGATGACGCTCGGCCAGGAATTCTCGACCTACGCGGTGATGTTGACGGAAGACATCGCGCGGCTGCAGGAAGCCGGCTGGCTGATTCGCGAGATCAACCTCGGCGCGACCGCGATCGGCACGGGGATCACCGCGCATCCGCAATACGCGGAGAAAGCGCTGGCCGCGCTGCGCCGCATCACCGGCCTCGACCTGAGCACCGCGCCGAACCTGATCGAGGCGACGCAGGATTGCGGCGCGTTCGTCCAGGTGTCGGGCGTGCTCAAGCGGATCGCCGTCAAGCTGTCGAAGATCTGCAACGACCTGCGGCTGCTGTCGAGCGGCCCGCGCGCGGGCTTCGGCGAGATCAACCTGCCGCCCGTGCAGGCCGGCTCGTCGATCATGCCCGGCAAGGTGAATCCGGTGATTCCGGAAGTCGTCAACCAGGTCGCGTTCGAGGTGTTCGGCAACGACGTGACCATCACCTTCGCGGCCGAGGCCGGCCAGCTTCAGCTCAACGCGTTCGAACCGGTGATCGCGAGCGCGCTGTTCCGCAGCTTCAGCCACCTGACGGCCGCGTGCACGACGCTCGCGCAGCGATGCGTGAGCGGCATCACCGCGAATCCGGAGCGGTTGCGCGAAACGATGGAGCGCTCGGTCGCGCTCGCGACCGCGCTGAATCCGTACATCGGCTACAAGCGCGCGACCGCCGTGGCCGCCGAAGCGCATGCGACCGGCAAGTCGATCCGCCAGGTCGTGCTGGCGCGCGAACTGATGACCGAGGCGCAACTCGACGAAGCGCTGCAGCTCGAAGCGCTGATCCGGCCGCGCGCGTTCTGACGCGAGCCGGTTCGCGGTCGTACCGAAAACGCCCCGGAGCGGGGCGCGACACATCTACAAACAACGGAGACTCACGATGAAACACCCCAGCGAGCGCCCGGCCGGTCCGGCCGGCGGCGCGGATGCCGCGCATGCCGATCCCGATGCGATGTTCGCGTCGCACGAAGCCGGCTACGCGAAGCAGTTGAAGCCGCGGCACGTGCAGATGATCGCGATGGGCGGTGCGATCGGCACCGGCCTCTTTCTCGGCGCGGGCGGCCGCCTGCAAAGCGCGGGGCCCGCGCTCGCGCTCGTGTATCTCGTGTGCGGCGTGTTCGCGTTCCTGATCATGCGCGCGCTCGGCGAACTCGTGATGCACCGGCCGACCAGCGGCAGCTTCGTGTCGTACGCACGGGAGTTCATGGGCGAACGCGCGTCGTTCGTCGCGGGCTGGATGTACTACCTGAACTGGGCGACGACCGGCATCGTCGACATCACCGCGGTCGCGATCTACATGAAGTACTGGGCCGTGTTCACCGACGTGCCGCAATGGGTGTTCGCGCTCGGCGCGCTCGGGATCGTGTCGGTGATGAACATGATCGGCGTGAAGGTGTTCGGCGAGATGGAATTCTGGTTCTCGCTCGTCAAGGTCGGCACGCTCGCGGTGTTTCTCGCGGTCGGCACCGTGTTTCTCGCGAGCGGCCATCCGGTGGGCGGGCAGATGACGGGGCTGCACCTCGTCGCGGATCACGGCGGGATCTTCCCGCACGGGATCCTGCCGGCCGTGCTGATCGTGCAGGGCGTCGTGTTCGCGTATGCGAGCATCGAGCTCGTCGGCGTCGCGGCGGGCGAGACGGCCGACGCGCGCAAGGTGCTACCGAAGGCGATCAACAGCGTGATGTGGCGCATCGCGCTGTTCTACGTCGGTTCGGTCGTGCTGCTGACGATGCTGCTGCCGTGGACCGCGTACAGCGCGCACGAAAGCCCGTTCGTCACGTTCTTCAGCAAGCTCGGCGTGCCGTATGTCGGTACCGTGATGAACGTCGTCGTGCTGACGGCCGCGCTGTCGAGCCTCAATTCCGGCCTCTATTCGACGGGCCGCGTGCTGCGCTCGCTCGCGATGGGCGGCTCGGCGCCGCGCTTCGTGTCGCGGATGAACGCGCGCGGCGTGCCGTACGGCGGGATCGTGATCACGGTCGCGATCAACGCGATCGGCGTGCCGCTGAACTATATCGTGCCGGCGCAGGCGTTCGAGATCGTGCTGAACATGGCGTCGCTCGGGATCATCACGACGTGGGGCTTCATCGTGATGTGCCAGATCCTGTTCCGTCGCGCGGTCGATCGCGGCGAGATGAAGGCCGTGTCGTTCCGGATGCCCGGTGCGCCGTTCACGTCGTGGCTCACGCTCGCGTTCCTCGTCGGCGTGCTGGTGCTGATGGCGTTCGACTACCCGGGCGGCACGTGGACCATCGCGACGATTCCCGTCGTCGTGCTCGCGCTGGTGATCGGCTGGAAGCTGGCGAAACGTGGCGCCGAGCGCGAGCGGGCGGCGGCGATGCCCGCATCCGTGCGTGCCGTTGCGGATCCCGCGCAGAACGCGTGACGTCATGCACCGGGGGGCCGGTCCGTTCGCGGGCCGGCGCCCCGGTGCGTTCGGTTCCGGTTCAATTCTTAAATTCAGTTCAACCCGGCGCGCTCGCCGACCCATCGGCCGAAATCGCCGGCCATCTCCGCGGTCAGCTCGTGGCCGGCCGCATACAGACGCGTGTCGTGCGCGACGCCGAGCGCCGTCAGCTTCGCGTCGGCCGTGTCGGCCCACGCGATGGGCAGCTTGTCGTCGAAGCGGCCGTGCATCACCAGCGCGTGCAGCGTGCTCAATGCATCGCGCGGCGCGATCAGCGGATCGATTTCCGGCAGGATGCGCCCGCACAGCACGGCGAACGCGCTCACGTCGCCCGGCGACGTCAGGCCCACGCTCGCGCTCATGATGCCGCCCTGGCTGAAGCCGGCGATCATGGTCGGCAACGCGGGGGCCGCGCCATCCCGCGCGCGGAGCGCATGCAGCAGTGTGAGCAGTTGCACGCGGCTCTCGTCCGCACGCGCCGCATCGATTTCAGGGCCGTTCGGGCCGAAACGCACCGGAAACCATGCATGCTGATTGGGCCCGAATGCGAGCGGCCCCCGCAGGAACGCGATTTCGATGCGCGGATCGATCGTGTCGGCCACGTTCAGCAGGTTGGTCTCGTTACCGCCGACGCCGTGCAGCAGCAACAGGCGGGCGGCGGGGCGGCCGGTGGCCGGACGCAGCAGGTATCGAAGGCCGGAATCAGGTTCGGTGGTCAGCGGCAGGACGTCGGTCATCGCAGGGGTCCGGTTGGGGGGAGTGATCCGACAGTCTAAAACGCCCCGGGGGTGAGGTGAATCGCCGGATTGCGATTGATTCTTTCTCGCCAGGAATGAATTGACCGGGTTGAAAGTTTTTTGTCAGAATCGGGTGCGACCACCGACACACTGGGAGATCCGATGAATTCGACGAAAAGATTTGAAGCCGACGATGCCAAAGCTGAACGGTTTCCCAAGGACGCGGGATTCGGCGCTCGCGGTTCCCATGAACCTCGTCGCAGCGCAGTGAGCGCGAACGAGCCGGCGCCGGAGCAGTCGGCGTGGCTGGCACCTCTGATCGGACCAATAGACCCGGAGTTTGAAAACGCGCTCGCGTCGCGACCCGCGATTTCAGACGAGAGCGGATGCGTTTGACGTTGCGGCAGCGAAGCGAAGGCGCAAACGTTTTACCGGTATTCGACCGGATTGAATTATCGGATCGAGAAATAAAAGAATGAATATCCAGATCCGATTTGCCGAGGTCGCCGGGCAAGCCGGACGGGACGCCCAGGCTGGCAGTTAACGGCCGGTCCAATAAGAACTTTAGCCTTTTCTCCCTACAATTGATCATTGCGATTTTCTCAATGGCCGATTGATTTTCGGTCATCGGACAGTCATACACCATCCCCGATAATTCGGCGCTCACATTCTTTCAATAGACCAAAGGGCGATCGAAACCCGATCGCTGCGGGGAGCCGTGTTCATGACCATCCGTCATCGCATTACGCTGCTAGTCGTCCTGACGTTCTTCGCGCTGTCCGCGATCGGCGTCTACGCCGTGTACCAGACGCGCAAGAGCGCGTCCGAAGTGCGTCAGGTCACCCAGGGAATCGTGCCGAGCGCGCTTGCGTCGGCGGATCTCGTCGCCGACGTGAAGAACATCCAGATCGCGACGATGACGCTCGTCTACGCGCCCGACGCGAACACCGCCGCGCAGGCGCGCGACGAGCTGACGGCGAAGCAGGCCGCGCTGCGCGCCGCGCTCGACGCGCAGGCGAAATCGGCGGTCGGCCGCGCGCAGGAAGGCCTCGTCGCGCAGGCGAAGGACAGCGCCGCGAACTATTTCGCGGCGATCGACGACACCGTGAAGATGAAGACGGACGGCAAGGCCGGGATGGCGCAGGCCTACCTGTTCGCGAACGTCGCGCAGTATCGCGACGAACTCGAAAGCATCGTCGACACGCTGCGCGTCGAGAAGAACCGCCAGAAGGACGACGCGATCGGCGCGCTGAACGGGATGCTCGCGACCACGGCGACCGCGATCGCGGGCGTCGCCGGCACGGTGATCGTGCTGCTGACCGCGCTCGGCTTCGTGCTGTATCGCCAGATCACGCGCCCGCTGATCGGGATGCAGACGGCGATGAGCGAGATCGCGACGAGCCAGGATTTCACGCGCCGCGTGCCGGTGGGCCGGATGGACGAAATCGGCCATTCGATCGTCGCGTTCAACGGGATGATCGAGAAGATCCAGGAGAACGCCGCGCAACTGAAGCAGAAGACGGCCGATATCCAGGCGATGCTGCAGAACATGCAGCAGGGCATCCTGACCGTCGTCGAAGGCGGCGTCGTGCATGCGGAATATTCGGCGTACCTCGAAACCATCTTCGAGACGAACGACATCGCCGGCCGCGACCTGATGGCGCTCGTGTTCGACGATTCGGCGATCGGCGCCGACGCGCGCTCGCAGGTCGATGCGGCCGTGCATGCGTGCCTCGGCGAGGACAGCATGAACTTCGGGTTCAACGAGCATCTGCTCGTCAACGAAGTCGCGAAGCGGATGCCGGACGGCCGCGAGAAGTGGCTCGACCTCAGCTGGTCGGCGATCACCGACGAGACCGACACCGTGGTGCGCCTGATGCTGTGCGTGCGCGACGTGACCGAGATCCGCGCGCTGACCGCGCAGGCCGGCGAACAGCAGCGGCGCCTCGAGATGATCGGCGAGATCCTGTCGATCAGCCAGGACAAGTTCCACGACTTCGTGCACAGCGCGAAGGGCTTCCTCAGCGAGAACGAGCGGATGATCCGCCAGCACGAGCGCGTCGATCACTCGATCGTCGCGGCGCTGTTCCGCAACATGCATACGATCAAGGGCAATGCGCGCACGTACAGCCTCCAGCACCTGACGAACATCGTCCACGAAGCGGAGCAGGCGTACGAATCGCTGCGCCGCGCGGACGGCGGCCCCGAATGGAACCGCGACGCGCTGATGGACGATCTGGCGCGCGTGCGCGAAGCCATCGATCACTACGCGACGATCAACGCGGTCACGCTCGGCCGCAGCGGCGAGCCGGCACCGAATGGCGCCGATTTCCTGATGGTCGAGCGCGCGCATATCCGCGAGAGCCTGCGCGTGCTCGACGGCGCCGATCCGGCGAACGCGTCCGACTGGCACGCGGCGCGCGATGCGGTGCGCCGCATGCTGAGCCAGCTCGGCACGCAAGGGATCGGCGACGCGCTCGGCGGCGTGATCGAGTCGCTGCCGTCGCTCGCGGCCGAACTCGGCAAGCCGGCGCCCGTCGTGCACATCGACAGCCACGGCCAGCGCGTGCGCAGCGAGATCGTCGCGACGCTGAAGAACGTGTTCATGCACCTGCTGCGCAATGCGATCGACCACGGGATCGAATCGTCCGACGCGCGGCGCGCGGCCGGCAAGCCGGCGTCCGGCACGATCGACATCGCGGTCGGGGTGGGCGGCGGCGAACTGTGGTTCGTGCTCGGCGACGACGGCCGCGGCCTCGCGCTCGACCGGATTCGCGGCATCGCGCGCGAGCGCGGCTGGATCGATGCCGAGAGCGAAGCGGCGCTGTCCGACGAGGACGTCGCCGAGCTGATCTTCCGGCCGGGCTTCTCGACCGCGCAGACGGTGACCGAAGTATCGGGGCGCGGCGTCGGCATGGACGCGGTGCGCAATTTCCTGAAGCGCGACGGCGGCGATATCGCGCTGCGCTTCACCGACGATCGCGTCGGCGCGCCGTATCGCGCGTTCGAGACGATCGTGTCGCTGCCGGCGCGTTTCGCGGCGGACGGTGCCGCGCACGGCGCGGGCCACGCGCAGCGCGCGCACGGCGCGGATATCGGCGCGGCGGAGTGACGGCGTGATCGTGCAGGCATGGATGATTCAGATGGCCGCCGCGCTGGCGGGCGGCGTGGTCGTCGCGGTCGCGGCGGCGATCGTGTTTCGCGTGATGCGCCAGCGGCTCGTCGCGGCGCTGGCGCGCGATGCGCACGCGTTGCGCGGTGCGCTCGACGCCGCCGGCGCACGCGCCGATGAAGCGGCGTCGGCGCATGCGCGAGCGGCCGATGCATGGGCGCAACGCGAGGCGCGGCTGGAGGAGGCGCTGACGCGGGAGGTATCCGCGAACGGCGCGCAGCGCGACGCGTTGCAGGCGCTGTCGGCCGATCGCGCGGCGCTCGCGCAGCATGCGATGAAGATCGCCGACGAAGCCGCGCGCTTGCGCGGGCTCGCCGGCACGTTCGAGCGCTGGCACGAGCAGATGATCTCGCTGACCACGCAGAACCAGGACATGCGCGCGAAGAACCAGGAGCTGTCGGCGATCGTCGCGCACGTGTCGATCGTGTCGCTGAACGCGTCGATCGAGGCCGCGCGTGCAGGCACGGCCGGGCGCGGCTTCTCGATCGTCGCGAGCGAAGTGCGCGGGCTGGCCGCGCGCTCGCAGGAGCTGTCGAACAGCTATCGCGACAGCCTGAACCGCAACGATCTCGTGACGGCCGCGACGTTCCAGGACATCCAGGCCGGCGGCAAGATGATCACGGCCGCGCTCGCGACCGTCGAGACGCTGGCCGGGCAACTGCATGCACGGATCGAAGGGGCGGCGGCGTGATCAGTGCGCAGGCGAGGGCCGGTTTCGAACGGATCTTCTTCGATGCCGCGCGCACGCGGCTCGCGGCCGGCGGCACGTGCGACATCCGGCCGGCCGCCGGTCACGAACACGATGCGCCGGATCGCGTGCGCGCGAAGTCGGGATCGAAGCCGAACGTGGTCGAGCATGTGGTCGTGCTGACGATCTCCGCGCTGCATTTCCGCCTGCTGCTCGCGCTGCGCTTCAGCGACGACGACGCGACGCGCCGCCATTTCGCCGTTGCGTCGGCGGGCGCGAACAGCCAGCGGCCGCTGACCGACGCGTTCATGGAAGTCGCGAACCTGTGTTGCGGCGCGATCAACCAGGCGCTGACCGCGCCGTTTCCCGATCTCGGGATGTCGACGCCTTACCTGCTGAGCGGCGCGAGCCTCGACTCCATGCACGCGCTCTCGCCCGATTACGTGGCCGCGTACGATCTGACGCTCGACGGCGACGTGCGGGTCGGCGCGACGCTGTGCGCATGCGCGAACGCGCCGGTCGATTTCCACGTGCCGGAAACGGCGATGATGGACAGCGGCGGCGAGCTCGAACTGTTCTGACGACCATCAGGAATCCATCGGATGAACGAAGATCAACCCGTCAGCAAGGTGCTCGTACTCGACGACAGCCGCGTGCACGCCGATGCGATCAAGCGTTTCTGCGACGCGCACAACCTGGTCGGCCTGACCGTGCGGCGCAGCCGGCTGCTGAAGGTGCTGCGCTCGAACATCGATCTCGGCGCGATCCTGCTCGCCGAGGATTACGGCGGCTCGCCGGCCGAGAGCGCGATCATCGCGACGCAGATCGACGCGCTACGGCCCGAGCTGCCGATCATCCTGCGCCGCGAATCGCTCGCGTCGCGCGACGGGCTGCCCGATGCGCTCGCCCGTGTCGCGTGCGCGGCCTACGTCGCCGGCGACATGACGCCGCTCGAGCGCGCGATCGACGAATACCTGTTCAGCCGCGACTACCCGAACGCGCTCGTGCGCGGCATCTCGGAAATCACCGACGCGCGCATCGACAGCCTGTTTCCGGGCATGACGATCGAGCACGATACGCCGTGCATCGTCCGCGACCAGATCATCTTCGGCGAGGTGTTCAGCCTGATCGCGCTCGAAAGCGCATGGTGTCGCGGCTACATGCTGTTGCAGACGAGCGAGCAGCCGCTGCTCGACATGCTCGGCGGCACGCGCGACGGCGGCCGCGCGCCGGATTTCCGCGACGTGAACAGCGTGCTCGGCGAGCTGACCAACCTCGTGTGGGGCGCGTTCAAGAACCGCTATCTCGGCGACGCGGAGGCGCTGGCGCGCCATCCGGTGCAGGTGCCGCTCGTCGTCAATCACAAGCAGAAGTTCATCTCGTTCGGCGGCGACTGTCCGCAACTCTGTTTCAAGTATCGGATGACCGATCCGGCGTCGGGGCGCGCGGTCCGTCTCGACCAGCGTTTCGTGTTCAGCCTGAGCTGGTCGCCGGAGGATTTCCGCGAATCGGTGCAGGACGTCGGGCCGATGGTCGAAGCGGGCGAACTCGAACTGTTTTGAATGTTGAAGTCGGCAACGACGAAAGGGGAATACGACATGGCAAAGATTCTGGTGGTCGACGATTCGGGCACGGTGCGCGACGAAGTCGCGGGCTTCCTGCGCAATCATGGGCTCGACGTCGCGACGGCCGTCGACGGCAAGGACGGGCTCGCGAAGCTCAAGGCGACGCCCGGCGTGCGCCTCGTGATCAGCGACGTGAACATGCCGAACATGGACGGCCTGACGATGGTCGAGAAGATTCGCGGCGAGCTGGCGAACACGGCGGTCAACGTCGTGATGCTGACGACCGAAAGCAGCCCGGCGATGAAGGAGCGCGGCAAGGCCGCCGGCGTGAAGGGCTGGATCGTGAAGCCGTTCAAGGGCGACGCGGTGCTCGACGCGCTGAAGAAGCTCGCGGGCTGACGCGCCAGCGGGCCGTCGAACGGTTGCGCGCGCAATTTACAGCGCGCCGCGATGTCCGTATCCTGCCGGATGCCGAGGGCGGCGTGGCGGCGCATCGTGCGCTGCACGCCCGGCATTGACGAACATCAGAAACGGAACAAAACCGATGGCATCCGAATACGGGCGACCCGCTGCGCGGTACACGGGCATGCAAATCGCGAAGGGCGTCGTTTTTACCATCGTCGGCACATGCATGCTGATCGGCGTCGCGCTGTACGCGCAGTCGACGCGCGAATTCCTGCGAACGTCGGTCGTCGTGCCGGGGCGTGTCGTCAAGCTGAACGCGGGCGCGCATCATCCGGAGATCGCGTTTACGACGCTCGCGGGCGAGCAGGTCGAATATGCGCAGGGCGGCGACGTCAGCGTGCAGGACGGCGCGACGGTCGAGGTGCGCTATGCGCCGGACGCACCGAAGATGACCGCACGGATGAATACGTTCGGCGCGATCTGGGGCGGCGTGCTGACAATCGGCGCGATGGGGGCGGTCTTTTTCGCCGTCGGCGTCGCGCAATTGTGGCCGGGCGTGCGTGCATGGCGTAGCGGGCGGAACGCGGCCGCGCGCTGACGCCCTGAAGCTTGCAGGCTGGCTACCGGCCCGCCGCCGCGGTCGCGAATTCGTCGACGACGGCTTCGATCACCGCCTGCACGCGCGCGGTCTTGTAGAGATCGGCATGGGCGACGAGCCACACGTCGAAATGATTGCACCGCTGCGGCATGAGCCGCACCAGTTCCGGCTCGGTGTCGGCGCGAAAGCACGGCAGCTCCGCAATGCCGAGCCCCGCCAGCGTGGCCTCCACCAGCATCATCGTCGACGAGGTCTGGAACATCACGCGTCCGCGCGACGTCGGTTCGCCGCACAGCGCATCCCACATCGCCGGCACCACCGGCTGCTGGTACATCACCAGATCGTGCCCGTCGAACGCGTTGCCCGCGAGCGGTTCGCCCCGTTCGGCCAGGTAGCGGCGCGATGCATAGATGCCCGTTTCGAGATGCCCGAGCCGCCTGGCGATCAGGTCCGGCGATTCCGGCCGCAACGTACGGATCGCGAGATCCGCTTCGCGGCGCGTGAGGTTGGTGATTTGCGCCGACGTCACGCACACGACGTCGATGCCGGCATGTCTGCGCCGCAAGCGGGCGATCGCGGGCACGACGAAACGCTTGCCGAGCGAGTCGGTCGTGGCGATGCGCACGGACCCGGCCAGTTGCTCGTCGAGCCCCATTACGCGGCGTTCGATCGTGAGCGACGCGCGCTCCATCGTTTCGGCCGGTTCGAGCAGCGCTTCGCCCGCGGTCGTCAGCACATAGAGGGACGGTGTGCGGAGAAACAGCCGGGCCGACAGTTCGTCCTCGAGCGCGGCGATCCGGCGCCCGACCGTCGCCTGGTCGACGTTCAGCTGCGCCGCGGCGCCGCGCAGCGTGCCGGTGCGCGCCAGCGCGAGGAAGAAGCGGGCGTTGTCCCAGTTCAAGCGGATCGATCGTGTCATCGGGCAGGCGGCGACGGACGGGAAACGGTGATGCAGATCTGCATCGGGGAAATGCGAAATTATCACTTTTCCGCATCGCGCGCCCGGTCCTAGACTTCCGGCATCTGCATGGAGGTGTCATGGCCGATTGCCGTTCCGTTTCCGTCCCGGTTTCTCCCGTCACGCTGGCGGCGCCGAGCCGCGCGACGGCGCGCGAGCAGCGCCTGACGCTGGCGCTCGTCGCGGTCGGCATGTTCATGGCGGTACTTGATTCGACGATCGTCAACGTCGCGCTGCCGGCGATGCGCGCGAGCCTCGGCGCGACGGTCGCGGAACTCGCGTGGATCGTCGACGCGTATACGCTCAGCTTCGCCGCGCTGATCCTCGCGGGCGGTGCGCTGTCCGACCGGTTCGGCGCGAAGCGCGTGTACCTTGCCGGGTTGGCGCTGTTCGTCGGCGCATCGGCGGCGTGCGGCGTCGCGTCGTCGGTGGCGATCCTCGTGGCCGCGCGTTTCGTGCAGGGCATGGGCGCCGCGCTCTTTTTGCCCGCGTCGCTCGCGATCGTGCGCAGCACCTTCGACGTGCCGGCCGAGCGCGCGCGGGCAATCGCGGTGTGGGCCGGCATCGCGTCGGTCGCGGTCGCGGTGGGGCCGGTGCTGGGCGGCATCCTGGTCGACGATTTCGGCTGGCGCAGCGCGTTCCTGATCAATGTGCCGACCGGCGCGGTCGCGTTTGCCGGCGCGGCGGCGCTCGTTCGCGCCGCGGTCGCGCGGGACGTGCGCCAGTTCGACTGGGCCGGCCAGTGCGTCGGGGCGGCGGCGCTCGGCGCGCTGTGTTTCGCGGTGATCGAATTGCCGACGCGCGGCGCCGGCGCCGCGGAGGTCCGCGCCGCGTTGTTGCTCGCCGCGCTCGCCGCCGGGGTGCTGGTCGTCGTCGAGCGGCGCGCCCGCCATCCGATGGTGCCGCTCGCGTGGTTTCGCAATCGCGTCTTCGTCGCGATGAACCTGATGGGCAGCCTCGTCTATGTCGGCTACTTCGGGTTGCTGTTCGTGCTGAGCCTGTACCTGCACGGGCGCTTCGGCATGAGCGCGCGGCAGATCGGGCTGACGCTGCTGCCGTTCGCGTTGAGTCTGTCGCTCGGCAATCTGCTGTCGGGAAAACTGCATGGCCGCGTTCGTCCGGTCACGCTGATGGCGAACGGCCTCGCGATGGCGGCGCTGGCCATTCCGGCGATGGCGCTTGCGCTCGCGCTGCATGCGCCGTGGCCGGTGGTCTGGACGGCCATGGCCGCCTTCGGCACGGGGACCGCGCTGTCGGTCGCGCCGATGATCGCGACGGTGCTCGAACAGGTGCCCGCCGACGCGGCGGGCGTGGCGTCCGGGTTCCTCAACGCGGCACGGCAGGCCGGCAGCCTGCTCGGCGTGGCCGTCGCAGGCGCCGCGACGATACTGTTGCCGGATCTGACCGATGCGCTGTGGGCGGTCGCGGCGCTCGGCTGTGTCGCCTATGCGATTGCCGCGTTGGCCGCAAGGACGGCCGGCCGCGCGGAAGCCGCGCAACCACGCCGTTGACGCGTGACGGGCACGGTCGTTGCGCACTGCAGGCCGCCGTGCATGGGCGTGCGGCACCGCGGCTGGACGCCGTACGGAATGTGGAGGACCATTTCGTGACGGTGCCGCGACCGGACGGACATGCGTTTCGTCCGGCCGCGCCGCATCGAATCCTGCCGAACCCGTCGAACGGAACACCATGGAACCCATTCACGAGACAGCCGAGCCGATCCTGCTGCGCGACGCGCACGACGGCGTCGTCACGCTGCGCCTGAATCGCCCGCAGCAGTTCAACGCGTTGTCCGAAGCGATGCTGTCGGCGCTGCACGATGCATTCGACACGCTGGCTGCCGATCCGCACGTGCGCTGCGTCGTGCTGGCCGCCGAAGGCAAGGCGTTCTGCGCGGGCCACGACTTACGCCAGATGCGCGGCAAGCCCGAACTCGATTACTACCGCACGTTGTTCGCGCAGTGCAGCCGCGTGATGCTCGCGATGCGCGCATTGCCGGTGCCGGTGATCGCGCGCGTGCACGGCATCGCGACGGCGGCCGGGTGCCAGCTCGTCGCGGCATGCGACCTCGCGATCGCTGCCGATACCGCGCGCTTCGCGGTGTCGGGCATCAACGTCGGGCTGTTCTGCTCGACGCCGGCCGTCGCGTTGAGCCGCAACGTCGCGGCCAAGCGCGCGTTCGACATGCTGGTGACCGGCCGTTTCGTCGATGCGGCGACGGCCGCCGCGTGGGGGCTCGTCAACGAAGCCGTGCCCGAGGATGCGCTCGATGCGGCCGTCGCGCGCAAGGTCGCGGAAATCGTCGCGAAGAGCCCGGCCGCGGTGCGGGTCGGCAAGCAGATGTTCTATCGTCAGCGCGAGTTGCCGCTCGACGAAGCGTATGCGTACGCGGGCGACGTGATGGCGCGCAACATGATGGAAGAGGATGCGGGCGAGGGGATCGACGCATTTCTCGAGAAGCGCAAGCCGACGTGGCGTTCGTGATGCGTTGACGGAAGCGGGCGGGCAGCGAGTGCGTTGTCTCCCGACGGTGCGTGCAACGCGCTACGACGTGGCGCGTTGTTGCCGGTGCGCGAAGGCGGTTCGCCGCAAAGCAGACGGGCCGCCAGGGCGGCCCGCAAGCAAGCAGAACGGCATGCGCGGCGAGACGGTCACGCACCGTCGCATCCGTGGTATCGCCGCAGGGGCCGCCGGTCAGCGTCCGTAGCTCCCCGTCCGCAGCGCCGGCTGCACGGTCGACGCGCCGGGCGGCACGATCACGACCGGCACGCGGCGCGCGAGCGCGCACATCAGCTCGTAGCCGATCGTGCCGCTGGCTTCCGCGACATCGTCCACCTTCACCTGGTCGCCCCACAGCTCGACGCTCGAGCCGATGCCCGCGTTCGGGCACGGCGTCAGGTCGACGGTCAGCATGTCCATCGACACGCGGCCGACGACGCGCGTCATCACGCCGTCCACCGCGATCGGCGTGCCGGTCGGCGCGTGGCGCGGATAGCCGTCCGCGTAGCCGCACGCGACGACGCCGATCCGCATCGGCCGGTCGGCCGTGAAGCGGCGGCCGTAGCCGACGGTCTCTTCGGGCGCGAGCGTCTGCACGCCGATGATCTTGCTGGTCAGCGTCATCGCGGCCGTCAGCGGCGTGTCGGCGATATGCCGCGCCGCGCCGGTCGGCGATGCGCCGTACAGGATCGTGCCGGGCCGCACCCAGTCGCGGTGCGCGCGCGGATGCCACAGCACGGCCGCCGAATTCGACACCGAGCGCTCGCCCGGAATCCCGGCCGTGGTCGCGTCGAACTGTTCGAGCTGCCAGTCGACTTCGCCTTCGTCGGCGTTCGCGAAATGCATCATCAGCGTGATCCTGCCGATCGACGGCGCGCTGGCCGCGCGTTCCCACGCGGCGCGGAACGCGGCCGGCCGGTAGCCGAGCCGGTTCATGCCGGAATTCATCTTCAGCTGGATATCGATCGGCTGCTGCGGCTTCGCGGCGATCAGCAGGTCGAGCTGTTCGTCGCAGTGCACGGCGACCGTCAGTCGATGACGATCGGCCAGCTCGACGTCGGCCGGCTCGAAGATTCCTTCGAGCAGCAGCACGGGCTTGTCCCAGCCGAGTTCGCGTACGCGCACGGCTTCGTCGAGATCGAGCAGCGCGATGCCGTCGGCAGCCGCGAGGCCCGGGTAGATCCGTTCGATGCCGTGTCCGTATGCATTGGCCTTGATCACCGCCCACACGCGCGATTGCGCGGCGGTGCGGCGGATGAAGTCGAGGTTGTGGCGGACGGCATCGGGGCGGATATGGGCGACGATGGGGCGGGGCATGGCAAGGGCTCGGGTCGGATGTCGTTCGGCGCAGGGCGGTGCGGGGAAAATGGCTGGCCCGGCGCGGGAGCGCGTCAAGCCAGTGTTGAGCGCTATCTTATTGGTGTTCGACCAGTTTTAATTAACGTATTTGTCGGCGATTTGGTGGAAATTTTGGTGCCCGCGGGGGCGAGCCGGTCGCCCGGAAAGCCTTGCTCAGCCGAGTCTCCCGTCTAGAAAACCCGTGCGCGAACGGCACGGTGCAATGCTAAGCTCTCGCGATCTTGTCATTGGTTAATGTAAGCATAACGGAGGAGACTTTGATGACGACGTCCCAGCTGTGCCTGTTCATCGTGGCGCTGTTGCCGTTCCCGATGACGTTTCTCGCCAAGGCCCGCAAGGGCTACGACAACCGTACGCCGCGCGATTACCTCGCGAAGCTCGAAGGCTGGCGCGCACGCGCGCAGGCCGCGCATCAGAATTCATGGGAAGCGCTCGCGCTGTTCGCGGTCGCGCTGGTGGTGGCGTGGCACAACGGCGCGAACGTGCATCGTGTCGACCAGCTCGCGATCGCGTTCGTCGCGATCCGCGTCGTCTATGCGCTGATGTACCTGCTCAACTGGGCGTCGCTGCGTTCGCTCGTGTGGTTCGGCGGAATGGCGTGCGTCGTCGGGCTGTTCTTCGCGACGCCGTAAGCGGGCGCCCACAGGCAACGCGCAGCCGACGTTGCAGCCGGCCCGTCACGCGCCGCCCGCGCCTTGTGCGTGACTGTCGTTGGATGCGGGCGCAACGATCTTCGACACGAACGGCGGCGCGTCCGCTTCGCTGCGCAGGAACGCGATCAACGGATCGAGCAGCCGGTGCCGCGTCGACGGATGGCGGCGCAGCACGAAGCGCCATGACGCATCGCGCGCGAGGCCCGGCACCAGCGGCACCAGGCGCCCGCTGCGCAGTTCGGGCTCGATCAGCGGCACGCGGCCGAGCGCGATGCCCGCGCCGCCGACGGCCGCGCCGATCACCTGGCTGAAGCTGCTGTAGCGGACGATCTTCGTGTCGAAGTCGTCCGGCAAGCCGAAGTGCACCGCCCAGTTGCGCCAGTCGATCTCGGGGCTGTTCTCGTGCATCTCCTGCAGCAGCCGCGAGCGGCATACGTGCTCCGATGCGTACGGAAACAGTTCGGGGCTGCAGACCGGAAACACGGTTTCCCGTATCAGCACGTCGTCGTCTGCGCGCAGCCGATGCGCGGGCACGTGCACGATCGCCAGATCGACGCTGCTGCGCGCGAAATCCGGCTCGTCGTCGAGCACGACCGCATGCAGCGGGGTGTCGGGATGCAGCGACGAGAATTCCGCGAGCCGGCGCGCGAGCCACATCGACGAAAACGGCGCGTTGGCGGACACGGTGAGCCGTTGCGCGGTGCCGCGAATGTCGGCGCACGCGTCGGTCAGACGCGACAGCGCATCGCCGACGGCCGGCAGCAGACGCGCGCCGGCCGGCGTGAGGCTGATGCCGCCGAGCCCCGTGCTGCGTTCGAGCAGCCGGGTGCCGAGCGATTCCTCGAGCGAACGGATCTGGTGGCTGACCGCGCTGGTCGACACGTTCAGCTCGGCCGCCGCGCGCGCGAATCCGCCGAGGCGGACGGCCGCCTCGAAAGCACGCAGTGCGCTGAGGGGAGGAAGGTGCGACATGCGGGGTATTGTAGTTGACTCAACACCCGTTGAAAAATCATCTTTTGCCGCGCGCGGGCGGCGCGGGTAGCCTCGATCCGGTCCAGAAAAACGCAACGAAACACCGACCGGAGGGCTGCATGTATTTCGACCGACGACTATGGGCAATGATGGCGGGACTGCGCTGGCGGGTGGCGGCGGCCGTCGCGCTCGGGCTGCTCGCGATGGGTGTCGGCATCCTGCGCTTCGTGTTTCTCGGCCGCGTGCTGGCGCTGGTGTTTTCGGGCGCGCCGGCGCGCGGCATCGGCGAGGCCGTCGCTGCAACCGCGGCTTGCGTGCTGTTGCGTGCATGGCTCGACCATCGCCGCACGGTGCTCGCGCAGCAGACGGCGGGCCGCGTGCAGGCGACGCTGCGCGCGCGGCTGTTCGACCGGATCGCCGCGCTCGGCCCCGCATGGTTCAGCGGCGAACGCACGGGCGGCGTGATGCTCGCCGTCGTCGACGGCGTCGAGCAGTTGCAGACCTTCTTCGGCGTCTATCTGCCGCAGCTCGTGATCGCCGCGTGCGCGCCGCTGATGATCTTCGCGGTGCTCGCATGGTGGGACGTGCCGACGGCCGCGATCCTGCTGGTCGCGGCGCTCGTCACGCTCGCGCTGCCGCAGCTCGTGCATCGCGCCGACAAGCGCGCGGCGCTCGCGCGTTCGGCCGCGTTCAAGGCGTTCGGCGAGGAGTTTCTCGACGCGGTGCAGGGCCTGCCGACGCTGAAGGCGTTCGGGCAGAGCACCGCGTTCGGCGCGAAGCTGGCCGCGAAGGCGCGCGCGCTGTCCGACAGCACGTTCTGGGTGCTCGCGCTCGGGCTGCTGACGCGGCTGTTCACGGATCTCGGCACCGGCCTCGGCGCGGCCGCGGCGATCGCGGTGGGCGCGTGGCGTGTGCAGCACGGCGACATGAGCCTCGAGGCGCTGCTGATCGTGCTGATGGCCGGCAGCGAGATCTTCCGGCCGCTGCGCGACCTGCGTGCGGTGCTGCATCAGGGGATGATCGGCCAGTCGGCGGCGAATGCGATCCATGCGCTGCTCGACGCGGGCAGTCAGGCGCCGGCCGCCGACGCGCCGCGCGTGACGGGCCTGCGGCCGGAGATCGCGTTCGACGACGTCAGCTTCGCGTATCCGGGGCGCCGCGCGGACGCCCATGCGGCGCTGAGTTTCTCGGTGCGCGAAGGCGAGACGGTCGCGATCGTCGGGCCGAGCGGGGCCGGCAAGTCGACCATCGTGCGCCTGCTGCTGCGCCAGCACGACGCGCAGGGCGGCGCGGTCCGGATCGGCGGCCACGACGTGCGGACGCTCGATGCCGATCAGGTGCGCGAGATGATCGCGGTCGTCGCGCAGGATGCGACGTTGTTCGACGGCAGCGTCGCCGACAACTTGCGGCTCGGCCGCCCGGACGCGAGCGACGCGGACATGATCGCGGCCGCGCGCGCGGCCAACGCGCACGATTTCATCTCGGCGCTGCCCGACGGCTACGCGACGCGCATCGGCGAACGCGGGCTGATGCTGTCGGGCGGCCAGCGCCAGCGCATCGCGATTGCCCGCGCGCTGCTGCGCGATGCGCCGATCCTGCTGCTCGACGAGGCGCTGTCCTCCGTCGATGCGGAAAACGAAGCGTTGATCCAGCAGGCGCTCGACCGGCTCACGCGCGGGCGGACGACGCTCGTGCTCGCGCACCGGCTGTCCAGCGTGATCGGCGCCGATCGCATCCTGGTGCTCGATCAGGGGCAGGTCGTCGACGAAGGGACGCATGCGGCGCTGATCGCGCGCGACGGCCCGTATCGCCGGCTGATGGGGCCGCAGCTGGAAGCGGTCGCCGAATCCGTCGGCGCGACGGCGGCGGTCGGCGCGAGCGCGCGAGCGTCGTCGGGCCCGCAGGTGCGGCCGCTGAACGACGACGCGGCGACGATCGGCTGGCCGGAGACGGTGCAGACGCTGCTGCGCTTCGTGCGGCCGTGGAAGGGCAAGGTCGTGTTGACCGTGCTGTTCGGGATCGGCCGCGTGCTCGCGTTCATCGGCGTCGGCGTGATCGGTGCGCGGGTGGTCGGCGCGGTGCCGACCGGTCACGTCGGTACCGGGCTCGTGACCGCGCTGCTCGTGATCGCGCCGGTCGCGGCCGTGCTGCACTGGCTCGAATCGTGGCTCGCGCACGACATGGCGTATCGGCTGCTCGCGGAAATGCGCATCGCGCTGTTCGCGACGCTCGAACGGCTCGCGCCGGCCGGGCTGCTGCGCCGCCGTTCCGGCGATCTCGTGGCGCTCGCGACGCAGGACGTCGAGACCGTCGAATATTTCTACGCGCATACGCTCGCGCCCGCGTTCGTCGCGGTGCTCGTGCCGGCTGGCGTGCTGGTGCTGCTCGCGTCGGTCGCGTGGCCGCTCGCGCTCGTGCTGCTGCCGTTCCTGCTGTGGGCCGGGCTCGCGCCCGTGCTGGCCCGGCGCGACGTCGACCGGCTCGGCACCGGCGCGCGCGAAGCGCTCGGCCAGCTCGGCGCGCATCTGACCGAAACGATCCAGGGGCTCGCGGAACTCACCGCGTTCCAGGCGATCGCGCGCCGACGTGCGGCCTTCGTCGCCGAAGTCGATGCGTACCGCCGGCAGCGCGCGAAGCTGCTCGACGATCTGTCGACGCAAAGCGCCGCGCTGGAAGTCGCGAGCGGGCTCGGCGGGCTGGCCGTCGCGGCGCTCGGCGCGTGGTTGTGCGCACGCGGCGGGTTCCCGCGCGAGTCGTTGCCGCTGCTGGTGCTGATCGCGGTGGCCGCGTTCATGCCGGTGGCCGAGATCGGCCAGGTCGCGCGCCAGCTTGCCGACACGATCGCGTCGACGCGTCGCTTGCGCGCGCTGGAGAAGGAGCCCGTGACGGTGACGGACGGCGCGCACGCGATGCCGGGCAATTCGGCGGTGCGGTTCGACGCGGCGTCGTTCACGTATCCGGGACGCAGCGTGCCCGCGATCGACCGCGTGAGCTTCGAGGTGCCGGCCGGCAGCACGGTCGCGCTGGTCGGCGCATCGGGCGCCGGCAAGTCGACGATCGCGAGCCTGCTGCTGCGCTTCTGGGATCCGCAGCAGGGCCGCGTGACGCTCGGCGGCGTCGACCTGCGCGACCTGCGGCTCGACGATCTGCGGCAGCACATTGCGCTCGTTGCGCAGGATACCTACCTGTTCAACGATACGCTCGAAGCGAACATCCGGCTCGCCGCGAGCGACGCGTCCGACGCGGACGTGCGGCGCGCGATCGACCACGCGGCGCTCGGCGATTTCGTCGCGCGGCTGCCGGACGGGCTCGCGACGCGCGTCGGCGAGCGCGGCGTGCAGTTGTCGGGCGGCCAGCGTCAGCGTGTAGCGATCGCACGCGCGTTTCTGAAGGACGCGCCGGTGCTGATCCTCGACGAGGCGACGTCGCACCTCGACACGATCAGCGAGCAGCAGATCCGCGCGGCGCTGGAGGATCTGATGACGCGACGCACGTCGATCATCATCGCGCACCGCCTGTCGACCGTGCGCAACGCCGACCTGATCCTCGTGATCGAGCAGGGCGCGGTGATCGAGGCCGGCCGCCACGCGGAGCTGATGGCGCGGCACGGCGCGTATGCGCGGCTCGTGTCGCATCAGGCGAGCGGGGTCGCGGCGTGAACGACGAGGAATCGGCGCGCCGTCGTTCGGCGATGCCGCGCGCATTCCGCAACATGTGTTGAGACGGGCAGGCGGTTGCCGGCTTCGCGCGCACGGCCATCCCGGCACGGCGCGCCGTCTTCTTTCCACGTACCGCCATCCACCGCGCGCCACGCTCGCGCGGGGCGTTCTGCTCCGCCATTTTCCGGCATTCCTCCGATCTATCCGCACCGCGCGGCCCGGGCCTGTCTCGACGCATTTTTTTGTTGCGGACTTTTTTGTTGTCGTAGTATCGCCATTGACAACACTTGTTGCATTAAGGTCTAATTCAACATCGCATGTTGCGGTGCGGCTTGATGTCGTCGTTCCGCCGGCCCGTTGGCCGGTTACATCGCTCAATCATGCGGAGAGAAACCATGAGTCGCCGTTCCTTCCTGAAAGCCGTCGCGGTCGTCGCCGCGCTCGGCGCCAGCCTCGCGCACGCGGACACCAAGACGCTCGTCGTCGGGACCGATACGTCGTTCATGCCGTTCGAGTTCAAGCAGGGCGACAAGTACGTCGGCTTCGATCTCGATCTGTGGGCCGAGATCGCGAAGGACCAGGGCTGGAAATACACGATCCAGCCGATGGATTTCGCGGGCCTGATCCCCGCGCTGCAGACGCAGAACATCGACGTCGCGCTGTCCGGGATGACGATCAAGGGCCATCCGGTCGAGCTGATCGACCGGCCGCCGACGCCGCGCCTGAAGGAATTCCTGAAACACGTGTCCTGAACGGAACCGAACCCTCCGACATGCCGCTTTCCCTTTCCCCCGTCATCGCCGGCACGCCGTTCGACATCGGCGTGCGCCTGGGCGAGCTTGCCCGCCCGGTATTCGATGCGTACATGCAGCAGAGCAGTGCATGGCAGGCCGTGCGCCGCTGGCGCGGCCATCCGTTCGTCGATGCGCTGCGGCAGGCCGCGCTCGCCGCGTACCCCGATCTCGTCGCGGAACTGGACGGGATAGCGGCGGGCGTCGGCTGGCCGGCCGAGGACATCTTCCTGTGGAATTGCCGCGGCGAGCTGATCCACAACGCGCCGGACGGCTGCACGACGCTCGCCGCGCGCGACGCGAACGGCACGCGCTGGATCGCGCACAACGAGGACGGCGATCCGTACCTGCGCGAACGCTGCCTGCTCGTCGACGTGCAGCCGGCGGGCAAGCCGGGCTTCATCAGTTTCTACTACCCCGGCTCGCTGCCGGGCCATACGTTCGCCGCGAACCGCGCGGGCATCGCGCAGGCGATCAACAACCTGCGGATCCGCACGCCGGCGCCGGGCGTGCCGCGCATGATCCTCGCGCGTGCGGTGCTCGACGCGACGTCGCTCGACGCGGCGGCCGACGTGCTGCGATCGCATGCGCGCGCGAGCGGCTTTCATCACACGATCGGTGCGACCGGCGATGCGCGACTGCTGAGCATCGAGGCGAGCGTCGCGCGCTGTTCGGTCGTCGATGTCACGCGCCTCACCGGCCACGCGAATCATCTCGTGCATCCGGGGTGCGACGCGGATGCGCAGATCGTCACGCAGTCGTCGGCTGACCGCCAGCGCCGCGTCGACGCGTTGACGCCCGGCATCGACACGATCGACGAAGCCCCGCTGTTGCGCGTGCTCGGCGATCGGGCGCCGGAAGGGCTGCCGATCTACCGCGACGATCCGGCCGATCCCGACGACGAGAACACCCTGGCGACCGCGGTGTTCGCGATTCATGACACCGCGATCGACTTCACCGTCCATCAACACGGCGCGCAGCGCTTCGCGACGCGCATCGTGCCGTCCGGACACGCATCCAGCGCGTCCTGATCCATGAGGCCACGCATGACGACCGTTTTCCATCGCGCCCCGCGCGCCACCTTGCCCGTTGCCGTCGCAGGCGACGGCATCGAGATCATCGATTCGACCGGTAAACGCTACATCGACGCGTGCGGCGGCGCGGCCGTATCGTGTCTCGGCCACAGCAACCAGCGCGTGATCGACGCGATCAAGCGGCAGGCGCAGCAATTGCCTTACGCGCATACGTCGTTCTTCACGACCGACGTGGCGGAGGAACTGGCCGACCGGCTCGTTGACGGCGCGCCGGCCGGGCTCGACCACGTGTATTTCGTGTCGGGCGGCTCCGAGGCGATCGAGGCCGCGCTGAAGCTCGCACGCCAGTATTTCGTCGAGAAGGGCGAGCCGCAGCGCCGCCATTTCATCGCCCGGCGCCAGAGCTATCACGGCAATACGCTCGGCGCGCTCGCGATCGGCGGCAACGCATGGCGGCGCGAGCCGTTCCTGCCGCTGCTGATTGAAGCGCACCACGTGAGCCCGTGCTATGCGTACCGCGACCAGCAGGCGGGCGAAACCGACGAAGCGTACGCGCAGCGTCTGGCCGACGAGCTCGAACGGAAGATCGTCGAACTCGGCGCGGAAAACGTCGCGGCGTTCGTCGCGGAAACGGTGGTCGGCGCGACGGCCGGCGCGGTGCCGCCGGTGCGCACGTACCTGAAGAAGATTCGCGCGGTATGCGACAAGTACGGCGTGCTGCTGATCCTCGACGAGATCATGTCGGGGATGGGGCGCACGGGTTACCTGTATGCATGCGACGAAGACGGCGTCGCGCCCGATCTGCTGACGATCGCGAAGGGGCTCGGCGCGGGCTACCAGCCGATCGGGGCGACGCTCGTCAGCGACCGCATCTATCGCACGATCGTCGACGGCTCCGGCTTCTTCCAGCACGGGCACACGTACCTCGGCCACGCGACCGCGTGCGCGGCCGCGCTCGAAGTGCAGCGCGTGATTGCGGAAGACAAGCTGCTCGACAACGTGAAGGCGCGCGGCGAGCAACTGCGTGCGTCGTTGCGCGAGCACTACGGCGCGCATCCGCATGTCGGCGACGTGCGCGGCCGCGGGCTGTTCGTCGGCGTCGAACTCGTGCGCGATCGCGACACCAAGGCGACGTTCGACCCCGCGCTGAAGCTGCATGCGGCGGTCAAGCGCGAAGCGATGCAGCGCGGGTTGATGGTGTATCCGATGGGCGGTACGATCGACGGCGTGCACGGCGATCACATCCTGATCGCGCCGCCGTTCGTGTGCACCGCGCAGCAGATCGACACGATCGTCGAGCGGCTGTCCGGCGCGATCGGCGCGGCGCTCGCGTCGGCCGGCGCGTGAACCCGACCTCACCGATTCCTCACCATGACGGACAGACTGCCTCCTTTCGATCCCGCGTCGGCCACCGACGAACAGAAGGCCGTGCTCGCTGATATTCTCAGCGGCCCGCGCGGCAATCTGAACGGGCCGTTTCTCGGCTGGATCGCGAGCCCCGAGCTGGCCCAGCATGCGCAGAAGCTCGGCGCGTTCTGCCGCTATCGCACGGGGCTGCCGCTGCGCCTGTCGGAGCTCGCGATTCTCGTGACGGCCGCACGCTGGCGCTCGCAGGCCGAGTGGCACATCCATCATCCGATCGCGCTCGAGGCCGGCGTGCCGGCCGCGACGGCCGACGCGATCCGGCTTGGCGTCGCGCCCGCATTCGAAGCGGACGACGACGCGCTGATCCATGCGTTCGCCACCGAGCTGTACGATACGCGCCGCGTGAGCGATGCGACGTTCGCACGTGCGCGGGCGCGCTTCGGCCACGAGACCGTGGTGAATCTGGTTGCGCTGCTCGGCTATTACGCGTTCGTCGCGATGACGCTCAACACGTTCGATATGCGCGCAGACGGACAAACTGCTTTGCCGTTTCCGGAATAATCGCCGCAGGCGCGTGCGTCGGTAGCCTGCCGCGCCCGCATGCGGATTGCGTGGAAAAGCCCGGATACACGGGCTTTTCTGCGTTTCGGCACGGATCGATCGGCCATCGCGCCGCGCTGTGAGGTATACACCACACGACCTCACCGTCAGAGCAAGAAATTTTTCCCGTATCTAGAATTCCGGCAAACGGCTTACGGGGGAAATATCGATGCGCTGGGTCCTGTTGATCGTGTTCATTGCGTGTGTCGTGTACACGCATCGGCGCGGCAAGGTGCGGCACCGGTTGTTCAGGCAACTATCCGACCACTCGACCTTTACCGCACCGCTGAACTGCTTTTCGTACGCGTTTTCGTCGGTGCCGACTACGCCGTTTCTCGACACCGATCATTTTCCGGAGCTCGCGGTGCTGCAGCGCGAATGGCGCACGTTTCGCCGCGAAGCGCTCGCGTTGCGCGACGCGAGCCGGATCAAGGCGTCGGGGGAGTACAACGACATCGGCTTCAATTCGTTCTTTCGCCACGGCTGGAAGCGTTTCTACCTGAAGTGGTACGACGCGCCGCATCCGTCCGCGCAGGCGTTATGTCCGCGCTCGGTCGAGATCCTGTCGCGGATTCCGTCGATCAAGGCGGCCATGTTCGCGCAGTTGCCGCCGGGCGGGAAGCTCGGGCTGCATCGCGATCCGTATGCGGGCTCGCTGCGCTACCACCTCGGCCTCGATACGCCGAACGACGATGCGTGCCGGATCGTCGTCGACGGCGAGTCGTATGCGTGGCGCGACGGCGACGCCGTGATGTTCGACGAGACGTACCTGCACTGGGCCGAAAACCGCACCGTGCACGATCGCGTGATCCTGTTCTGCGACGTCGCGCGCCCGATGAAATATCGCTGGGCGCAACGCGTCAACGATGCGGTCGGGCAACTGCTGATGCGCGCGGCCGCATCGCCGAACGAAACGGGCGATCGCACGGGCGGGCTCAATCGCGCGTTCCGGTACCTGTATGCGATTCGCCGCGCCGGCAAGCGGCTGAAGGCGTGGAATCGCACCGTGTACTACATCGTCAAGTGGCTGCTGTTCGGCGGGATCGCGGTCGCGATCTTCTGCATCTGACCGGCGAGGGAGGGCGCTCCTTCTCGTCTGACGATAGCGCGGCGCGGCGTCGCACGGCGTCGACGGCCTGGCGCCGTCAACAATGCAACCAAATGTATTCGTGCGAGATCAACGCGGATTGGCCGCGTATGATGGCTTGTTCACGTCGATATGTCGGTGAGCAAGCATGACGAGTACCCGTAAAACCATGATGATCGCCGGCGGGCTCCTGGTCGCCGCGGCCGGCACCGCGTACGTGATGCTCCTGCGCGCGGACCACCGCGCGATCGAAGACGCCGGCATCGGCGATTCGGCCGCGCCTGTTGCCGCGGCGCCCGCGAGCAACGATCACGCGGTGCAGGGCGCGATCGCGCCGCCGGCACCGGCTGCTGCGACAGCACCGAAACAGGCGGCTGCCATGCCGCCTCCCGCCGTGCCAACACCCCCGCCGGCCCCAACCGCGCGCGTCGCCGCCGCGCCGGCTCCCGCTCCCGCGATTCCAGTCGTCAGCGACAAGCCGCAACGCGTGACGAAGCCGGCTGCGCCGCCGCCGAAGGTCAATGTCGTGACGGTGGATGCGCAGGATTCGACCCCATCGGCACCGGCCCCGGCCGCGAAATCCGTTCAGTCCATGCCACCCGCGCAAGTCACGCAACGCGCGCCGCGCAAGCGCGACGGCCTCGAACGCCACGCCGCTGCCGCGCCGGCGGCCGCGACGAAATCCGAAACGCCGGAGACCGCCGCGCTCGTCAGGGAATCGGCGAAGCTCGACCCGTCGTTGCCGCCGCCGTCGATGTCGTCGATTTCTGCGATGCCGGCGAGCACCGGTTCGTACCGGCACGGAAGTGGGTCGTCCGGCGCGAATCCGGTGGCGGCCGCGATGACCGAACAGCTGGTCAGGCAATCGAGCAGTTTCAAGTCGACGGCCCCTGCGCCGGCGGACGGCAGCCCGGGCGCGACCAAGTAACCGCGAACGCCTTCGGCATAAAAAGCGCCCCGCACGCCGACCAAAGCATGCGGGGCCAAGAGAGACAAACCTTGATGTCGTCGGGCTGACGTCCGTCAGGCTGCGACCGCTTCCTCGGCTTGCGATTGAGCGGTTGCCACCGGCGCCACGTCTTGCCGGATCAGGTGGTCGAATGCGCCGAGCGACGCCTTCGCGCCTTCGCCGACCGCGATCACGATCTGCTTGAACGGCACCGTCGTCACGTCGCCGGCCGCGAACACGCCCGGCACCGACGTCGCGCCGCGCGCATCGACGACGATCTCGCCATGCTTCGACAGTTCGACCGTGCCTTTCAGCCATTCGGTGTTCGGCACGAGGCCGATCTGCACGAACACGCCTTCGAGCTCGATACGCTGCGTGTCGCCCGAGCGCAGATCCTTGTACACGAGCCCGTTCAGCTTGCTGCCGTCGCCGGTCAGCTCGGTCGTCTGCGCCTGCGTGACGATCGTCACGTTCGGCAGGCTGCGCAGCTTGCGCTGCAGCACTTCATCCGCGCGCAGTTGCGCGCCGAATTCGATCAGCGTGACTTCCTTCACGATGCCGGCGAGGTCGATCGCGGCCTCGACGCCCGAGTTGCCGCCGCCGACCACCGCGACGCGCTTGCCCTTGAACAGCGGACCGTCGCAGTGGGGGCAGTACGCGACCCCGCGGTTGCGGTATTCGCGCTCGCCCGGCACGTTGATTTCGCGCCAGCGTGCGCCGGTCGCGAGGACGATCGTCTTCGCCTTCAGCACCGCGCCGTTCGCGAGGCGGATCTGGTGCACGTCGCCCGGAATCAGCGCGTCGGCGCGCTGCACGTCCATGATGTCGACGTCGTACTGCTTCACGTGCTGTTCGAGTGCGGTCGCGAACTTCGGCCCTTCGGTTTCCTGTACCGACACGAAGTTCTCGATCGCCATCGTGTCCAGCACCTGGCCGCCGAAACGCTCGGCCACGACGCCCGTCGCGATGCCCTTGCGTGCCGAGTAGATCGCCGCGGCGGCGCCTGCCGGGCCGCCGCCGACGATCAGCGTGTCGAACACCGGCTTGTTTTCGAGCGACTTCGCCGCGCGTTCGCTCGCGCCCGTGTCGAGCTTCGCGAGGATTTCCTTCACGCTGCTGCGGCCCTGCCCGAACGATGCGCCGTTCAGGAACATCGTCGGCACGGCCATGATCTGGCGCGACTCGACTTCATCCTGGAACAGTGCGCCGTCGATCGCGACGTGGCGGATGCGCGGGTTGATCAGCGACATCACGTTCAGCGCCTGCACGACTTCCGGGCAGTTCTGGCACGACAGCGAGAAATACGTTTCGAACGCGTAGTCGCCGTCGAGCGCGCGAATCTGTTCGATCACGTCGTCGTCGAGCTTGATCGGATGGCCGCCCGTCTGCAGCAGCGCGAGCACGAGCGACGTGAATTCATGGCCCATCGGGATGCCGGCGAAACGGATGCCGGCCGGCTTGCCGGGCTCGCCGATCGAGAACGACGGCTTGCGCTCGGCGTCGTCGCGGCGTTCGGCCACGGTCACGCGATCCGTCAGCGACGCAATCTCGGTCAGCAGCGCCAGCAGTTCCTGCGATTTCGCGCTGTCGTCGAGCGAGGCGACGAGTTCGATCGGGCGCGTGATCTTTTCGAGGTACGCTTTGAGTTGGTTCTTGAGATTGGCGTCGAGCATGGCGTTTCGGATTCCGTATTGATCATTCTGGTCGGGCACGTCGTGCCGGAGGAGGGCACGGGCCGCGCGAGGCGGCCCGTGGCGATGCGTGTCGCGCGCCCCGTACAAGGCGCGCTGCGACCCTTAGATCTTGCCGATCAGGTCGAGCGACGGGGTCAGCGTTTCCGCACCCGGCGTCCACTTGGCCGGGCACACTTCACCCGGGTGAGCGGCGATGTACTGCGCCGCCTGGACCTTGCGCAGCAGTTCGCCTGCGTCGCGGCCGATGCCGTTGTCGTGGATTTCGCACAGCTTGATCTCGCCTTCCGGATTGATCACGAACGTGCCGCGCAGCGCCATCCCTTCTTCCTCGATCAGCACGTCGAAGTTGCGCGACAGCGTGAGCGTCGGGTCGCCGATCATCGGGTACTTGATCTTGCCGATCGTGTCCGACGTGTCGTGCCATGCCTTGTGCGTGAAGTGCGTGTCGGTCGACACGCCGTAGATTTCGACACCCAGCTTCTGGAATTCCGCGTAACGGTCGGCGAGGTCGCCCAGTTCGGTCGGGCAGACGAACGTGAAGTCGGCCGGGTAGAACACGACGACGGACCACTTGCCCTTGAAGTTCTCTTCCGAGACGGGCACGAATTCGCCGTTGTGGTAAGCGGTTGCCTTGAACGGCTTGATTTGGGTGTTGATGATCGGCATCTGGACAATTCCTTTTCGTCAGTGGTGAGTGGAGTGTTGCCAGTATCCGGGTTCACCCTGAACTTGTGAAATTGCTTGTTTCAATCCGCGGCATCGGGATTTTCTATCTGCTTCCGTCCCTTGATTGGCGGGGGCGGGAGGAGGACGTTGACGTGGGTGGCGCCCGCTTGGCATGAGCGCGGGTCGGAGGGATGTGCTGGGAAGGCGTATGCGCTCGCGTACGCCGGCTTAGATCTGATACGGCACGCGAACGCCGGGTTCGGAGGGGGGAAAGTCCTTCGTGTTGCGCGATACGAGCAGCAGACCGTTCACTTGCGCCGATGCCCACACGATCGCGTCGGGCAGGCGTATGCGGCGGTCCTTGCGAATCGTCACGGCGCGATTCGCAACCGTGCTGTCGAGTGCGATGACATCGAACGACGAGAGCCATGCACGAATGGGTGCCTCGTCATTAGCGGACGTGCCGACGAGGACTTCCATCCACGAGATCATGCTGATTGCACGATAGTCGTAGCGGCCTAGCTCCGCACGGGCGGATTCCACGCCGCCCAGATAATCGATCAGGATGTTGGTGTCGAAAAGGGCTTTTACCATTCCGAGCGCAATTCCTCTTGATAGGCGAGCCCGTCGATCGTGCGATCTTTCCAGAGACCGAAGACGTCGTCGGCAAGCCGGTGCTTGTTCAGGGCAATGTAGGCGTCGATCGCGTCGCGAATGATGGCGGCGCGGGGACGGTGTTGAGTCTCGACGATGACGGCCAACTCGTCGAGTTGGCCATCCGACAGATCGACCAGAATCCGGCTCATGGCAACCTCCGATATATGATATGCATATCATATATGCCAAGTTGAAAGCACGCAAGGCTCCCGGCAGGACGACGCGTCTATGGGGCCCGCTCAAATCCCCGCCATCTTCCGCAACCACGCCGCCAGCCGCCGCGCCCCGTCCGGCATGTCCGCGTCCTCGCGCGTGCACAGGTAGTAGTCGCGCCCGTCGTCGAGCGCGTGATCGAACAGTTGCACGAGCTCGCCGTTCGCCAGTTCGCGCTGGACCAGCGGCGCGCGCAGCAACGCGGCGCCGAGATCCGCGCGGGCGGCGCTCAGCGTGAGCTGGCCGTCCTCGAACATCGGCCCCACCGCGTGCGACACGTGCCGCACGCCGGCGCCGTGCAGCCAGTTCACCCACGTGCTGCGATCCTCGTCGTGCACGAGCGGCGCGCGCGCGAGATCGGCCGGCGTGCGGAACGGCCCGTGACGCTTCAGGAACGACGGGCTGCACATCGGCACCATCGCGCCCGGCAGCAGCCGCTCGCAGCGATAGCCGGGCCAGTCGCCGGTGCCGAAGCGGATCGACAGATCCGACGCATCGCTTCGGTAGTTGCGGTGGTGCGCGTACAGCACCGTGACGTCGACGTCGGTGTTGTCGGCGAGGAACGCGTGAAGCCGCGGAATGAACCAGCCGATGCCGAGCAGCGGAATGAGGCTGACGGTGATCTGGCGCAGCGACGAACGGTCGCGCACGAAGCGCGTCGCGCTGCGCAACACCGAGAACGCCGCGCTGATCGAGCGGTAGTAGTCGCGTCCCTCGTCGGTGAGCGCGAGCAGCCGGCCTTCGCGTACCGTCAGCGGCGTCTGGATGAACGCCTCGAGCAGTTGCAGCTGATGGCTGACCGCCGACGGCGTGATGTCCAATTCGCCGGCCGCCGCGGTGACCGACCCGAGACGCGCAAACGCTTCGAACGCACGCACCGCGCGCAGCGGCGGATCGTGCGGCAATTGTTCGATATTTTTCATGTATCGAATTTTATAGAAAAGTCAGGGTAAGCAACAGAACAAAAATATTTCGTATTTACATGTAGATACGTTAATGTGTCGGGAACGGTATAAGCATCCAACAATTGGATATTTGGGGTTGGGATGTCGAATATTTAATATTTTTCATGTTTCAGATCCAACCGACCGATCCCCGCACATGAAAATCGCTTTCCTCTCCGTCAGCCTTGCCTTCTCGGCGGCCGCCCTGGTCGCCACCGTTCCCGCGTTCGCGCAGTCCGCGCCGCAGACCGTCCTGATCGGTCTCGCCGCGCCGCTCACCGGCCCGTCCGCGCGGATCGGCAAGGATCTGCAGAACGGCGCGCAACTCGCGATCGACGACGCGAACGCGAAGCATCCGACCATCGGCGGCAAGCCGGTCGTCTACAAGCTCGTCGCGGCCGACGACCAGTCCGACCCGCGTACGGCCGTCGCGGTCGCGCAGCAACTCGTCGACCAGCACGTGATCGGCGTCGTCGGTCACTGGAACACGGGCTGCAGCGTGCCGGCGTCGCGCGTGTACCGCGATGCGGGTATCCCGCAAATCGCGCCGGCGTCCACCGGCCATCAATACACGCAGCAGGGCTACGCGACGGCCTTTCGCATCATGGGTCACGACGATGCGGGCGGCCACTTCACCGGTGCGTACGCGGTGAAGACGCTGAAGGCGAAGCGCATCGCGGTGATCGACGATCGCACGTCGTTCGGCGCGGGGCTGGCCGACCAGTTCATCCAGGGCGTGCGGGCGAACGGCGGCGCGATCGTCGATCGCCAATACGTGAACGACAAGACCACCGACTTCAGCGGCGTGCTGACCGCGATCAAGGGCAAGCGCGCGGATCTCGTGTTCTTCGGCGGCCTCGACGCGCAGGCCGCGCCGATCGCGCGCCGGATGCGCCAGCTCGGCGTGAACGCGCCGCTGCTCGGTGCGGGCGGCTTCGTGAGCCAGACCTTCCTGTCGCTCGCGGGCAAGGACGGCGACGGCGTGACGGCGCTCGAGCCGGGCCTGCCGCTCGACCGGATGCCGGGCGGCAGCGCGTTCGACACGCAATACCAGGCTCGCTTTCACGCGCCGATCGAACTGCATGCGCCGTTCGCGTACGACGCGGCCGCCACGCTGATCGCGGCCGCGCAGAAGGCCGGCACGACTCAGCCGGCGAAGCTGGTCGCGGCCGTTCGTGCGATCGACCGGCCCGGCGTGACCGGGCGCATCGCGTTCGACGCCGAAGGCAACCTGAAGGACCCGGCTTTCACGATCTACCAGGTGCGCGGCGGCAAGTGGGCCGTCGTCGACGTGCTCGGCGGCTCGCGCACCGCGGCCAAGTAACGCCAAAACGACAAAACCAAGACGATTCCCATGACAGAAGCGAACCCGACATCCGCCGCACCCGAGGACACGCGCCTCGGAATCCTCGCGCGGCGCCGCATCGAGGCGGAAATCATCAAGCCGATCTACGAGATCATGAAGCGCGAGTTCGGCATCGAGCGCGCGCAGGCCGTGATCGCGGAAGCCGTGCGCGGCGCGGCCGTCGACGCGGGCCGTACGTTCGCCGCGCAGGAGCCGGACGGCACGAGCGTGAAGTCGTTCATCGCGCTGCAGGTGCTGTGGGAGAAGGACGATGCGCTCGACGTCGAGGTGCGGCGCGCGGACGACGCGCACTACGACTACGACGTGCATCGCTGCCGCTATGCGGAGATGTATCACGCGATGGGGCTCGGCGAGATCGGGCATCTGCTGAGTTGCGCGCGCGACAGCCATTTCATCCAGGGCTATGCGCCGGACATCGCGCTCACGCGCACGAGCACGATCATGCAGGGCGGCGAGCGCTGCGATTTCCGCTATGCGCTGCACGGCGCGCCGGAGAACGGCGATGCGTGACGCTACCGATACCGCGAGCGTGCCGCGCGTCGACGGCGACCGCCTGTGGGCGTCGCTCGAGCGGATGGCGCAGATCGGCGCGACGCCGAAGGGCGGCGTGTGCCGCCTCGCGCTGACCGATCTCGACCGCGAGTCGCGCGACCTGTTCGTGCAGTGGGCGCGCGACGCCGGCTGCACGGTGCGCATCGATCGGATGGGCAACGTGTTCGCGCGCCGCGCGGGTCGCCGTCCCGATGCCGCACCGGTCATGACGGGCTCGCACGCCGATTCGCAGCCGACCGGCGGCCGCTACGACGGCATCTACGGCGTGCTCGGCGGGCTCGAAGTCGTGCGCGCGCTGAACGACGCGGGCATCGAGACCGAGCGCCCGATCGACGTCGTGATCTGGACCAACGAGGAAGGTTCGCGCTTCGCGCCGGCGATGGTGTCGGCCGGCGTGTTCTCGGGCGTCTATACGCTCGAATACGGGCTGTCGCGCACCGACGGCGCGGGCCGGACGATCGGCGAGGAGCTCGAGCGGATCGGCTACGCGGGCACGGAGCCGGTCGGCGGCTATCCGGTGCACGCGGCGTATGAACTGCACATCGAGCAGGGCGCGATTCTCGAGCGGGCCGGCAAGACGATCGGCGTCGTGACCGCCGGGCAGGGGCAGCGCTGGTACGAGGTGACGCTCGCCGGCGTCGACGCGCACGCCGGTACGACACCGATGGCGTTCCGTCGCGACGCGCTGGTCGGCGCGGCGCGGATGATCTCGTTCATCGACGTGCTCGGCCGCCGTTACGCACCGGATGCGCGCGCAACGGTCGGGATGATCGAGGCCCGGCCGAATTCGCGCAACACGGTGCCGGGCGGCTGCTTCTTCACGGTCGAATTTCGTCACCCCGACGATGCGGTACTCGACGAACTGGACGCGGCGCTGCGAGCGGAACTCGCGCGCGTGGCCGACGAAGCCGGCCTCGGCGCGCAGGTCGAGCAGATCTTCACGTATGCGCCGGTGCCGTTCGCGCCGCGCTGCATCGACACGGTGCGTGACGCGGCGCGCTCGCTCGGGTTGTCGCACATGGACATCGTATCCGGCGCGGGCCATGACGCATGCTATGTCGCGCGGGTCGCGCCGACCGGCATGATCTTCGTGCCGTGCGTCGACGGGCTGAGCCACAACGAGGCCGAAGCGATTACCCCCGAATGGGCGACGGCCGGCGCCGACGTGCTGTTGCGCGCGGTGTTGCAGAGCGCACAGGAAGCGTAAGCGCGACGCGCGCGGCCGGGCAGCGGAGCACCCGCGTTACTTCGCTGCGTTGCGCCGCGCTCTATACGCGAGATACGCGACGATCTGGTCGAGTTCGCGGTCGCTCAGCTGATCGGGCGGAAACGCCGGCATGCTGCGGCCCGGCCAGTCGCGCACCGACGCCGGGTTGCGGATGTAGCGGCGCAGCGCGGCGGGCTGGAAGTAGTCGACCGGGTTCATCGGCGTGTTCAGGTCGGGGCCGGCGTGGCTGCTGCCCGCGCCGTCGATGCGATGACACGCGAGGCATTGCGTGACGAACAGCCGCTGGCCCGCGCGGGCCGGATCGTTCGCGGGCAATGCGGCATCGACCGCGAGCGACGGCCAGCGTGCGAGCGGCGACGATTCGATCGTGATGCGCACGATCTGGTACGGCCACTGCTCGCCGCGCACCGACGACGCGTCCGGCCCGAGCCAGACGAGATAGAACGGCCCCGCGCTGACTTGCTTGCCGGGCAGCTTCGGCCACGGACGGGCCGGATCCTCGATCGCGAGCCACGGGGTCGCGCCGGCCGGCGCGCGCCGGCGCACGAGATCGAGCGGCAATTGCGCGGCGAACCCGTCGGCCGCGCGCGTTTCGAGCACACCGTCGTCCGGCAGCGGCGTGTCGCCGAGCAGCGCGGCGAACGGCACCGCGCGGAACGTCATCGGCCGGCCGTATGCGATGTCGCGCGGCACGTGGATGTTGGCCGCATCGGCGCGCGCGAGCAGCGTCTGGCGGGTGACGGCGCGGGCCGTGCCGTCGGTGTCGAGTTCGAGCGTGGACTGGGCCGACGCGGGTCGCCCGAGCAGGCAAACCGTCAGCAGCACGAGCGAAAACCACTGGCGCTTCAGCATTCGTTCTCCGGGAAGGGGCGTTCCGGCGGCGGCAGGAGGCGGGACGCCGCGGCCGATGGAAGGAATCGGGCGACAGTCTATCCGGTACGGGCGGCGCTGGCGAATTCGGCACGGGAAAGGCGCGGCAGTTGTGGTCGGACAGGCGCGCCACAGCGGGCCCGACTGCCGAGTTGCCGAGGTGTTGCCGCCGCACCGTTCGGACGGCGGAAGACGAAGCGCACGGTGCGACGTGCGGCCCGCCCGTGTTCACGACGACATTGCGTTACCGGCCCGCCGTCAATGATTCGAACACGTTACTTCGTTCTTCGGCAGCGGCGTGTCCTGCTTCGGTTCGAAATCGGCTTCGCGCATTCCCGACGGCGTCAGCGACACGAAATGCATCGCCGTGCCGCACGCCGGGAAGCCGGCGACGCCGGTCGAGCCCCACGGAATCGGCGAACGCTGCACGCCGCTCACCGCGATGTCCGCCGGCGCGAGCGCGAGCGTCAGCAGCCGGCCGTCGCGGGTCGGCACGTACGCGTGCGTGCCGGAAACGCCGATGTCCGATTCGCGCACCGACGCGGGCAGGCAATCGAGCGTCGCCGTGCGGCGGCCGTCCGGTGCGATCAGCATCGCGACGCCGCGGTCGTCCGCCGTCGTCGTGACGACGACGAAACGGTCGATCTCCGGCACATAGGCGGCCGAATACACGTAGTACTGGATCGCGCCGTTCAGCGCCCCGAGTGTGTCCAGCTTCGCGGTGACCGGGTCGAACATCGCGTATTCGAGCGTCGCGTCCGTGCTGCCTTCGATGAATTTTTGCCACACCAGCAGCGCAGTGCGCGGCGAGCCCGCGATCACGGGCCACCATTCACGGCGGTGCGGCGCGACCGCGACATGGTTCAGCACGCGCCCGGCCGCGTCGTAGGTTTTCAGGTAGACGCCGTTGCCGCTGCCGAGGTTGTCGACCCCGCCGCCGTTGACCCAGTCGGCGGAATAGAACACGACGAAGCGGTCGCCGACCGTCGCGACGTGCCCCGAATGGCCGCCCGATTCGACGTCGTTCGGATAGGGCTTGATCGGCTTCAGGTCGCGGCGGTAGACGCCGTAGCGCTGGCTGACTTCCTGCGACGTGTTCCAGCCGTCCTCGAACGTGACGAAGATGTCGCCGCGCGCATTCTGCGCGATCGACACGGGTTCCTGCGCCTCGGGGCGGCTGATGAACGTGCGCACGCGCAGCGCGCGCCGCTTGTCGGGCAGCCATTCGCCGACGTACACGTCATGCGGCCAGTTGCCGCTGCGCAGCGCACCGCGCGGCACGATGCCCGAGCTGCTGAAGAATACCCAGCGTTTGCCGTCGCCGGCATCGGCCACGCCGATGCCGTGCATGAAGCGCCGCGGGTCGCCGGTGTCCCGCGGCGACGGGGCGCTCGACACGGTGACCGTGTGCACGGCCGGCGCGCCGGCGAGGGCCGGCGACGCCGCGCCGATGCCGCCCGCGCCGCAGAGCACGGTCGCCGCCAGCCGTGTGATCGCCTGTACCGGGCGCGTTCGCCGCCTCATTCGACGGTCACCGATTTCGCGAGGTTGCGCGGCTTGTCGACGTCGGCGCCGCGCGCGCAGCCGACGTGATACGCGAGCAGTTGCAGCGGGATCACGTTGACGATCGGCGACAGCAGATCGCCCGATTCGCGCACGCGGATCAGGTGCGTGTCGCGGTCGGCGTCGATCTCGAGCTGATTGCCGGCCAGCACGTAGAGCCGGCCGCCGCGCGCACGCACCTCGGCCATGTTGGACTTCAGCTTCTGGAACAGGCGGTCGTCCGGCGCGATCGTGACGACCGGCATCGCGCTCGTGACGAGCGCGAGCGGCCCGTGCTTCAGCTCGCCGGCCGCATAGCCTTCCGCGTGGATGTACGACACTTCCTTGAGCTTCAGCGCGCCTTCCAGCGCGATCGGGAAATGGATGCCGCGGCCGAGGAACAGCGCATTCTCGGTGCGCGCGAATTTCGCGGCCCAGCCCATGATCTGCGTTTCGAGCGCGAGCGCGTGGCCGATGCGGTCCGGCAGCGCGCGCAACTGCTTCAGGTGCGTCGCGACTTGCGCGGCATCGAGCCGGCCGCGCAGCTGCGCGAGCGTCAGCGTCAGCACGAACAGCGCGACGAGCTGCGTGGTGAATGCCTTGGTCGATGCGACGCCGAGCTCGATGCCGGCCCGCGTCAGGAACCGCAGCGGCGCGTTGCGCGCGATCGTGCTGGTCGCGACGTTGCAGATCGCCAACGACAGTTCCTGGCCCATCGCGCGTGCCTGTTCGATCGCGCCGATGGTGTCGGCTGTTTCGCCCGACTGCGAGATACCGACGACGAGCGTGCGCGGATCGGCCACCGTATCGCGGTAGCGGAATTCGCTGGCGATCTCGACCTGGGCGGGCACGCCCGCGATGCTTTCGAGCCAGTATTTCGCGGTCAGGCCCGCGTAGTAGCTGGTGCCGCAGCCGAGCAGCAACACGCTTTTCACCCGCGACAGCAGCGCGCGCGTGTTTTCCGTCGTGTCGAACAGCGACGGCGAGATCGTGTCGATGCCGGCGAGCGTGCTGTCGATCGCCTTCGGCTGCTCGAAGATTTCCTTCTGCATGAAGTGCTGGTACGGGCCGAGCGCGGCGTCGTCCGCGCGCGCCTTCACTTCGCACAACGGGCGCCGTGCGTCCTGCCCGCCCGCATCGACCACGGCGATGCGCTCCGGCGTGATCAGCGCGACGTCGCCGTCTTCCAGGTACACGAAGCGGTCGGTCAGGTCGCCGAGCGCCGCGCAGTCGGACGCGAGGTAGTTCTGCTCGGCGCCGATGCCGATCACGAGCGGCGAGCCGGCGCGCGCGGCGACGAGACGCTGCGGCTCGCGCGCGCCGAGTACCGCGATCGCGTATGCGCCGTGCAGCCGCTTGACGGCGCGCACCACCGCGTCGAACAGGTCGTCGCGATAGAGGCTGTGGATCAGGTGCGCGATGACCTCGGTGTCGGTCTGCCCGCGAAACGTGTAGCCGCGTTGCTTCAGTTCGGCGCGCAGCGTGTCGTGGTTCTCGATGATCCCGTTGTGCACGACGGCGATGGTGTCGCCCGACATGATCGGGTGCGCATTCATTTCAGACGGCGCGCCGTGCGTCGCCCAGCGCGTATGCGCGATGCAGGTCTGTGCTTCGAGACCGAGCGTCAGCACGCGATCCTGCAGGTCCGTCACGCGTCGCAGCGTGCGTTCGCTGCGCAGGCGGCCGTCGCCCTGCACGGCGATGCCGCACGAATCGTAGCCGCGATATTCGAGCCGGCTCAGCGCATTGACCAGTTGCGGCACCTGATTGTTCAGGCCGCTTGCTCCGACGATTCCGCACATGATTCACCTCGTCTCCATGAAGTTTTCCGGCTGGCGCGCGACGCGCGCCAGCGCGATGTCAGAAGCGGTGCCGCGTCGCGCGGCAGGCGTCGCGCCCGGCGCGGCACGTCTCCGGCCGGCTATTCGCGGGGCTGCGGCTCGGCATGGGCGACCCATTCGATGCCCGAAATCGATCCGTTCGCATCGTGCGACGCGACGAGAATGCGCGTCGTGCGCCGCGCGCCGCGCCGGCGCTCGCTCGCGAACGCGGTCGGTGGCACCGAGCGCACCTTCACGCTGGCCGAGCGCCGCATCATCTTCGATACGCGCAACCGGTACGCGAACGGATGCACGACGCGTCCCGCGATCAGCCACATGACGATCGTGCCGGCAATCAGCGCGATGCTCGTCACATAGAACACGATCTGTTCGATCGGCATCTCGGCCTCGTTGAACGGCAACAGGTAGCGATACGTGTAGATGCAGATCGATGCCCATACGCCCCCGACCAGCGCGGGCCGCACGAGACGGAACCACGCGACGAGCACGGGCCCGACGATGCTGCCGCGTTCGGCGATCATGTCGCGCGGTGCGCGCAGGGAGAGGTCAATAATCGGCGCGTTCTTCATGTTGAATGCCTCGGTCGGGACTGACCCAAACGGCGCGCTTGCCGCGGCCCCGCAGTACGACGGCGGGCAGGGCGACGACGGTGGTGATCATGCTGATCAGCCAGAACGCGACGGGGTACCAGATGGTGTCAAGGAAGTACATCAGGAGTTTTTCGTCGTAACGACGATCGATCATGCTGCCGACGATCAACTGCAGGATGCAGGTCGCGACCAGCAGCATCCCGTGCCAGTGCGGCACCACGGACACATGCCAGTTCGGCGGAAGCGGGTAGACGACGTCGATCAGCGCGAGCAGCAGGATGAACGACATCGAGTACGCCCATGCGATGCCGATCAGGTACTCCGCGAACAGCGGCCACATCATCATCTGCGTCGGCCGCATCAGCGTGCCGGCGTACTTCAGCAGTACCTGGATGCCGCCCTTCGACCAGCGCAGCCGCTGCCGGTAGAGCCCCGTGATCGTCTCGGGCATCAGGATCCAGCTGAGCGCGTGCGGCTCGTACACGACGCGCCAGTCGCGGCACTGCAGCTTCCAGCTGATGTCGATGTCCTCGGTCAGCATGTCCGAGCTCCAGTAGCCGACGTCGGCGAGCGCGGTCTTGCGGAACATCGTGATCACGCCCGACACCGTGAAGATGCGGCCGTACACCTGCTGCGTGCGCTTGATCAGCCCGACGATCGACGAGAATTCGCCGACCTGCATGCGGCCGAGCAGCGACGTGCGCGTGCGGATGCGCGGGTTGCCGGTCACCGCACCGACACCCGGGTCGGTCAGGAAGTGCTCGAGCATCCAGCCGATCGCATCGTGCGCGAGCAGCGCGTCGCCGTCGATGCACAGCAGGTACTCCGCGTTGGATACCGCGGCCGCGGTCGTGAGCCCGACCGCCTTGCCTTCGTTGCGCGCGTGATGGATCACGAGCAGCCGCGGGATCTCGACGGCCAGCTCGTTGAGGATCTCACCGGTGCGATCCTTGCTGCCGTCGTTGACCGCGATGATGTCGTAGTTCGGATACTGCATCCCGTTCAGATGGGCGATCACGCTGCGCGCGTTCGCGGCTTCGTTGAAGCACGGCACGACGATCGAGACTTTCGGGATGCCGCTCGACGCGATCGTGCGCGTCGACAGCTCGCGGCCTTCCTCGAGCAGGAAGTAGTGCACGACGCCGCCGATCATCCACAGATACGACATGAAGAACGGATAGTAGAAGACGAAATCCTGCAGGCGCTGGATGAGGCTATGGGAGGTCATGGCGTCTTGGTTCCCTGCGCGTGCTGCATCTGCATCAGCGCGTTGATCGAGGTCGGGTCGAGGCGCGACTTCAGCGACATCACGTCGCGCATCGCGTCGAGCTCCGGCTGGCCGTTCAGGAAGTTGTCGGGGTAGTAGCCGAAATTCACGGCGCCTTCGCTGCGCAGCCGCCGCATCTGCGCGAGCAGCGTGCTGGCGGGCACGTCCTTGTGCGCGTGCCAGTCGTACGACTGCAGTTCGAACACGGTGCGCTGCAGCCCGCGCTGCTTCGTGCGCACCGCCTTCACGAGCTGGTCCAGCCAGCCTTCCGGGTCCTTCGCCTGCTCCATGTACGGCATCGCCATCAGCGCGACGTAGTCGTAGGCGGCGAGGAAATCGTCGTAGTTCTGCGCATACCACGCCTCCGATTCGGGCTTGAGCACCGGCATCGCGAAGATGTTGCGCGCGGTCAGCACGTCGCCGACGTTCTGGTGGGCCAGCACGATCTGCTCGAGCTGCCGGGTCATGTCGATCAGGTGGCGCGTCTTCTGGCGCGTCCAGCGCTTCATCAGGTCGGGGTTCTCGCGGATCTTGCCGACGTCGGCCGGCAGCCCCCATTGCGAATAGGTGCGCAGCGCATGCCGGCCCGCGTCTTCGTAATCGTCGAGCGCCGCGTCGTCGCCGAACAGGATGCCGCTGAACGACGCGTGCTTGCTGAGATCCTCGTAGATCTGCTGGATCATCAGCCGCGCATCGGGATCGAACGGGCTCAGCCGGAACACGCGCGTGCCGTTCTCGCGGGCCGGCGCGCCGCCGAACGCGCTCACGGCCTCGAGGCCGCGCTGCTTGTCGGCCGGCGGCCGGAACGCGAGCACCGGCATCCATGCATACACCTGCACGTTGGCGCGCGTATTGAGTTGCCATGCGGCGCGCGAGAACAGGTCGGAACGCATCGGCAGGTGCCGGTTCGGGAAATACACCGCTTCGGCCACGCCGGTGCCCTTCGGGTCCGCATACGCCTGCAGGTACACCGATTTCGGCTGCATCCGGTAGATGCGCTCGATCAGCTTGCCGAGATTCGCTTCCTGCCGCGCGGGATCGGGATCGTAGACCTGGTCGAGGTCGACCTGCACGGTGCGCTCGGGCACGTCGACGTCGCCGCGGTTCGACGCCGGTTCGCGCATCGAGCGTTCGAATCCGCCGATGTCGACGTCGTACATCATCAGGATCCGTCTCAGCCGGTCGAGCGGCACGTCCGGCGTATTCGGGCCGGCGTCGAGGCTGAACTGGACGTCCATGCCGAGCGACGTCGAGATCTGGCGCACGGGCTGGTTTTCCGCGCCGTACGGCCACACCATCGAGCGTGCGACGATGCCGGTGCGTTCGCGGATCTGCCGTACGCACGTCTGCAGGTCGTCGTGCACGCGTGCGTGGAACTCGGCGTCGGTCTCATAGCGTTTCTGGTCTTGCAGGTAGAGATGCGACGTGGTCGCCGGCAACTCGTTGCCTTGCGGATTCGCGATCGCGCCGTGATGGAGGTTGTGCGTGTGGCAGCCGAGCTCGACGAATTCCGACTGCCCGAGCTTCTTCACCTCGTCCCACGACAGGAAGTAGTCGCGCGGCACCTGAACCTTGTCGCTGATGCGGATCGGCGTATCCGGCGGGGTGTCGATCCATGCGGTGACGAGACCCATCACGGCCGGATACTTGAAGCGCTCCAGCAGCGGCAGCACTTTCGTATAGTGGCTGCGGAAGCCGTCGTCGAACGTGAGCAGCACCGAGCGCGGCGGCAGCGGCTTGCCGCCGTGCCGCGACGCCTCGATCTGCTTGACCGTGATGGTGTGGTAGTTGTTGGTCTGCAACCACGAGAAGATCGCGGTGAGCGTGCCGGTGTCGACCGCGAACGGATCGACCACCGCCGTCGGCGACGAAAACGACGCCATCAGGTTGTCGCGCACGTCGTGCATGCAGATCACGCGAAACGTCTTGCCGTCGGCCGGATCGGACGGCGGCAGCAGATCGATCATCTTGGCGCCGGTCACGCCCGGGAACAGCGAACAGGCGGCAAACGTGCCGAGGCATCCGCACATGAAGGTCCGTCTGGATTGCAGCATTGCCCGATCTCCTTGCTAGAACGGCAGGTTGAGCGACAGGAAGCCGGTTTCGGAGCGCTCGCGCTGGCCGTCGTATGCGTGACTGCTGACCTCGACGCCGTAGCTCAGCGTGATGTCGTGCTTGAACGTCCACGCATGCTCGAGGCGCGCGCTCCACAGCGGGCTGGTGCCGAAGCCGCGCTCGTTGTACACGCCGCCCGACACCGACACGCGCTGTTGCAGCCCCATGTCGCCTTTCTTCCACAGCGTCAACTGATGCATCACGGTCGCGGCGGCCGCGTAGTCGCGACCGGGGCTGAAGTAGGGTGCGTCCCGGCGCGTGTTGCTGTCGGTACCGAGATTCAGCGAGACGTTGACGAGCTGGTTCGCGGCCGTGTACACGCGCTGCGTGGCGGTCGCCGCGATCTCCTGGTGGAAGTTCGAATCGCTGTAGCGGCTCACGCCGTAGCTCAGCCTGACCTGGCGTCGGTCGTTCTGGCGATACACGACCTCGACGTTCGCGGAGCGGCCCCAGATGTGCGCGGCATATGCCTTCCACGGCAGCGAGTTGTCGTTGGTGTCGAGCCCCGCGCTGACCGTCCAGTAATCGTTCAGCGCGTACGCGATCGTCCCGCGGCCGCCGGTTCGGCCGTCCCCGCCCATCGAGCGTGTGACTTCGCCCAGCACCGTGAGCGGCCCGTGCCGGTAGTCGCCGCCGATGCCCGTGCGCGTGCGGCTGAGGTTGCCGTCGTCGGTCTGCGCGAAACCGTAGAACGTGTGCGAAAACACGCGCCAGTTGTCGCCGAACGGTTGCGAATACACATAGCTGTCCGACGTGAAGCTGTTGTTGGCCAGTGCGCTGTTGCCGTGCTCGAAGCTGAGGTCGGTCGTGAACACCGGGCTGCGGTACGCGTTGTAGTCGCGCTTGAAGCCGCGCACGGCGCCGCTGTCCGGGAACGTCGTGCCGAGGGTCTGGTCGACGGTCTTCGCGGTCGCGTAGTCGTCCGCCACGAGCGATGCGCGGCCGAGGCCCGCGAGCATTTCGACGCTGTCCGGGTGATCGGTCAGCGACGCGCGATACATCGAGATCGCCTGGCGCGGATGCGACTGGCCCGACACGGCGTCGGCGTGCGCGGCGCGGATCTCCGCGTTGAACGGCACCTGCTTCTCGAGTTCTTCGAGCGCGGCGATCCCCTGGTCGACATGCCCCGTGAAGATCAGGTATTGCGCACGCAGCCGGTAGTAGCGCAGGTAGTCGCTTTCTCCCGGACCGACGTTGGTCACCTGCTTGGCCGGCGGCAGCGACTTCTCCATGTCGTCGAGCACCTGCTTCGCTTGCGGCGCGCGTGCCTGGTCGACGTACGACCAGAACAGCCCCTCCTGCAGCTCGATCGGACGCGTGCGCGCGCCGTACTGGAAGCCGCGGGTCGCGCGGTCCGTCGGCGACGCGGTCGCCTGCTGCAGCGCACGCGCGTAGACGGCGTTCGCCTTGGTCGGCTCGCTCAGGTACAGGTAGGCGTCGCCGACGGCCGCCAGCGCGTCGATCGAGATCTCCGCGTTCGACGGAATCGTCTCGAACGTTGCCACGGCCGGCTTCATGTCGCCGCGTGCCGCAAGGGCGACGACCCGATCGCCCGCGAGCGCCGTGCGGACCGGCGTGTACTCGGGTGTGGCCGGCATCCGCTTGTCGAGGTCGTCGGCCGCGCGCAGCGCGTTGTCGAGCCCGTCGAAGCGGTCCGAACTCGTCATCGAACGAGATTTGTCGCGTCCGCCGCGCACCTGCTGGCGAATCGACAGTTCTTCGAGTTGCGCGATGTCGACGGCGGAGAACGCATCGGGCCGGGCCTTCGCTTCGTCGAGCGCCTTGACCGCGCCGCCGCTCGCCGCGAGGCCGAACACGTCGTTGCGTACCGTCGCGACGTCGGCTGTGCGCAGATTCGGCGCTTGCGCATTCGGCGTCTCTACGTCGGGCCCTTGCGATCGCTGGATCGGCTCGCCGGGGAGCTGCGCGCCGGGTGACTGTGAATTCGGTTGCCGGGACGACGGTGGTTCGGCGCCGGATGGCTGCGTCATGGGCGTGGGCGAATTCGGCATCGGCGTGCCGGACGCCTGCGCGGTGAGTGTCGGCGTAGGCGGCGGTGTGGGCGGTGCGGTGGTCTCGGTTTGGGCGGGCGGCTGCGGTGCATCCGGCGTCCGCGCGCGCGGCGCCGACGTATCCGGCGGCGCGGTGTCGAATGCCTGCGCAAGCAGCATCGGCGCATTCGACGATGGCGCGCTCGGCTGCGGCGCGTCGGGGTCCACCATGACCGTGGTCGGCATCGCCGGGTTCGATCCCGGGGCAGATTCCTGCGCGATCTGCATCGACGCATCCGACGCCTGCGCGATCGGCGTCGGCGCTTGAGGGGGCTGCGCACCGTAACCCTGGGCGACCTGCGGCTCCGCGTCGCCTTCGGCGGCAAGGCCCGGGCCGGACGCGACGAGCAGGCACAGCAGCGGCGCATGCAGGAGGATCCGCCGGCTCGGCGGAACGACGGTGGTGCATTGTTGTTGACGATTGTTAGCCACGGTGTCTCCTCACTTTGAAACGTTCACCTCGGTTGCACGCCCGACGGCGTGCATCGCCGGGCGGCGAGGCCCGGCGGCATTCGCCTGGTTCACAGGCGATTGCGGATCGCTTGTCCAAGCAGCGCGCGCGATTCGCTGTTCTTCGGGTCGATGGCGAGCGCACGACTCGCGTTTTGCTCCACACAGCTCCATTCGTCGATCTGTGCGCACCAGCGTGCCTTGGCCAGCGCGCGGGCGCTTTCCAGCTCATCGTGCGTGACGCTGGTCGCTTCCATGTGCGACGTGCCGGCGAAATACGATTGCGGTTGCTGTTTCGGCACGGGGTCGGGGCGTTTTCTCGTGCGCGCCAGCGCCTGCGAACGGGACGTCCGGTGCGCGTCGCCGGGGCGCGCCGTGCGCCTGGCGGTCGACACGGCGTGCGGCTCGGCCGCGAGCCTTGTCGCCGGTACATGCGCGGGGCGCGTGGGTTTCACGTCGGACCGGGCCGTCGTTTGCGGCGATACGGGCGGTTCGGCTGCGGCCGACAGCGCCGGCGTCGCCGAGGCAGACGGCGGAACCGGCCCGGCCTGCGCGACCGTCGCCGTCGCGCCGGCGGGCGCTGCGGCGCCGGACGCGCTGCCGGTTGCCGCCACGATGAACTCGCGGTACTTGCCGGCGGCGTTTTCGATCACGCCGGCGATATCGTGCGTCACGCTCGCATGGCCGATCCTCGCGTCTCGCTCGACATACGCGAAGGCGCCGAAGATCGCGGCAAATGCGGCGACGCTGAGCGCCGCATTCTTTCCCGGACCCCACGAGGGTTTCGGCTCACGGGCGGGCGAGTCGTCCGGTCGTTCTGCACGAGGCATTCAAGGCTCCTTGATTCGATACGTTCGACGAATGACGCGATCGGCGCGACCGTCACCATCGCAACTGCGTCGTGAGCGTGCCCGTCTCGACAATCGCGAACTGGGTTGCTCCCTGATAAGTTCCTTCGACCCGGTAGCTCGCATCCGGCACGCTGAACAGGCAGCGCGACCCCGATGCATTGAATTCGACGAGCACGCGCCCGTGCCGGCGCAGGCGCACCTGCACGTTGGAGAGCGGCTGTCCGGTGCTCCCCGCCACGAACGACACGCCCAGGTTGTACGGGCGTCCGTCAGGCGGAAGCGGCGCGGTACCGTCGATCCGCGCGTCACCGCAGATATACGAAATCACGTACCGGTTCGCCCCCGGCCCGGACGCCGGCGACGGGGCCGCCGGTGTCTGCGCCATGGCGTTCATGCACAGCGTGGAGATGGCGACGCACAGGAAAGGGCGAGCACGCTGTCGAAGCGAAGGTGACATTGCAATCTCCCATCCGGAACCAATGACACGCATCGATTCCTGTCTAATTTGCCAACGTTCTTTTTGCGACACGCTATTGATACACGATGGTTTTTGAACCAACAACCGCGTGTGGCCCGAATGGGACGAGGTGAAAGATCCTATCTAAACAGGATAAAGAAGGATTGGTGAGGATTTATTAATACTGAATAAAGGCGATATTGCCGAACATGAAAATTGCTCGCCGGTAGCGATGATCGAGCACGCTTTGAATCATGTCGGAGGTATCGACTGTGGTACCGAAAAATAACGACTGATAAAAGACAGTATTGCGCGTGTGTTCAGGCCGGATCGATGAAGGTCAGGGTACAGGCCGCGAATTGCGAAATGAGGGTGCGACGTTTTTGATGATTGCGGCGGTTACAGGTAAATGGAAACTTGTGTAACAAGGTATTTCTGTCTGGAAACTCGGGCTGAATATTCTTACTTAATACGGAAAACAGTAAAAAATACGACATGAAACGCAAACGTTTGCGTTTTTATCGAGATCGCTTGCAAGTCGGCAAGGGTTTTATGGAGTCCGGCGGGATTATCGATTTCTATCGAAACAACGCGCATTCGCGCCGCGGACGTTCACGGCGCGAATGCGCGGTCAGCGGCTGCCGCCTGCGCTTCGCCGCGCGCTGCGCATCGCCGGCGCGACCGCCTCTTCGGTGCCGATCGCGCCGTCGAGCGCCGTGCGCGGCCGGTTCATGATATAGGCCCACAGCTGTTCGGCCGCGAGCCCGCGCTTGCGCGCCGATCGATACAGGCGGATTTCGAGCTCGGTGATCCAGTCGCCGGTGCCCGCGCACACGAGCGTGCCGTCCGCGAGCTCCTTCGCGACACAGCTTTCAGGAAGCCAGCCGATGCCGTGCCCGGCCACGACCATCCCTTTCAGCGCCTCGGACATGTGCGTCTCGAAACACCGGTGCAGCACGTACGGCTCGGTCGCGTTCAGCAGCAGCATCTCGACGATGTTGCCGAGAAACGCGCCCGACGAATACGCGAGCAGCGGCAGCGGCGCATCGGGCGTGCCGGGCAACTGGAACACCGGCTTGCCGCGCGCGTCGGGCGACGACACCGGCAGGATTCGCTCGACGCCGAGGCTGACGAACGGGAAATGGTTCGGATCGAGCACGATCGGCAGTTGCGGGTGGTGATAGCCGAGCAGCAGGTCGCATTCGCCTTCGACCAGTTGCTGCACGCCCTCCGGCACGTTCACCGCATTGACGCGGGCGGTCACGTGGCCGACCTCGCTATTGAGCTGCTTGAGCCATTCGGGAAACAGCGTGAAGACGAGCGTGTGCGCGACGGCGAAGCGCACGACCTGGTCGCTCGCCGCGAACTGGTCGTAGCCGTTCACGAGATTGCGCGCCGCATACATGCTGCGCAGGATGTCCGCGGCGAGCCCGCGGAACATCTGGCCGGCGGGCGTCAGCGCGACCGGATTGATGCTCCGGTCGACCAGCTTCGCGTCCATCCAGGTTTCGAGGGCGGCGATTCGTCTGCTGAACGCCGACTGCGTCAGGTGCCGGTGACGCGCGGCCCGGGAAAAACTCTTGGTATCCGCCAGGCTCAGGAAATCTTCCAGCCACTTTGCTTCCATTTCGATCTTCGCTTTTTATAGTCGGGCGCCTGAAAGGCGGCGCCGTCTGCTGCACCAACGTTCTAGCGTACCGCGCATCGCGCCGGTCGGGCCGATGTTTTTTTTCGATCGGTGTCAGTCGAAATATGCATGGGCGTTGTCGGCGGGATTACGGCTGCATAGCGTTGAGGGGCCGGACCGGTTAACCGGACGGTTCACCGCGTCGGACCGTCCCGGCCGCCCGGACGGCGCTTCCCCAGGGTCGGCTGCGCCGTGTGCGTGCCGGCCCACCCGTTCACGGCCGTGCCGGGGGCCCGGCTCGCCGTTTTTGGTGCAGTGCAGATTGCACATTCGTGACACGCGGGGGAACTATGTTCGTCGGACGCGGCGCAGCATCGGCCGTGCGCGCTCGCGGCGCACCGCAAGCGGCCGTCGCGTCCGGTGTTGCACCGTTATGGTGCGCGATGCCGCGCAGGCGTGCCTGGGCGGCGCAAAACAGGGGGATATCGAAGGGATCGAGCAAGGCACGTTCCTTGCAAAGCATTCAGTACGCCGGTCCGGCATGCGCAATGCCGGGGAAAACGATCGATGGAGAGAAGATCGATGAAGCCATTCGATGAAATGCTGCAATCCGGCGACATGGTGAGGGCGCCTTACGCGCGCCTGAAGCAATGGCTCGACACGCAGGATCCTGCGAGCCTCGCCCAGAAGGCCCACGATGCGGAAGGCGTGTTCCGCAAGACAGGCATCACGTTCGCCGTCTACGGCGACGCGGAGGCCGCCGAGCGGCTGATTCCGTTCGACATTGTCCCGCGCATCATCTCGGGGGCGGAATGGAGCCGGCTGTCGCTCGGCATCGAGCAGCGCGTGATGGCGCTGAACGCGTTCCTCGACGACATCTACCACCGCCAGGAAATCGTGCGCGCGGGCATCGTGCCGAAGCACCTGATCGCGCACAACGAGGCGTTCATCCCCGAGATGATCGACTTCCGGCCGCCCGGCAACGTTTACACGCACATCATCGGCGTCGACATCGTGCGTACCGGCGAGAACGCGTTCTACGTGCTGGAGGACAACGCGCGCACGCCGTCCGGCGTGTCGTACATGCTGGAAAACCGCGAGACGATGATGCAGCTCTTCCCCGAGCTGTTCCAGCAGGTGAAGGTGCGTCCGGTCGAAACCTATCCGCAGATGCTGCGCCAGTCGCTCGCGGCCGTGTGCCCGCCGGGCGGCAACGCCGACAATCCGACCATCGCGGTGCTCACGCCCGGCATCCACAATTCCGCGTACTACGAGCATTCGTTCCTCGCCGATCAAATGGGCGTGCACCTCGTCGAGGGCAGCGACCTGCAGGTGATCGACGGCCGCGTCGCGATGCGCACGACCGAAGGCTTCCAGCCGATCGACGTGCTGTACCGCCGCGTCGACGACGCGTTCCTCGATCCGCTCACGTTCCGCCCGGATTCGGTGCTCGGCGTGGCCGGCATCATGGACGTGTACCGCGCGGGCAACATCACGATCGCGAATGCGCCCGGCACCGGCATCGCCGACGACAAGGCGATCTACTCGTACATGCCGGAGATCGTCGAGTTCTATACCGGCCGCAAGGCGCTGCTGGAAAACGTGCCGACCTGGCGCTGCGGCGAGGCCGACAGCCTCAAGTACGTGCTCGCGCATCTCGACGAACTGGTCGTGAAGGAGGTGCACGGCTCGGGCGGCTACGGGATGCTGGTCGGCCCGTGCGCGTCGAAGGCCGAACTCGACGCGTTTTCCGCGAAGCTGCGCGCCCGTCCCGCGAACTACATCGCGCAACCGACGCTCGCGCTGTCCACGACGCCGATCCTGACCGACGCCGGCCTCGCGCCGCGCCACGTCGACCTGCGGCCGTTCGTGCTGGTGTCGGACCGGATCCGCATCACGCCGGGCGGGCTCACGCGCGTCGCGCTGCAGGAAGGATCGCTCGTCGTCAACTCGAGCCAGGGCGGCGGCACCAAGGACACCTGGGTGCTGGCCGACTGAGCCGGGCACGACCGCGCGCGCCGGAGCCGGCGCGCGAACCGAACGAAGACGGAGTGGACACGAGATGCTTCTGGGACGTACTGCAAGCGGTCTCTACTGGATGTACCGCTATATCGAGCGCGCGGAGAACATCGCGCGCATCGTCGATGCCGGGCTGCGGATGGCGCTCACGCGCACGGCCGACGCGCCGGCCGAATGGTCGTCGGTGCTCGTCAGCTCGGGCGCGGACGACGGCTACCGGCAGAAATACGACGCGTATGCGGCCGATACCGTGACCGACTACCTGCTGCGCGACCGCGACAACCCGTCGAGCGTGCTGTCGTGCATCGAGGCCGCGCGCTCGAACGCGCGGATGGTGCGCACGGCATTGACGCGCGAGGCGTGGGAAAGCGTGAACGGCGCGTGGCTCGCGCTGCGCCGCGCGTTCGCGCGGCCGGTGCCGGAAAGCGAGTTGCCGGCCGTGCTCGACCAGGTGAAACGCGAAACCGCGCTGATTCTCGGCAGCTTCTACAGCACGATGCTGCGCAACGAGATCTTCGATTTCGCGCAGATCGGGGCATTCGTCGAACGCGCGGACAACACCGCGCGGATCATCGACGTGAAATACCACCTGCTGCTGCCGTCGGTATCGCACGTCGGCACGATCCTCGACAACTACCAATGGGAGACGATCCTGCGCTGCGTGGCCGCGCATCGTTCGTATCGCTGGGTGTACGACGTGCAGTACAAGCCGCTGAACATTGCCGACTACCTGATCCTGAACGGCCGCATGCCGCGTTCGCTGCGCTATTGCTACGGGCGCGTCGTGTCCAGCCTGAACCTGCTCGCGAAGGATTACGGCGTGACACACCCGTGTCACGACACGGCCACGAAGATCCTGCAAATGCTGTCCGATACGTCGGTCGAGCGGATTTTCAAGAGCGGCCTGCACGAGTTCCTGACCGACTTCATCGGCCGCAACAACAGCCTCGGGCTCGAAATCGCCCAGGCTTACAACTTCGACTGAGACTTGCCATGCGACTCGCCATCCGACACATTTCGCGTTATCAGTTCGACGATCAGGCCACCCACGCACTGCAACGGTTGCGGCTGCGCCCGCAGTCGGGCCCCGGGCAGACGGTGCGCGCGTGGCAGGTCACGATCGACGGCGTCGAGCCGACGCTGTCATACGCCGACGGGCTCGGCAACCGGATCGACCTCGTGCGCCACGATCGCGGCGCGAAGGCCGAGATCGTCGTCGTGGCGGCCGGCGTCGTCGAGACGCAGGACCGCGCGGGCATTCTCGGGAATTCCGAAGGCTATGCGCCGCCGTGGATCTTCGAGCGCGAAACGGCGCTCACGAAGGCCGGCGACACCGTGCGCGCGCTCACCGAGGCGCTGCCGATCGAGCCGCACGGCCTCGACGCATTGCACTGGCTGATGACGGAAGTGCACGGCCGCATCGCGTACGCGCCGAACCTGGCCGCCGACGCGCCCGTCGATGCGGAAACCGCGCTGCAAAGCGGCGAGGGCACGAGCCGCGACCATGCGCACGCGTTCATCGCGGCCGCCCGTGTGCTGAAGATCCCCGCGCGCTACATCTCGGGCTACGTGCTGGCCGACAGCGCGATGCAGCGCATCGCCGATGCAAAGCAGAATGGGGTCGACGTCGAGGACGAGGAAGCGCTCGCGCTGCAGAGCGGCGACGGGATGCAGCAGGCGCTCGGTGCATCGCATGCCGCGCAGTCGCAGTCGCAAGGGCAATCGCAGTCGCAATCCCAGGGGCAGCCGCACGCGGCGCTCGGCGCGCAGCCGCAAGCCACGGCGCTGATGCAGCAACCGGCCGGCCATGCATGGGCCGAGGCCTATGTCGAAGGGCTCGGCTGGGTCGGCTTCGACCCGTTCATGAACCGTTGCCCGGACGAACGCTACGTGCGCATCGCGGTCGGCCTCGACCATCGCGACGCGCAGCCGGTGACCGGGCTCGGCGCGACGGCCGTCGGCGTCGAGATCAGCGTCGTGCAGACGCCGGAACTCGTCTGACCCGCGGCGCGCCTTCGCCGAATCCGCCATGCCGGGCCGCCGCGTCGCAAGCGACGCGGCGTGCGCGGCCGGCCCAACCCGACTCGAGCTCCCATGTCCATCCACGTCGCGCTGCATCACACCACCCGCTATCGCTACGACCGGCTCGTCAACCTCGGCCCGCAGGTCGTGCGACTGCGGCCCGCGCCGCATTGCCGGACGCCGATCCTCGCGTATTCGATGACGGTCGAGCCCGCGCAGCACTTCATCAACTGGCAGCAGGATCCGTTCTCGAACTATCTCGCGCGGCTCGTGTTTCCGGAGCGCACCGAGCACTTCGAGATCACGATCGATCTCGTCGCCGAGATGTCGGTGTACAACCCGTTCGACTTCTTTCTCGAAGCGAGCGCGGAGCAATACCCGTTCAGCTATGACGACGCGCTGAAGACCGAGCTCGCGCCGTATCTCGCGTGCGATCCGCAGACGAGCGCCGCGCCGCTGTTTCGCGCGTATCTCGACGGCGTCGACCGCACGCCGGCCGGCACCGTGAACTTTCTCGTCGCGCTGAACCAGCAGCTTCAGCGCGACATCGGTTACCTGGTGCGGATGGAGCCGGGCGTGCAGACGCCCGCGCAGACGCTCGAACTCGCGTCCGGCTCGTGCCGCGACAGCGCGTGGCTGCTCGTGCAGCTGTGCCGCCATCTCGGCATTGCCGCGCGCTTCGTGTCGGGCTACCTGATCCAGTTGACCCCCGACGTGAAATCGCTCGACGGCCCGAGCGGCACCTCGGTCGATTTCACCGACCTGCACGCATGGTGCGAGGTCTATCTGCCGGGCGCCGGCTGGATCGGCTTCGATCCGACGTCGGGCCTGCTCGCCGGGGAAGGGCATATTCCCCTCGCGTGCACGCCGCAGCCGACGAGCGCCGCGCCGGTCGAAGGGTTGATCGACGAGTGCGAGGTGTCGTTCGAGCACGAGATGAGCGTGACGCGCGTGTACGAGTCGCCGCGTGTGACGAAGCCGTATACCGAATCGCAGTGGGAGGGCGTGCTCGCGCTCGGCGCGCAGGTCGACGGCGCACTGGCCGCCGGCGACGTGCGGCTCACGCAGGGCGGCGAGCCGACCTTCGTGTCGATCGACGACCGCGACGGCGCCGAGTGGAACACCGATGCGCTCGGCCCGACCAAGCGCGGCTACGCGACCGAACTCGTGCAGCGGCTGCGCGCCGAATACGGCGACGGCGGCTTCCTGCATTTCGGGCAGGGCAAGTGGTACCCCGGCGAGCAATTGCCGCGCTGGGCGTTGTCGATCTTCTGGCGCGCGGACGGCCAGCCCGTGTGGCACGATCCGTCGCTGTTCGCCGACGAGCGCGAGCCGTCATCGCACACCACCGACGACGCGAAGCGCTTCATCGATGCACTCGCCGCGCGGCTGAACCTGACCAGCGAATTCATCCAGCCCGGCTACGAGGACGTCTGGTATTACCTGTGGCGCGAGCGCCGGCTGCCCGTCAACGTCGATCCGTTCGACGCGCGCCTCGACGACGAGCTCGAACGCGCGCGGCTGCGCAAGGTGTTCGAGCAGCAGCTCGACAGCGTGGTCGGCTACGTGCTGCCGGTCAAGCGCGTGGATGACGCGCCGGGCCTCGACGGCCCGCGCTGGCAGACGGGCCCGTGGTTCTTCCGCGACGAGCGGATGTACCTCGTGCCCGGCGATTCGCCGATGGGCTATCGGCTGCCGCTCGATTCGCTGCCGTGGGCGGCCCGCGCCGACTATCCGTATCTCGTCGAGCGCGATCCGTTCGCGCCGCGCGACGCGCTGCCGGACGCCGCCGCCATTCGCGCCCGCTACGCGGGCCCGGCCGACGCGCCGCGCTATCTGGCGGGCGTGCATCGCGAAGCGTCCGCGCAGACCGTGATGCAGTGGCGCGACGACGGCACGACCGCGCGCGGCCGCCCGGGCGCCGCGGACCCGCATCGCCGGCCGGAGCGCTTCGAATCGGCCGCGTGGATCACGCGCACCGCGCTGTGCGTCGAAGTGCGCAACGGCATCCTGTACCTGTTCATGCCGCCGCTCGCCGCGCTCGAGGATTATCTCGACCTGCTCGGCGCGATCGAGCTGACCGCGCATGCACTCGGCGTGAAGCTCGTGCTCGAAGGCTATCCGCCGCCGCGCGACGCCCGGCTGAAGCTGCTGCAGGTGACGCCGGATCCCGGCGTGATCGAGGTGAACATCCATCCGGCCGCGAGCTTCGACGAACTCGTCGACCACACCGAATTCCTGTACGACGCCGCGTGGCAATCGCGGTTGTGCAGCGAGAAGTTCATGGTCGACGGTCGGCACGTCGGCACGGGCGGCGGCAATCACTTCGTGCTCGGCGGCGCGACGCCGGCCGACAGCCCGTTCCTGCGCCGCCCGGACCTGCTCGCGAGCCTGATCGCGTACTGGCACAACCATCCGTCGCTGTCGTACCTGTTCTCGGGGCTGTTCATCGGGCCGACGAGCCAGGCGCCGCGTGTCGACGAGGCACGCAACGACCAGCTCTACGAGCTCGACATCGCGTTCGCGGAGATCCAGCGCAACAAGCTGCTGTTCGGGCAGGACATGCCGCCGTGGCTCGTCGACCGCGTGCTGCGCAACCTGCTGATCGACGTGACGGGCAATACGCACCGCAGCGAGTTCTGCATCGACAAGCTGTATTCGCCCGATTCGTCCACCGGCCGGCTCGGCCTGCTCGAACTGCGCGCGTTCGAGATGCCGCCGCATGCGCGGATGAGCATCGTGCAGCAACTGCTGCTGCGTGCGCTGGTCGCGCGCTTCTGGGCTGCGCCGTACACGACGCCGCTCACGCGCTGGGGCACCGCGCTGCACGACCGGTTCATGCTGCCGGAATTTCTCCAGATGGATTTCGACGACGTGCTGGCCGAGCTGCGCGACGCCGGTTTCGCGTTCGACCCGGCGTGGTTCGCGCCGCACTTCGAATTCCGTTTTCCGCTGTTCGGGCAGATCGCGGTGAACGGGATGGAACTGTCGTTGCGCGGCGCGCTGGAACCGTGGCACGTGATGGGCGAGGAGGGCGCGCCCGGCGGCACGGTGCGCTACGTCGATTCGTCGGTCGAACGGCTCGAAGTGCGCGTGACGGGGCTGAACGACAACCGGCACGTCGTGACCGTCAACGGCCGCGCGTTGCCGCTGCAGCCGACCGGCACCGTCGGCGAATACGTCGCGGGCGTGCGCTACAAGGCGTGGTCGCCGCCGTCGGCGCTGCATCCGACCATCGGCGTGCACGCGCCGCTCACGTTCGACATCGTCGATACGTGGCTGCAACGCTCGCTCGGCGGCTGCCGGTATCACGTCGCGCATCCGGGCGGGCGCAACTACGCGACGTTCCCGGTCAATGCGTACGAAGCCGAGAGCCGCCGGCTCGCGCGCTTCGTCGAGATCGGGCACACGCCGGGGCGGATGGACGTCGCCGCTGCCTCGCCGAGCCGTGAATTCCCGTTCACGCTCGACTTGCGGCGGCCGTGATCGATCGATGACTGGACGGACGACGATGCGCGGTTCGCGACCGCCCGGCGCACCGGCCGGTCGCGGCCCCGCCGGAATGCTAGGATGCGGGCAGAATGCGGTTCCGCACGGCGGCTTGCCGCCTGAATGGCGGCGCGCATGCGCGGCCGCACCCTGACGACGGAACGACATCGTGCCGCCCATTGACCTCGACCATCCCGCCGCCTTCGACGCGATGCCCACGCTTTTCGATACCGGCGCGCAGCCGGACGCCGCCGAACTGGCCGCCGCGCTCGCGGCGCCGGCCGCCGCCGGTCGCTACGACGAACTGCGCGGCAGCGCGGCCGGCCTGCACGCGCCTGCGCTTGCGCCCGCGTGGCGCAGCTTCTTCACGTCGATCGGCAGCGACGGCGTGGCCGACCTCGACCGCCGCGCCGACGCACTGCACCGGCGCATGCGCGAGAACGGCCTGTTCTACCAGTTGCACGAGCAGCGCGCCGGCGACGGCGCCGTCGGCCCGTGGTCGCTCGACCTGCTGCCGCTGATCGTCACGCCCGAGGACTGGGTCGGGATCGAGCGCGGCGTGCTGCAGCGCGTGCGGCTGCTCAACGCGACGCTGGTCGACCTGTACGGGCCGCAGACGATCCTGGAGCGCGGGCTGCTGCCGCCCGCGCTCGTGACCGGCCACCCGGGCTATCTGCGTGCGATGCGCGGCGCGCGCGTGCCGGGCGACACGTGGCTGCACGTCGTCGCGTTCGATCTCGCGCGCGGCCCGGACGGCCAATGGCGGATCGTCGCGCAGCACACGCAGGGCCCGGCCGGGCTCGGCTACCTGCTCGAGAACCGGCTGATCGTGTCGCGGCTCTTTCCGCGCGGGTTTCGCGGGCTGCGCGTGCAGCGGCTTGCGTCCGCGTACCGTGCGCTGCTGCAAAGCATGCAGTCGCTCAGCCCCGCCGCGAAGAATTCGCGGATCGTGCTGCTGACGCCGGGGCCGCACAGCGCGACCTATTTCGAGCATGCGTATCTCGCGCGCTATCTCGGCCTCACGCTCGTCGAAGGCGGGGACCTGACCGCGCGCGACAACCGCGTGTTCCTGAAGACGCTGAGCGGGCTCGAACCGGTGCACGGCATCCTGCGGCGCGTCGACGATGCGTGGCTCGATCCGCTCGAACTGCGGCCCGATTCGATGCTCGGCGTGCCGGGGTTGTTGCAGGCCGTGCGCGCCGGCAACGTGCTGCTCGCGAACGCGCCGGGCTCGGGCTTCCTCGAGTCGCCGGCGATGCTCGGCTTCATGCCGCGTCTCGCGGAAGCGCTGCTCGGCGAAACGCTGACGCTGCCGGCCGTGCATTCGTGGTGGTGCGGCGAGGCGGCCGCGTGCGACGACGCGCTGCCGCAGCTCGCGCGCGGCATCGTGAAGGCATCCTATCCACCCGACGTGCAGGAAGGCGGTGCATTCGAGCCGGTGATCGGCGCGCGGCTCACGCAGGCGCAACTGGCGGAATGGCGCGCGCGGATTCTCGCGCAGCCCGAACATTACACGGTGCAGGCCGACCTGCCCCTGTCGCAGGCGCCGACCTGGCCGCGGCCCGATGCGCCCGACGGCAACGACAGCGCGCGCATCGTGCCGAAGCCGCTGCTGCTGCGCGTGTTCGCGCTCGCCGACGGCGCGCAGCGCTGGCGGCTTCTGCCGGGCGGGCTGTCGCGGGTCGGCACGCGCGATACGCTGTTCAATGCGCCGATGCCGCGCGGCGGCAGCACCGTCGACACGTGGGTGATGACCGAGGGCATCGTCGATTCGACGACGCTGCTGCAGACGCACCTCGGCCCCGACGACCTCGTCGAACGGCCGCGCGCGATCGCGAGTCGGGCGGCCGAGAACCTGTTCTGGCTCGGCCGCTACACCGAGCGGGCGACCAACCTGATGCGCCTGGCGCGCGCCGCGCTCGAACGGCTGCGCGGCGAAGACGACGTCGACAGCCCCGCGCATCTGGAACTGATCGACACGTTGTGCCGCGACACCGGGCTGATCGCGGCCGATGCGCCGCACGCCGTCGATGCGCCGCGCGCGTTCCAGCATGAGCTGGCGACGTCGCTGACGCGCGGCGCCGACCGCACGTCGGGGATCGCGTCGTGCCTGTTCGGCATGCGCGGCGCGGCTGCCGCAATCCGCGAACGGCTGTCGAGCGATCAGTGGCGGCTGATCGACGACGCGACCCAACTGTTCGCGGACAGCGCAGGGCAGCCGGAAGCGGAGGAGCAGATCGGCAACGAGGCGCTGCAATTGCTGGAACGCGTCGGCCTGCTGCTCGGCGCGATCACTGGTGCGCAGACCGACAACATGACACGCGACGACGGCTGGCGATTGCTGTCGATCGGCCGGCAGATCGACCGGCTCGACTTCCTGTGCAGCGTACTGAAGTTCGCGTTCGACGAAGGCGCCGTGCATCGGCAGGACGGCTTCGAGCTCGTGCTCGAACTGTTCGACAGCACGATCACGTTCCGCTCGCGCTTCCAGCGGGGCTTCGACGTCGCGCCGCTGCTGTCGCTCGTCGTGCTCGATACCGACAACCCGCGCTCGCTCGGCTGGGTCGTGCAGGCGCTGCGCGGCCGGCTGACGAAGGTCGAACGCGGCGAAGGCTATGCGCTGTCCGAACTGGCCGAGACGGTTCCGGACATACCCGCGTGGTCGCTGCACGAGCTGTGCGAGACCGCCGAAGACGGCCGGCACGACAAGCTGCTCGCCGCGCTCGACACGACGGTGAAGGCCGTCTGGGAGCTGTCGAACCGGATCGGCGAGCGCTATTTCAGCCACGTGCGCGAGGCGGGCAGGACGCTATGGTGACGACGAAGGGCGCACCGAAAACACCGGCCGGTTCAGGCAACGCACGGCAGGCGCCGCCGGCGGCTCCGGCCGCAACGGATGCGCCGGCCGCCGTCGCGCCGGGCCGGTTGCTGCGTGTCACGCACGACACCGAATACCGTTACGCGGCGCGTGTCGAATCCGCGCAGCACCAGGCACGCTTGCAGCCGCTCGCGACGCCGCGCCAGCAGGTGCTGTCGTTCTCGCTCGACATCGAACCCGCACCGGAATCGGTTTGTACCGAAGTCGACGCGTTCGGCAATGCACGCGCGTCGTTCGCGCTGAACCTGCCGCACGACACGCTGCTGGTGCGCAGCCGCAGCACCGTGCGCGTGACGCCGCCCGTGTGGTCGCTCGGCGCGCGCGGCGCGCCGCCGCCTGCGATCGCGAACCCGGACGCCGCGCATGCCACCGAATGGGAGGCCGTGCGCGACCGCCTGCGGTTCCGCGCGGGGCAGCCTTACGATCCGGCGAGCGAGTTCGTGTTCGCGTCGCCGCACGTGGCGTGCGATCCCGAACTCGCCGCGTACGCGGCCGCGAGCTTCACGCCGCAACGGCCGCTCGTGCAGGCGGCGTGGGACCTGATGCGGCGCGTGCATGCCGATTTCGCGTACACGCCGAACAGCACCGACATCACGACGTCGGCGCTCGATGCGCTGCGGTTGCGCAAGGGTGTCTGCCAGGATTTCGCGCACGTGATGATCGGCGCGCTGCGCTCGCTCGGGCTCGCCGCGCGTTATGTCAGCGGCTACCTGCTCACGCAGCCGCCGCCCGGGCAGCCGCGGTTGATCGGCGCCGACGCGTCGCATGCGTGGGTCGACGTGTACGACCCGGCGTGGCCTGAGGATGGCGGCTGGCTGCAACTCGATCCGACCAACGATCGTGCGCCCGGCGACGACTACGTGATGCTGTCGGTCGGCCGCGATTATGCCGACGTGACGCCGCTGCGTGGCGTGATCCGCGGCGGCGGCGCGGATCAGGAACTGAAGGTTGGCGTGACGGTCGAGCCGCTCGATGCGCCGTAATGCGATGCGGCCCGTTCGGGCGATTCGCCGTTTAAGTCTTCGTTAATACTGCACGCCTAGCATGGTGATGCCGGCGAACGGCTCGGACCCCGGTCCGGCGCGCCGGCGGCACGCGCGGGTGCGTCGACGTCACGGCGCCGCACCGTCACGCGTCGCCATTTCCATGCAACGGCGGCGGACATGATCAAGAATTTCGACTATACGCTCGGCAACGAGAAGATCGAGCTTTGTGCGAGCTTCGGCGCGGGCCCGGCATTCCGCCGCGTGCTCGTGAGCCGTGCGGATTCGATGGAGACGCTGGTGGTGCTCGACGCACGCGGACTGTCGGGCCTGCTGAAGGTGGCGACCGAAGAACCGGAAGGGCTGCTCGACGACGCGATCCGCAAGGTCGGCGACGAACAGCTCGTCGAGCAGGCGATCAGCGGCCGGACGATCGTCGAAGCCGCGCTTTGATCGCGCGGCGTATGAACGTGCCGGTAGGCACGGAAACACGCGCCGCGTCGCATTACGTCGCTCAGGCGGCGAACCGGTCCGTCGCCGCGATCAGCGCCTCCAGAATCCCCGGCTCGTTGTATGCGTGTCCGGCGCCGGGCACGATTTCGAACGTCGCCTCTGGCCACGCCTTCGACAGCTCCCATGCGGTGCGTGCCGGCGTCGCGATGTCGTAGCGGCCCTGCACGATCACGCCCGGAATGCCGGCGAGGCGATGCGCGTCGCGCAGCAACTGGCCTTCCTCGACGAAACCCTTGTTCACGAAGTAGTGGTTTTCGATCCGCGCGAACGCGAGCGCGTAATGCCCGTCCGCGAAGTGTGCGGCGAGCGCGGGATCGGGCAGCAGCGTGATCGTGCGGCCCTCCCAGATGCTCCACGCGCGTGCGGCTTCCAGCTTCGCGGCTTCGTCGTCGCCGGTCAGCCGGCGATGGTAGGCGGCCATCAGGTCGCCGCGCTCGGCTTCCGGAATCGGTGCGAGGAAGTCTTCCCAGTGATCGGGGAACAGCCATGACGCGCCTTCCTGGTAGTACCACAGCAATTCCGCGCGACGCATCGTGAAGATGCCGCGCACGATCAGCGCGCTCACGCGTTCGGGCTGGGTTTCCGCGTACGCGATTGCCAGCGCGCTGCCCCACGAGCCGCCGAACACCAGCCATTGCTCGGCGCCGACCATCTCGCGCAGGCGTTCGATATCGGCGACCAGATCCCACGTCGTGTTGTTCTCGAGGCTCGCATGCGGCGTCGAGCGCCCGCAGCCGCGCTGGTCGAACAGCAGGATGTCGTAGCGCTCGGGATCGAACAGGCGGCGATGGTCGGGGCCGCAGCCGGCGCCGGGGCCGCCGTGCAGGAACACGGCGGGCTTGCCGGCCGGGTTGCCGCAGCGCTCCCAGTAGATGCGGTGGCCGTCGCCGGTGTCGAGGTGGCCGTGGGCGTAAGGTTCGATCGGTGGGTACACAGGCAGGCTCCGGGTGAGGGTCGACAGGAGGCGGACAAGGCGCGGACTGGTGTGCGGGCGGGTACGGGACTGCGGGTGTTGCTGCGCCGCAAAAATCGTTGCATGGGCATCGGACCGGCCACCGCCGGACAAGGCCTGTCATTATGCCCATTCGTCGCGCAGGGCGTGGGCGCGCCGTGGCGCGGCGTCGCCTCGCCGGCGACATGTGTCACGCGGATTTTTGAAGCAATTTCATTCCGATATTTTTCATACAAAATCCGGCGGCAGGTCGGCGGGCCGATTGGACGCCGGCCCATTCCCGCTCCTTCACCGTGCCAACGGAAACCAGCCGATGAACCATCGCGTCACGCAGTTGACCGGGTTGCGCGCCGTCGCGGTCGCGATGGTCGTCGTCGGTCATGCCGAGCATGTGCTGCCCGGCGGCTATACCGGCTGGTACGCGCCGTTGCGGCTGATCGCCGACGGCCGGCTCGGCGTGCTGATCTTCTTCGTGCTGAGCGGTTTCCTGATCACCAACGTGCTGCGCGCCGAGTTCGCGCGCACGGGCGGTATCGCGCTGACGTCGTTCTACGTGCGCCGCGCGCTGCGAATCTGGCCGGCCTGCTACGTGTATCTCGCGGTCGTCGCGATCATGGCGTTCGCCGGCGGTTTCGACGTCGAGCGCCGGCAGTGGCTCTATGCGGCGCTGCACCTGTGGAATTACTCGGCGTGGTTCGGGCTGACCGGCGACAACGCGCTGCATCCGGACGGCGCGTGGTACCTCGGCCATTTCTGGTCGCTCGCGCTCGAGGAGCAGTTCTACTGGTTCTGGCCGCTGCTGTTCGTGTTCGGCATCCGCCGCGCCGGCACGCGCTGGCTGGCCGCGCTGATCCTGATCGTGCCGCTGGTGCGTGCGACTACGTATTTCCTCGCGCCCGCGCTGCGCGGACAACTCGGAATGATGCTGCACACGGGTATCGATCCGATCCTGATCGGCTGCTATGCGTCGCTCAACCGCGAACGTCTCGAAGCGTGGGTCGCTTCGTGGCGGAACGAGGCGCGCATCGTGACGGCGCTCGTCTTCGTCGTGCTGCTCGGCATGCCGCTCGCCGAACACCGGCTCGGCGGCTTCTGGAATGCGACGTATGGCGTGACGCTCGAAGCCGCGCTGATCGCGATCGTGATCGTCGTGCTGAATTTCCGCGGCGAGTTCTGGTGCGCGCGCTGGTTGCGCGCCAGGCCGGTGGTGTTCGTCGGCACGATCTCGTTCAGCCTCTATCTGTGGCAGCAGCCTTTTGCGAACCCGCGATTGCCTGTGCCGCATGGGTTCCCGCTCGGTATCGTGTGGGCATTGATGGCCGCGACCGCCAGCTATTTCCTCGTCGAGAAACCGTTCCTGCGGCTGAAGGATCGCTATACGGCGCGCGAGGCGCGACGCGTGCGGGACGACGCGTTGCGGATGCCGGCGCCGACCGAGGCGATCGGGCCGAAGGTGGTGGAGTAGGCGGGCGGAGTGGCGATTCGCCCTGGCCTTACTTGAAGCGTTTCTTCGCGGCCGGCGAATACCAGAAGTTCCGGAACATGTCGATTCCATAGGACTTGCCGTCGTAGTGGACGATCGTGCGCGCCGTGCGCTTGCCCGTATCCGAGTAAGCACCGTTCTTGCGCTGCGTCTTCGTGATGTGCGCCGTGATCGATAGATCGGCGAAGCCATGGCTCGACGTTTTCTCGACGGCGATCGTCATGCGGGCCTCTTCGCTGCGCGCATCGCCTGAACCCGGGCCGCAGGCGTCGCCTTCGACGCTGACCCAGCCGTACAGATTCGTACCGAACACCGGGCGGATACGGCCGCCTTCGCGCACCCACAGCGTCAACTCTTCACTGGCGTTGGCATCCGGGCAACTTGGCCCGCGCGCGCTGCTTGTGAACACGACGCCGAACGCGCGCACGTCGGGCGACAAACGGTAGGGCGCCGTGTCGATCCGGTAGCTGTATTCGCCGATCTCAGTCGCCGCATCCTCTTCGACCACCGACCGATCGGCCGCCACGACCTTGCCACCCTCGACGAGCGCGACGACCTGCAGCTTTTTGCTTTCGTCCGGGTTCTTGCTCTTCGGCAGCGAATCGAACGCGACGGCCGCGATCGTCGTTTCCGGTGCATTCGGCATGGCCTTGCACGCCGACGCAACGACGAGCCGGTCCGCGTCGCGCGTGGCGATGCGTGCGCTCGCGATGCCGGCCCAGCGGGCGACGGCGGTGACGGTTTCGTCGCTGCAAGACTGGCTGTCGGCGGCGTGAACCATGGGGGCGGCGGCGAGCGCCAGCAGCGGGGCGAAGCGAAGGATTCTCATTGTCGTGATCGGAGATGTTGTTTTCATTGATATGCGTGAGAGTCGCTTACCGACCCGTTGCCGTCATTCGCGCCTCCAACGCTGCGACGACCGCTTCCAAAGGCGCAATGGCTATTGGGCGACCTCACCAGCTGCCGCCATTGAAAGGCGTCGAAGACGCCGGTGTGCCGGAGCTGGTAGAAATGCCGTTCTTCTTCGTTAGGTTCCGCCGATTCGGCCATAGATTGCAGAGCCTGCAAGACCGACAAGCAGTCCAACAATAACGGTCCAGCGGACCTGCTCGTCCGTGCTATGCCGCCGAGCGCCTTGACCAATTGCCATAGAAACCATCGGGAAGTACCGGGCCTTCAGTCGAGACACGCCAAAAATGACCACTAAAGCTGGTGCCACGTACAAGAGGAGTTTCGCTAGCAATTGCAGAGCCTCTGAAAACGTGCGCTCGGGGTGTTTTGGCACCTCACTCGGCAGCATGAACTGCATGATCAGCGAAAAAATCACGAAAATAGCGACCCACACTATCCAGAGATCGAGGGTTGCGACAGGTGAGTACCAAGCGCGCATGCCTGAAAACGAATCCAGAACTCTCGTACGTGCTGCAGCGACTTCTTGTTCTTCGCCGCGAACAGACAGAGCAGCTCGAGCACCGTAACTCCTTCCAACGGTCACGGAAATGCTTCGGTCCGGAGCTCTAGAACTACCAAATATCTCAACGGTCTTGACCGCCGCCCGAATGGAGTTTTCGTAGGCAAGAAGATCGTCTAGCTTCTGAAATTTTCGCTCGATTCCATCCGCGCAGGAGACTGTCGCAGACGCCCCAGCAGAAAAGTCCTCGACGTGCCTCCAAAGGCGCCCGATTGAGTCGCCATCAACGATGATTGCCGACGAGTACTCGCCGGTCGCGTGAACTTGCATAGCTTTCGATAAAAGTTCTGTGAGACCAACATGAGCGGCAGCTAGCCTATGGATGCCCCGCGATGTAGTTTAACTTGAGGCCGAGGTGGTCACCAGCGGGGCGACCGTCTGCTTCTGGCCGATCCGAGGCGTTGGCTTCGTTAAGTCTGCGAGGTCTTGGCGAACCTGTACTGCTCGTTCCACCATCGCACGAGTTCTCCGTGCTGCTGATGCGTGATCCATGACACGTTCTCCTCGGCGTCTGCGCTTCCACCGAAAATCAGTGGCTTTACCAGCCATTTGACCTTTCCAGCGAGTCGCGGATCAGGCTCGAGGTCACCCGGAACCGGAAGATTGAACGATGCAAGGTAACGTGTATCCAGCGGAACACAGGGGATCGTGAAAGTCGCCCCAGCCTCATCTTCGACGATGAAATCTTGCCAACCTCGGAGCCCCAGAAGTGAGAAGCCGGGAAGCGCCGTGTTGAATCCGCAGGCGCTCGCCGTGGCCGATGCCTCTTCGTCTACAAATAGGACGATGTAATCGTCTCCGTGCCAGCCTTCAACCATATCGTTCTACACCTCAGTTACAGGGCGCCGACTTCGAGCCTATCGGAGTATGAGCGACTCCTTTGAGGCTGGGTCGTCGGATGGCAGCGTCTGGCCGAATGCCGACAACGTGTTCCATGCCCCAAGAATGTGCAAATGACAACAAAAAAGGCCCTTGCGGGCCTTTCGTCGACGAAGTTACGGACAACGCTTACCGCGTCAGCGCCGTAAACCCTTCCAGCAACCGCTCGACATCGGCCGCCTGAATCGCGCCCATCGTCGAGATCCGGAACAGTTCCTTCGACAGCCCGCCTTGCCCCGCATAAATCACGAAGCCACGTGCCTTCAGCCCGTCGTGCAGTGCTTCGTACGTCACACCCGGCGGCAGCCGATACGCACGCAGCACGACCGACGACGCACCTTCCGGCAGCACCAGCGGCATCCCGCGCGCCGCAAGCCCGGCCTGCGCCTGATCGGCAAGCGCCTTGTAATGCGCATGCCGCGCGCGCCAGCCGCCGGCCTCATCGAACTCACGCAGCGCCTCGACGAGCGCGTAATACGCATGCACCGACGGCGTAAACGGCGTATTCCGCTGATCTTGCAGCTTCGCAAGCCGGCCGAGATCGAGGTAGTAAGTCCGGCTCGCGGCCTTCACGAGCGCGCTGCGGCGCACGATCACGAACGCCGCGCCCGGCACGCCGTGCAGGCACTTGTTCGCGGTCGCGGCAACCGCATCGATGACGCCGCCTGCAAAATCGATCGCTTCCGCGCCGAAGCTGCTGACGCCATCGACCAGCATCTTCACGCCGCGCGCACGACAGACTTCGGCGATCGCATCGAGATCGTTCAGCCGGCCCGTCGTCGTTTCATGATGAATCACGGCGACATGCGAGTACCCACCCGCATCGAGCTTGGCGGCGATCTGCGCAAGATCAGGCGCCTGCATCCACTCATGCTTGAGCACGTCATGGGCGATGCCGTACTGCGTGGCGATCTGCGTGATCCGCTCGCCGTACACGCCGTTCTCGATCACGAGCAGCTTGCCGTCCTGCGGCACGAGCGCCGCGATCATGCTCTCGACGGCGGCCGTGCCAGAACCCGTCATCAGCACGGCGGCCCATTCGGCCGGATCGAGCTCGTACGCGGCGACGAGGCGCGCGCGCGCTTCATCCTGCAGGTCGAAGAATTCGCCTTCGCGATGGCACAGATCGGGTTGCAGCAGGCTGCGGCGCACGCGCTCGGTGAGCGTGACCGGGCCGGGATTCAGCAGCAGCATCAATGGGCTCCTTCAACGTGGGCTTCGGTCTGCTCGGCGCCGATGTGCCGCATCAGACGGGTCTTGACCTCGACCGGCGTGACGGTCGGGCGGGGCAGGCCGTCGGGCACGCCCGTGCGGATCGCCACGCGAACGAACTGCGCGCCGTCGCTGGTCGAGGCGAGCGTCGCATCGAGCACGTCGAGCGTGTCGCCTTCGACCGCCGATGCGTAACCGCAGGCGGCCGCGACACCCGCGAACGACACATGCTGCGACACCGTTGCCTGGCCGCCCGTCGATTCGTGTGCGCCGTTGTCGAGCAGCACGTGCGTGAGGTTGGCCGGGCCATAGGTGCCGAGCGTCGCGAACACGCCCATGCGCATCAGCGCGGCGCCGTCGCCGTCGACGGCGACCACGCGCAGGTCGGGGCGCGCAAGCGCGAGGCCGAGCGCGAGCGGCGTCACGCAGCCCATCGAACCGACCATGTAAAGCTGGTTCGGGCGATCGTCGAGCGCGTAGAGTTCGCGGCCGCAGAAACCGGTCGATGCGAGCACGACGGTCGAATCGACCGGCGTATGCGCGATCACGCGCTGCAGTGCGTCGTGACGGGTCGGCCACGCGTCGGCCGACGCGGCGCGCGGCGACGATTGCGCGGCGACGTGCGCTCGCGGCTTCGCGGCCGGGTTCGCCTTCAGTTCATACGGCGCGACGCTGCCTTTCTGCATCACGAGCGCGTACGGGCGGCCCGTCGCGTCCATGTGCGCGATCGCGCGGTCGAGCGCCGGGCCGACCTGTTCGGGGTCGGTCGGGAACGTCTCCCACGGGATCTCCATCGTGTCGAGCATCGCCGGCGTGATCGGGCCCATCAGCGCGTGCTGCGGCTCGTCGGCCACGCCCGGCTGGCCGCGCCACGTGACGATCAGCAACTGCGGCAGGCGGAACGTCCAGGTGAGCGACGTGAGCGGGCTCACCGCGTTGCCGAGCCCCGAGTTCTGCATCATCGCGATCCCGCGCTTGCCGCCGAGCGTCGCGCCCGCGATCAGCGCGACCGCGTCGCCTTCGTTCGCGGCCGACACGTAGTGCAGCGTCGGGTCCTGCAGCACGTAATTGATGAACGGCGTCAGGTACGAGCAGGGCACGCCCGCGTACCAGTCGAAGCCGCGTTCGCGCGCGGCCTCGACGAACTGGGCCGCTTCGATCATTGCGCGCCCCCGTTGCCGGCGCCCGGTTCGGACAGCGGCGTCTGGCCGTGCGCGAAGTCGCCCGCGCGACGGAAGTCTTCCAGGTCGTTGACGCCGCGCCAGTGGCCGTGCACGTACTGCACCTCGATCTTCTCGCCGGCGGCGATCAGCTCGTTCAGCAGCGACGGGATGTCGAGCGTGTCGAAATCAGGGCGTGCCTGCAGCGTCGCGAGCGTCGCCTTCAGGCGGTCGACGCCGGCGCCGCGCACGTTCAGGAGACCGATCCAGCGGCCGTGCGGCGTGCCCGCCGCGACGTCGCTCGACACGTGTTGCAGATAGGTCTTCTGGCCGAACAGGCCGCGATCGTCGGCCGCCGAGCAGAGGGCGAAGTCGCGCACGCTCTGATTGGTCTCGGTGAGCGACGAATCGACCACCACGCTGAACTCGGCCTCGCTCTCCGCGAGGTCGCGCACGATGTAGCTGCGGAACAGCAGGTCGCCGTACGAGATTACGGTGTCGCCGGTCAGGCGTTCGGCCGCGCATGCGAGCGACGCGAGCTCGCCGGTCTGCGCGTGGCGCTCGTTGACGACGAGCTTGATGCCCGACGTATCGATCGCATCGGCGCGATAGCCGCCAACCACGGTGATGTCGTTCACGCCGTGCGTCTTGAACCCGTCGACGAGCCAGCGCAGCAGCGGCTTGCCGGCGACCGGCAGCATGACCTTCGGTTTGTCTTCGGTCACGGCTTCGAGGCCCTTGCCGCGGCTCGCGGCGAGCACGATCGCGGCATTCGACGCGCGCGACGACGACGACAGGTAGATACGCTCGGCGGCCGAGTACTCGTCGGCGTCCTGCAGGCGGAAGATCTCGTTGACCGATGCAACGCGGTCCTCGACGTTGATCAGCGTTTCGCTTTCGTGGATCTCGCGCGCGGTCGCCTGCATCGCGGACGCCGACGCGCGGATCAGGTGATTCGCCCAGATCACGGTGCTGATGCCGGCCTGGCGGAACACGTCGGTCGGCGTGCTGTAGTACTTGGTTGGCACGATCACGAGCGGCGCCTTGCCGCTCCATTCGCGCGCGAACTGCAGGATCTCGTCGGGGCGCGACAGCTTGCTGTGGATCAGGATCGCGTCGGCGCCGGCTTCCGCATACGCGTTCGCGCGGCGCAGCGCCTCGTCCATCCCCCAGCCCGCGATCAGCGCCTCGACGCGCGCGACGATCGAGAAGTCGGGATCGGTCTGCGAATCCTTGCCGGCCTTGATCTTGCCGCAGAACTCGTCGATTTCCGCGAGCGGCTGGCGCTCGCCGCCGATGAAGCTGTTCGTCTTCGGAAACTGCTTGTCCTCGATGCACACGCCCGCGATGCCGCGCTGTTCGAGCTTCTTCACGAGGCGGCGCACGTTGTTGAAGTTGCCGTAGCCGGTGTCGCCGTCGAGCAGGATCGGCAGGTCGCTCGCGTCGGCCATGAACTCGAGCACGTCGACGACCTGGGTCCAGCTCGCTTCGTTGTTGTCGCGCACGCCGAACTGCGCGGAGATCGCGAGGCCCGACGCCCAGATGCCCTTGAAGCCGGCTTCGCGGACGATCCGCGCGGACAGGCCGTTGTGTGCTTCCATCAGGAATTCGAGATCGCTGCTGACGAGCATGCGGCGCAGGCGCGCGCTGCGCGATTCGGTGAAGTTGGGTTCGCGTGCGTTCATCGTGCGGCTCCGGCGGTGGTGCGTTGAATCAGGGGAAGGATGTCTTGCGTCGCGCGTGCGACGTCGTTCGGAAAGTCGATCTCGATCCACGGCGAGCCGGTGACGTCGGCGACGTCGAACGAATGGCCGCCTTCGAGCAGCAGGTCGCGCACGGCTTCCTCGTGCGGCATGTTCGCGCGGCCGCTGTCGACATAGCCCGCGACGATCGCCGCGAGGCGGCGCGCGGTGCCTTCGGTGAAGCGGAAGAAGCCGACCGATTCGCCGATCGTGTCGTAGTCGAGGTCGACCGCGAGCTGCTTGCGCAGCTCGACCGGCACGCCGTTCTTCAGGCACAGCTTGACGGGTTCGTCGCCCGCCTCGAAGTCGCGGTCGATCAGCAGGCGGTCGACGGCCTTGTCGGCATCGGCCACCAGCGCGTGCAGGATGTTCTCGTCGTACAGCACGTCCGCGTCCATCAGCAGCACGTCGCCGCCGCGCGTCATCGCATCGGCGACGGTATGCACGGTCAGCACGCTGCCGAGGTCGTAGCGGTCGTTGATCACGATCTCTGCGGTGCGGCCGAGGCGCTTCAGTTCCTGCTCGACCTTCTCGTGCTGGAAGCCGAGCCCGAGCACGATGTCATCGACGCCCGCGGCGTCGAGCACGCGCAGATGGCGCTCGAGCAGCGACACGTCGTCGAAGCGCAGCAGGCACTTCGGGAACTGCGCCTCGGGCGGTTGTTGCAGGCGCAAGCCGAGGCCTGCCGCAAGAATGATGGCTCGCATGGGTTCTCCAACCAAAAAGCCGGCGATCTGAACGATCAGTCGGCGAGCGGCTGCGGCGCACGGCGCCGCTGCCAGTTTCTTTCACTGAAATGCAGATAGAGCAGGCCGGGCAGGCCGAGCGCGAGTTCGCGCGCGCGCTTCGCGAGCGACAGCGCGAGCGCCGCGTCGGGCGGCAGGCCGACCAGCGGCGCGAGCAGCAGATAGCCGCCTTCCTGCGCGCCGAGCGAGCCCGGGATCGCGAAGGCCGCCCCGCGAATCGCCTGGCCGACGCTTTCGAGCAGCAGCGCGTCGAGCCAGCTGACCGGGTGCCCGAGGAAGTGCAGCGCGAGCCACACTTCCGCGGTGCCGACGATCCAGCCGACGAGGCTGAGTGCGAAGGTCTTCGCGACTTTCGCGCGATCGCGATACAGCGCGCCGACCGCGCCGTCGATCGCGTCGGCGCGCGTGGCCAGCGACGACCAGTCGCGCGGGCCGAGCAGCTTCGACGCGAGGCGCAGGCCGCGGCCGAACAGCCCGCGCCGCTGCGCCGCGTAGAACGCGACGGCGAGGGCGCCGAGCACGCCGGTCGCGATCAGCGCGGGCGTGCGCAGATACGCGACCGATTCGTGCGTCGCATACAGGCTGAACGCGGCGATGCCGATCAGCGCGAACGCCATCTGCGCGAGCGCCTGCATCGTCGTGCCGACGGTCACGGCGGCGGCCGCGTCGGCCATCCGCGTGCCGCGTTGCGCGAGGTGGCGCACCATCAGCACGGGGCCGCCGATCTGCCCGGCGGGCAGCAGGCTGTTCACCGATTCGCCGACCCAGCGCGCGCGCAGCGCGTTGCCGAGTTCGGCGCCGGGCTGCCCGCGGCGGAACATCACGGAGATCGCGACCGCGTCGATCGCGAGCGGCACGACGTGGAACGCCGCGACGAGCGCGAGGCCCCAGCCGGCCGCGAGGAACGTGGACGCCACGGCGCCGACGCCCTGCCAGGCCAGCAGTGCGATGAAGAGTGCGGTCCCGAGGGACAGCAGGATGAGGCCCGCGCGTGTCATGACCCGCTCGCGCGCCGCGTGGCCAGTTGCTTGAACACCTGGCGGAAACCGAAATACGCGATCGCGTCCTTCATGTTCGAGATGAAGCGCTTCCACGGCCGCATGCCGGGGTTCGTCACGTATTCGAACGTGAGCGACACGCGCATCTCGTTCTGGCCGAGCGGCGTGATGCGGTGGCGCAGCTTGTCGCCATCGAACAGCACGATGCCGCCGTCGGCGATCTGCACGGAGCCCGGTTCGTCGGCGACGTCCGGGTTGCGCGTATGCAGTTCGTAGTCGAGCCGGCACGACGATTCGTCGATCACGCCGATCAGCAGCGTGTAGCGGCGGCCGTCGTAGTACGACGTGTCGTAGTGCCAGCCGATGTGGTCGCCGGGCTTCGTGTAGTAATACAGCGCGTACGCGTGTGGATCGTCGTCCGGCGACAGCATCAGCTTGTCGCCCGTGATTTTCTCGAGGAAGCCGATCAGCGCCTTCGAGCGATACAGTTCGGCGATGTACGGCGCCTCCTCGTCGATCGTATGACGGCTCACGCTGCCGCCCTGCTTGTGGCCGGGCAGGTAATTGCGGTTCAGGCCGGCCTGCATCGCGCGGGCCGCGTTCGCGAGCTTCGCGTGCGCGTCGGCCGGCAGGAAGGTGTCGAGGTAGAGGAACGAGCCCTGGCGCGTGTAGTCGCCGCGCAGGCGGTCGAGGTCGAGCTGGCCGACGCGGTCGGCCACGGTGCGATCGGGATCGGCCGCGGCTGCGCGCACGGGCGCGGGGCGTGCCGGGCTCAGCACGGAATCGTCGCGCGTGCTAGGAGTCATTTGGAAGCCTGGATTTCGGTTGGGTTCTGCGCGGCCGGGTTCTGCGGGAGGTTGCCGCGCCGCACGATGCGCCACCAGTCGATCACGACCCAGGCGGCGAACAGCGGGGCGCCGATCGACGCCGCGAGCAGGAACGGCTCGACGCCGTCGACGAGCGTCACGATCGGCAGCAGGTACAGCACGTCCTCGGTCTCGAAGCCGCCGGCGAATGCCTGCTTGGTGCCGGCCTTGCCGGCGATCGATTCGATCCGCATGCGCAGGAAGAAGATCAGCGCGACGGCCGCGCCGGCGACCGCGCCGAGCAGCACCGGCGACGCGGCCATCTGGCCGCCCTGGGCGACGATGCCGACGCCCATGCTGACGAACAGCGCGACCGTGACGAGCGCATCGGCCGCGAGGTCGTAAAAATGACCGATCTTGCTGGACTTGCCGCTGATGCGCGCGAGTTCGCCGTCGGTGTGGTCGACGAAGTTCGACAGCACGATCAGGAACGCGCCTGCATTGCTCCAGCCGAAGCCGCCGTGCGCGAGGCACCAGGCGCCGGCGAGGCCGATCAGCAGACGAAGGGTGGTAAGGTGATTCGGCGTGATCGGCGTATCGACGAGCGGCCGGACAAGCGAGCGCGCGAGCCGCGCATCCCAGGTGCGTGGCGGGGGCGGCTCGGGGCGTTTGACGGTTTTTCTTTGGTCCATCGGCGAAATATATACGGAATTGTAATTTGTTGCTTTTTATTCGATCAATGTCCTGACATGCGGGAGTGTTACCGCGTCTTGCGGGCATCGGCCGGTTCAAAAGCGCAACCGCGAACGAGGCGGCCGACCGGGCGGCCGGACCCGCCTTCCAGTGTGGTTCGCGTCACGCGGCTGTCAAGGCCGGACGGGCCTCGCAGGCCGGCTCGGCGGTGTTTTTCGCGCGCCGCCCGGCCGGGGTCGCGCAGCCCATGCGACCTTGATTTCCATCAGCGCCGGGACAGCCGCATCGGGCGACAATCGGCCGCGCCGGATGGGTAGCGGCGATTACCGAACCGAACGTCGTCAAGGTCGATGCAAACCGGTCGATTGGCGCGCGACGGCAGACGATCGCGAACCGGCGATTGGCCCGATGCTTTCGCACACCTTTCGTCGGCATCCGGTGCGGGCGGATCGCCTGTCACAGAACGGTCGTTCGATACCCGGCAAATCCGGCAAGGATCTTTTGCATCCAGCGGACATTTCGCGGCGATGGCCTCTGCGATACTCCGACCGTGCCCGTGGTGCCGGGCCGCCCCTCGCGGCCCCAAGGGCTTCGCGTCGCTCAGGAGACACCCCCCGCGACGTCAACGACAGACCAAAGCGTCAGATAACCAGCCATGTCTTCATCACGCATCCTCGCTCCCGCCCTGCGTTCGCTCGTCCGCACCGCCGACGAAGCCGCCGCGCTGATCCGCCCCGGCATGACCGTCGCCATGAGTGGCTTCACCGGGTCGGGCTATCCGAAGGCCGTGCCGGCCGCGCTGGCCGCCCACATCGACGCGGCGCACGCGCGCGGCGAGGACTTCCGGATCAACGTGCTGACGGGCGCGTCGACCGCACCGGAACTCGACGGTGCGCTCGCCCGCACCAACGGCATCTCGATGCGGCTGCCGTACCAGTCCGACCCCACGCTGCGAGACAAGATCAACGGCGGCGAAGTCGATTACCAGGACGTCCACCTGAGCCACGTCGCGCAATACGCGTGGTTCGGGCTGTACGGCGATCTCGACGTCGCGATCGTCGAAGTCGCGGGCATCCGCGAGGACGGGCTGCTGATTCCGTCCGCGTCGATCGGCAACAACAAGACCTGGCTCGAGCGCGCGAAGCACGTGATCCTCGAAGTGAATGCGCGCCAGCCGCTCGGCCTCGACGGGATGCACGACATCTATTACGGCACCGCGCTGCCGCCGCACCGCAAGCCGATTCCGCTGACGAAGAGCGACGACCGGATCGGCGAGCCGTACCTGCGTTGCCCGGCCGACAAGATCGTCGCGATCGTCGAGACCGACGCGCCCGATCGCAGCAATGCATTCTCCGCGCCGGATGCCACGTCCAAGCAGATCGCGCTGCAGCTGATCGACTTCCTGCGCCACGAAGTGAAGCGCGGCCGCCTGCCGGAAAACCTGCTGCCGCTGCAGTCGGGCGTCGGCAACATCACGAACGCGGTGCTGGCGGAACTCAGCTCGGCCGGCTTCTCGAACCTGACGGCCTACACCGAGGTGATCCAGGACGGCATGCTCGACCTGCTCGACGACGGTACGCTGAGCTTCGCGTCGGCCACCGCGCTGTCGCTGAGCCCGGCCGCCGTGCAGCGTTTCGCCGACGAGATCGCGACGTTCCGCGAGAAGATCGTGCTGCGCCCGCAGGAGATCAGCAACCATCCGGAACTCGTGCGCCGCCTCGGCTGCATCGCGATGAACGGGATGATCGAGGCCGACATCTACGGCAACGTGAACTCGACGCACGTGATGGGCACGAAGATCCAGAACGGCATCGGCGGCTCGGGCGATTTCGCGCGCAACGGCTACCTGTCGTGCTTCATGTCGGCGAGTACCGCGAAGGGCGGCGCGATCTCGCGGATCGTGCCGATGGCGAGCCACGTCGACCATACCGAGCACGACGTCGCGGTCGTCGTCACCGAACAGGGGCTGGCCGACCTGCGCGGCCTGTCGCCGAAGCAGCGCGCGCGCAAGATCATCGCGACCTGCGCGCACCCGGACTACCGGCCCATGCTCGAGGACTACTTCGAGCGCGCGTCGCGCGACAGCTTCGGCAAGCACACGCCGCATCTGCTCGCCGAGGCGCTGTCGTGGCACGAGCGCTACGTGCGCACCGGCTCGATGAAGGCCTGACGTATCGGCCCGCGACGGGCGTGCGTCGTGCGCACGTCCTTCGCCTCTCCCTCGCGTCGTCAGTCCATCGCCGCATGCGCGACGTCGACGCTCGCCGCTTTCTGCGGCGGGCGGATCAGCAGCAACAGCGGGACCATCAGCAGCGTCGCGACGAACATCAGCTTGAAGTCGTTCAGGTACGCGATCATCGTCGCCTGCTGGTTGATCGTGCGGTCGAGCAGCGCGATGTCGACGCGGCTGCCGGCCAGCGCCTGCACGGCGGGGTTGAACGGCGTGATGTGGGTCGCGAGGTCGGCATGCGCGACCTGCGTATTGCGCGTCATCAGCGTCTGCACGATCGAGATGCCGATACTGCTGCCGATGTTGCGCATCAGGCTGTAGGTGGCCGTGCCGTCCGCGCGCAGCTCGGGCGGCAGCGTCGAGAACGACAGCGCGCTCAGCGGCACGAACACGAGCCCGAGGCCGAAGCCCTGGATCACGCCGGGCCACACGATGTCCGCCTCGGACAGCACGATCGTGTACTGCATCATCTGCCACAGCGCGAGCGCGGAAATCGCCAGCCCGGCGAACAGCAACGTTCGCGCGTCCACGTATTTCAACAATCGTCCGACGAACAGCATCGCGATCATCGTGCCGGCGCCGCTCGGCGCGGTGACGAGGCCCGTCGTCGCGACCGGGTAGCCCATCAGGTTCTGCAGCATCGGCGGCAGCAGCGCGCGGGTCGCGTACAGCACCGCGCCTACCACGAAGATGAACAGCGTGCCGGTCGCGAAATTCGGGTCGCGCAGCAGTTCCGACTTGAAGAACGACGCCTTGCCGACGGTCGCCGTATGCACGAGGAAGAACGCGAAGCCGAGCGCCGCGACGAGCGCCTCGATGCGGATCTCGTATGAGCCGAACCAGTCGAGCTGTTCGCCGCGGTCGAGCATCGCCTGGAATGCGCCGATCGCGAGCGCGAGCGTCGCGAAGCCGAATGCGTCGAATTTCACGTGCGGACGCGGCGGGCGCCCTGGCAGGAAGGTCATCACGCCGGCGAGCGCGAACGCGCCGATCGGCACGTTGATGAAGAACACCCAGCGCCAGTTGTAGCTGTCGGTGAGCCAGCCGCCGAGCGTCGGGCCGAGGATCGGGCCGACCATCACGCCCATCCCCCAGATCGCCATCGCCTGGCCCTGTTTCTCGCGCGGGTTGATGTCGAGCAGGATCGACTGCGACAGCGGCACCAGCGCGGCGCCGAACACGCCTTGCAGCAATCGCGCGCCGACGATCTGCACGAGCGTCTCCGACAGCCCGCACAGCGCCGACGCCACCGTGAAGCCCGCGATCGACACGATCAGCAGCCGCTTCACGCTCAGCCGATCGGACAGCCAGCCGGTGAGCGGCGTCGCGATCGCCGCCGCG